>NZ_JBPYDE010000299.1:0-876 GCF_051847555.1 Psychrobacter sp. 1Y4 | reverse complement strand
AATGTTGAATCTACCTGATTACATTACTTCTCATTGCATAGCAGCCACTATCAGAGACACAACCACTATCGCCGTCACATAGGTTCTCACTTTGAAATAATCTGGCGTGATAATACGCGCGCGATTGAGCCCATAATCAATCATCAACATGCTGGCAAATCCAATGACCAGTAACCAAATAAAACCGACCACTGGTAACATCAAAAACCCGAGCCACAGAACAATTGCAATCACATTACTGACTAAAGGCAATCGGACGGCCCATTTATCGTCATCCGCCAAGCTTAAATGATTACCCCACTGCGATCCGGCCATAAACGACGCAATTACCAAACCATAAGTGCTTAATATATCAGCTACTGCCCCTAAGTAAGGTATGTCATTAATGCCTATAATGAGCAGGAGCGCACAAGCGACAAACGGAACAGCACCTGCAAAGGTCAAATAAGGACTGGGTTTTTTCATAATATGAATCTACCTCGTGTTTAGTCTATCGATATTTCTATGATATATGAATGAGACATCTTATTCTAACTCACCTTGCCACTGATGGATAAACTCACCGTTTGGATCGTATTGCTGGGTTTGTTTATCAAGATTGAACTGCCGACACCCTCTTGGATCCGCCCCCACGCCTGCTAGATACTGCCAATTTCCCCAATTACTGGCGACATCATAATCAATAAGATGCTGCTCGAAATAGGTTGCCCCATAACGCCAATCAAGATCCAATTCGTGAATAAAGCAGCTTGCCACCAGTTGTCGTCCGCGGTTAGACATATATCCTGTTGCCTTCAGTTGATGCATACAGGCGTTGACGATGGGGTACTCCGTTTTTCCACTTTTCCATTTCTCCAAACGCCTTTGATCAAGTTG
>NZ_JBPYDE010000298.1:0-876 GCF_051847555.1 Psychrobacter sp. 1Y4 | reverse complement strand
TACGACCGCGCTCATCGGTAAAGTTAAAGGTGAGCTTTTCTTTGCCAGAGCCATGCATGATGATGTCTTGATGCTTTTTGCTGAGGTCTTGCCATGGCATATCCATATCGATTTTGAAATGCTTACAAACAGTGCTCAGCAACCCAAAATAATACGCATGACGTTTATCCCAACCATTGATTGCGCCTTGATTAAGCGATTTTTCATGATGGGTAATGAGCTTCTCTGCCGCGAAGTATTGACGTTTACCAAGACCGTCACAGCTTGGACACGCGCCGTATGGGTTGTTAAAACTAAACATACGCGGTTCAAGCTCAGGCACGGCACGATCACAGATAGGGCATGAGTGCTTGGCTGACATGACTTGATTGTCGTCACCGCCTTCTTTTGGGTTGCCATCCATAAAGTGCAGCGTGACCAGCCCTTGACCCAAACGTAAAGCCGTCTCTAGACTCTCAGCGACACGGTTACCCAAATCATCACGAACCTTAAAGCGATCAACCACCACTTCGATGGTATGTTTTTTCTTTTTATCGAGTGTTGGTAGCTCGTCGGTGTCGTATACGTCGCCATCGACACGCACGCGCACGAAGCCTTGACCAATCAATTGCTCAAGCAAGACAGTATGCTCACCTTTACGCTCACGAATCACCGGTGCCAAGATCATGATCTTGGTATCTTCTGGCAAGGCCATGACTTGATCGACCATCTCGGTGACCGACTGCGCGACCATCGGCTCGCCATGCTCAGGACAGTACGGCGTACCGATACGTGCGTAGAGCAGACGCAGATAGTCATAAATCTCGGTAATCGTGCCGACGGTTGAGCGTGGGTTATGGTTGGTCGATTTTTGCTCGATGGCAATCGCAGGCGAGA
>NZ_JBPYDE010000297.1:0-876 GCF_051847555.1 Psychrobacter sp. 1Y4 | reverse complement strand
GTTCTTTGGTATCGTGACCGTCTATATCGGTCGGCATGTACTAGGGCTACTGTAAATGCTCAACGGCAGACTGCTATGAGATTGCTAGTAGTAGCACTAAAGCACGAACGACATATGATAGTTAATAGAAGACAATAATAGCGAGATACAACGATGCTAAAAAATATAATCGGATTGCTGGCAGGGTTACTGTTTGGATTTGGGTTACTGGTGTCAGGTATGACCGACCCTGTAAAAGTACAAGGGTTTTTGGACGTGTTTGGCGCATGGGATATTTCCCTTGCACTGGTGATGGGTGGTGGTTTGTTCATTGCATTTTTTGGTGTGCTGTTGGCCAAGCGTCAAGAAAATAGCTGGATTGGCACGCCCATTGACATGCCAAGCAAAACCGTCATCACCAAACAACTGATTATCGGTGCCATATTGTTTGGTATCGGCTGGGGACTGGTGGGTATTTGCCCGGGGCCAGGTATCGTCTTACTTGGGACGGGACAATGGCAAGCGTATGTGTTTATCCCTGCGATGATTATAGGGATGTTGGTCTATCAGTGGCTTGAGCCTAAACTTGGCTGATATAGTTAGTTCTCTATAAATTGGATACGGTGTCAGCCTCGCTTAGTCTACTATTTGTAGTACTTTTACTTGGCTTCCTTGTCTCCAAATTATATTGAACCAACTATAGTATAAATAGGCTAGCACTCGAAAAAAGGTCAGCCACGTATATGTGATTGACCTTTTTTATGGATGTTAGTTGATGATATGACTCAATAAGTCACCGTTTTACTTAACACTAGCAGTAACTTTTGGTGTTTCGTGCGCCAATGATTTGGCCGCTTGGCGTAGCTCAAACTTTTGTACTTTACCCGTACTGGTCTT
>NZ_JBPYDE010000296.1:0-876 GCF_051847555.1 Psychrobacter sp. 1Y4 | reverse complement strand
TCAAACTCTATTTCAGGTAATATCGAACGGGTTTTCAGTAAGATATCTAGTGGTAGTTGGTATCCTAACAAGTCTTATCGTGACGCTAGTCACCCCCAGTCTGCTATGGCAAAGGTATTTTTTGATTACGTGTTTGGGATAGAGGATTGCGGTTTTCATTACACTCTCGATGAGCTGTTTAACCCTTACAAACCGCAGCAGGCTATTGGACAAGTGGGTTATGCCACTCTAGGAAGCGCTCAAAGTACTAACTACTCAATCACAATCAATGATTTGAAGTAGTGTAAAACACAAAGAACCAAATCTAGTATGAGGAACTTATACTAAGGCCAAATACTAAGTGTATTTGGCTTTTTTAATAACTCTAATAATAAACTAGAAAGTAAGGCGACAACAGTTGTCGTATATTGTTGAGTTATTAATAAGAGCTGATGCCTAAAGCACTTAATAATACGATAATATTGATATGATTATGGTCACTCATAATAAAAGTGAAATGAAGTAGACTGAAATAACTCAAGAATTTAAAACTTGGTTTTATATATCATAGAAAGGATTAAAGATGCTGAAAACGGATGAAGCCTTAGGCATAGCAAACGAAGACAATACGAAACCAGTTATAAAAGATATCAATAAGCTTCTACGTGTCGCATTAATCAACAGTTACCCTAAAGGTCAAAGCCACCTCATTGAAGTTGGTGATAACACAATCATTACGGGGCGCAATAGCGCAGGCAAAACCACCCTGATGGGAGCAGTCATTCCTTTTTTTGGCACTAGATTGAGTGAGGTTTCTAAAAAGAATGAAGCGGTTAAACGCCTTATTGACTTTTATATTCCTTATGATGACAGCTACTTGGTTTATGAATACAGAAG
>NZ_JBPYDE010000295.1:0-878 GCF_051847555.1 Psychrobacter sp. 1Y4 | reverse complement strand
ATATTCGTGGTCGTTATCATATTGAGCCGATGAGTAATACTGGTGTCAACCGTGACCGCGAGCGTATTGTATTTACAGAAGTCCCTTATCAGGCCAATAAAGCCAAACTAATCGAGCGTATTGCAGAGCTGGTTCGTGATAAGAAAATCGAAGGTATCAGCGAGATTCGTGATGAGTCTGATAAAGACGGTATGCGTATCGCCATTGATTTACGTCGCGGCGAAACCGCTGAAGTTATCGTTAATAACTTGTTCTTGCAAACGCCGCTTGAGTCTAGCTTTAGTATCAATATGGTCGCGCTCGATAATGGTCAGCCAAAGCTATTGACTCTGCGTCAGCTTATCGCTGCATTTGTCCGTCATCGTCAAGAAGTGGTAACACGTCGTACAATTTATGAATTGAACAAAGCCCGTGTTCGTGGCCATTTGCTAGAAGGTTTAACGGTTGCACTAGCCAATATCGATGAGATTATTGCAACGATTAAAGCATCAGCAAACCGTGGGCTCGCCCGTGAAAGTTTATTAAACAACACATGGGGTTCAGGTAGTGTCGTTGCGATGCTTACTGCTGCTGGCAGTCAGTCAGTACGCCCCGAGTTTATCGAAGGCGAAGATCCTAAAGCGCCGTTTGGTTTGATCGAGGGCGAAGAGCGCTATCGTTTGTCACTTGAGCAGGTCAATGCCATTTTAGACATGCAATTGCATCGCTTGACGGGTCTTGAGCAAGACAAATTGACCGAAGAGTATCAGGATTTGCTGCGCGAGATTGCACATTTAGAGTCTATTCTTGGCGATTTTGATAAGCTAATGACCATTATCTCTAATGAGATGATTGAGATTCGTGATAACTTTGGTGATGAGCGTCGCACCGACATCATC
>NZ_JBPYDE010000294.1:0-879 GCF_051847555.1 Psychrobacter sp. 1Y4 | reverse complement strand
TCGATAGTTTAAATGCTGACAACTTGATACTGCGCTGGGGTGACAATTATGTCACTGCTAATGGCAATGCCAAACAGCTACAAACCAAAATTAATATCACAAGCTTAGATCAGTTGTCGGATAAGCTTGCTGGCAAAGTAACTGGTGGAGCGACTTTGTCTCAACCAGCAGGTCAGGCACTACCAACGATTTATATCGATTTGGTCGGTGAGCGGATTGCACTACCGGGCTTTATTTTGCGTCAAGGTCGTATACGTGGCAAGCTGGTTAATCTAGCCAATAGTCCAAGCCAGCTTATCGTCAGCGCTGAAGGTCTGGATGCTGCGGGACAAAGCTTCGATAGTGTTAAAGCATCATTTAATGGTACTGAAAAATCTCATGTGGTTGATCTCAATGTGGCTAATAAGCAACTGGACATTGGTGCCAGACTAAAAGGTGGGTTCGATCGAAACACGCTACGCTGGTCAGGGGTCATCGGTAAAGGCCGCGTTAAATCCAGATACGCTACCTTAAATCAATTACAGCCAGCACAGCTGATTGTGAATTTGCCTAATAATCAAAACGGCAATAACACAGATCTCAAAGTACAGTTGGCTGCACATTGTTGGCAGGCCGCGGATCAAACGGGCAAACTATGCTTACGCAAGAACTTAGTGGCTTCTCCAGCCAGTGGTGAAGTCGATGTGGCATTGCAGAATTTAGATACGTCATTATTTTCAGTATTCTTACCAAAGGATATTGATTGGCATGGCAAGATTAATGGTAAAGCCATTGTCGGTTGGCAACGTGGTCGTCCGCCAACCATTAACACGACACTATATTCAGATAATGGCAAAATCGGCTTGATTCAAGACGGGGATAGCACGCCTGTAACACTGC
>NZ_JBPYDE010000293.1:0-879 GCF_051847555.1 Psychrobacter sp. 1Y4 | reverse complement strand
GAGTAGTTCGCCCGTCAGTACACAAAGTAATGCCAGTTTTGCGCAGCTACAGTCTTCAATCGGTAAGCTTGGCTTCCAACCCAAATCAGCCTATGAGCTATTAGCCACATGGTTTCATGCCTTACTTGATAAGACTTACGGTAATAGTGAGTCGGATAACGCAGCAGATGATGGCACAAATGAGGCAGGTGAGGCGCTCAGTGAAACGCAGTTGGCTGAACGTCAAGAAAAAGAGGCGCTACGTAAGCAGCAGTTAGAGAGTGGACGTCATTATGTGCCTGAAGCGATTGCTGTTTTACTCACTCAACTGAACGATACGCAGCGTGAAGCTTTGGTACAGCGCCTGATTGATTCAGGTGCGAGTTTCGATAAAGGCGGCGCGCATAAAGGCACAGTTAATGCCGCTTCCACCTTGTCGTTCTCTTCACCTCAAGCGTCATCATCAACGTCACTGACCAGTATCAATAACCCTCTCAATCAAGTGCAAAGCTTTGCGCGTCACACAGGTAAGGTGTCGCTTGAGATACAAGTCAATAATCTACTGGGTGAACATTCGCGTATTCATCAGCAGAGCCTAACCTTTGCGGTTGACGACTTTTTAAACCGTTTGCATCACCATGATACCCAAGTGATCCCTGCCTATCGACGTTACCTCGCCATGCGCTCAGAGATATTACACGCGTCAAAAGAAACCTTGCGACTGGACGAATTTATGCCGCGTCCCTTGTCTTCATTTGTGCGTAACCGTCTGATTAATGAGAGCTACCTGCCACTCATCGGCGATAACCTTGCCAAACAGATGGGCACGGTCGGCGAGGATAAACGGACGGACTTGATGGGTATCCTCATGATGATATCGCCACCAGGGTATGGTAAGAC
>NZ_JBPYDE010000292.1:0-880 GCF_051847555.1 Psychrobacter sp. 1Y4 | reverse complement strand
AATTTCGATATATTCGCTGAGTAACCGCAGCAGTAGCACCACGCCTACTAGCAGTACCAATACGCCGACCCGAACGACGAGATTGCCACCAAAAAACCAGTTTTTGATTGAATGAATGAGCGACGTCACAATAGGTAGTGAGCGTTCATCAGGCTCAATCGGCGCATTTGCTATTTTATTTTTGGTCGGAGTTGGAGTAGTAACAGGCAGTGGTGGTGGCAATGATGTAGATGATAGGGTTGAAAACGCATCTGTAGACCGCTGTTGTGAATCAAAAATTGCATGCTTAGTAGCGTCATTCTCAGCAGTATTGCCTTCACTAGCGCGCGTATAAACACGCTCATCAGCCAAATGGGTAGATGAAGCGTTCATACTGCGATTTTTTTGCTGCTCAAGATCCGATTGTAGTTTTATGACATCGCGGCGCAGATGCGCAATTTGTCGCTTTATCTTGGTGTATAGCGCGACTACCACGATCAATAAAATTGTAAAGGCCAGCCAACCCAACTGGGTCACCAATAGATATAACATCTTCGTCGCTCAATCCAATTGATAGTAATGTGATAATGACGTGATTTGCTAAGAAGCACAAGACCGCTCTGATTGCTTACCCAAAAGGTCATTGATAAAACAAGACTCAAAATAAAAGGGCAGCTTAATAGTTAAGCTGCCCTTCTTTGTGAGTTTTATACCAGATCTTTTTTATGCCAAATTGGCTTTCATAAACTCAAGCATGTTTTCCCAGCTTTGCTTAGCAGCCGCTTCGTTATAGCCAAGATCTACTTCATTTTTTTCAGCGCGCTCATCGGCATGTGGGTTGGTAAAGCCATGCTTGGCATTGTCATAGACATCGATAGTGTAGTCCACGTCAGCTGCGTCT
>NZ_JBPYDE010000291.1:0-880 GCF_051847555.1 Psychrobacter sp. 1Y4 | reverse complement strand
ATGGTCGCTGGGTTTGAGTTGACCAAGATGACACGGGAGCCTTCTTCTTTTAGTGCTTTACACGCCTGTGCGCCTGAATAGTCAAACTCACACGCTTGGCCGATAACGATGGGACCTGCGCCAATGATAAGAATGCTTTTTATGTCGGTACGTTTTGGCATAGTTAGAGCTACCTTCGTTTGGGTGATAATTTGAGTAATCTTTATTTTTGATAACGCTCATGGCGTTTTATACTTACAGTGCTTTGTTATAGTGCCGCTCGAACCGCGTTTAGCGATTCAAGCTTTGACTTACTATATCGTTCTAATCGTTATTTAAGCTTGAGCAGTTTTAGCCGCTGCCATCATCTCAGCAAACTTATCAAACAATGGTGCGCAGTCATGTGGACCAGGGCTGGCTTCTGGGTGACCTTGGAAGCTAAAGACTGGCTTATTGGTCAGCTCAATACCTTGGTTAGTACTGTCAAACAGTGAGCGATGGGTCGATTTAACGTTGTCAGGTAGCGTGTCTTCATCAACCGCAAAACCATGGTTTTGACTGGTGATCATCACCGTGCCTGTTGCTAGATCTTGTACCGGATGGTTGGCACCATGGTGGCCCGTTTTCATTTTGATCGTATTAGCACCGCTAGCAAGACCAATCAGCTGATGACCTAAGCAAATACCAAACGTTGGTACGTCTGTTTCTTCAATGATGTGACGTACGGCGTCGATAGCGTAGTCACAGGCGGCAGGATCGCCAGGGCCATTTGATAAGAAAATACCGTCTGGGTTCATCGCTAGCACGTCTGCGATAGGCGTTTGTGCTGGGACGACCGTTACGTGACAACCGCGGTCGACGAGCATACGTAGGATATTGGTTTTGCTACCGAAATCATAAG
>NZ_JBPYDE010000290.1:0-880 GCF_051847555.1 Psychrobacter sp. 1Y4 | reverse complement strand
AAACTGTAATTTGGTTATCGCCAATGTATTGCTGAGTTGTACGTCATGAGCGTCTTTATCATTTGGTTGTTCAACCTCTTGACCGCAAGCCACCAAAATTGCCTTGCGCCCGACACTCACGACCGTGCCAGCGGACTTATCTGTTTTTTGCGTGGTATTGATGGGTAGTGCCGCGAGTATTTTGACGCGTTGCCCTTCTAGAAAAGTATAAGCGCCTGGCCACGGGGTCAATCCACGTATTTGGCGTTCAATCGCAGCAGCAGGCTTCGTCCAGTCAACCTCCCCTTCGGTTTTTACCAATTTTTCAGCATAGTTTGCTTGACTATCATCTTGGGTAGTGGCCTGCGCTTGATAATGTGATAAATCTTTTAATACTGTGGCGATAGCCGTCGCACCAAGCGCTGCCATCTTATCATGTAGGCTCGCTGCCGTCTCATCAGGCTCTATACTAGCGCTCACCTTATAGAGCATATCACCAGTATCAAGCCCTTTATCCATCTGCATGATGGTGATACCTGTCTCATCATCACCTGCTAATAGTGCACGGTGAATAGGCGCTGCACCGCGCCAACGTGGCAACAATGAGGCATGAATATTTAGACAACCATGCGTGGGTGTGGTCAATACACCGATAGGCAAAATCAAACCGTAAGCAGCGACAATCATGAGATCTGGCTGATACGTACGCAGCGTTTGTCTTGCTGCCACGCCCTCTGTGCTGGATTTTTTAAAAGTGACTGGCTGCTCAACAGTGATATCGTTCGCTAATGCCACTTCTTTGACAGCAGAGGCTGATAATTTTTGGCCGCGTCCTGCTTTACGATCCGGCTGGGTATAAACAGCGACAATATCGATATTAAGTCCGTCTTGCTGGCGAATG
>NZ_JBPYDE010000289.1:0-880 GCF_051847555.1 Psychrobacter sp. 1Y4 | reverse complement strand
CTACTCATCAGGAATGAAAGCTCGATTAACATTTGGGTTGAGCTTGGCCTTTGATTTTGATTACTATATGCTCGATGAAGCAGGTGCCGTTGGCGATGCAGCATTTCGCAAGCGTAGCGAAGAGATTTTAGCGGCCCGCCGCGCACAGGCCGGATTTTTAATAGTGTCGCACAATATTGGCGATATCAAACGAAACTGCGATATTGGTATTGTACTAATGGATCAAACAGCACACGTGTTTGACGATACAACAGAAGCGATTGAGGTTTATGAAAAGCATATCCACAAAGCAAAAAAGTAAGATAATTAACTTCTCGCTATTTATTGGCTTGGTCATCCTGCCTTGGTTGCTCGTTATATATTATGTGATGACATTGGCTCATCCACGCTTCGTTTCGACTGCCGATGTGGTGGTCAAACAAGTCAGTGACTCAAGTGTGCCGTCTGGTGGCGGATTATCAGCTTTATTGGGCGTAAATAGTACCAGTAAAGAAGATGCAACGTATTTGACAGAATACATTTTGTCGAATGATATGGTAAAGCGCCTCGATAATAAGTTCAAATTCCGTGAAGCTTATTATGTTGATGGCTCAGACCCTATCTATGAAATTGATCCTGATGCAACTCAAGAGGATTTGCTCGAGTACTTCAAAAAACGTGTACACATTGATCTTGATGAGCAAAGTTATGTGCTTTCGGTATCGACAGAAGGTTTTGACTCAAAATATGCTTTTGAGCTGAACAAAGCTATCTTAGGTGAGTCTGAGCGTTTCGTAAATCGTATCTCACAAGAGGTGGCTCGTGATCAATTGGCATTCGCAGAAACTCAGTTAGATGAATCAGAAGATCGTCTGAATAATGCCAAAGAGCAATTATTAAA
>NZ_JBPYDE010000288.1:0-881 GCF_051847555.1 Psychrobacter sp. 1Y4 | reverse complement strand
ACAGGCACAATGACAGCACCTAGCTCAGACGACACGTTGTCGCAAAGACCAGTCCCACTAGTTCGGATTCATTCTGAGTGCCTAACAGGCGATGCGTTTAGCTCATTGAAGTGTGACTGCGGACCACAGCTCAATACTGCCATGCAAGCCATCCAAGAGGCTGGTTGCGGTGCTATTTTGTACTTGCGTCAAGAAGGTCGCGGTATCGGTTTGACTAATAAGATTCGCGCTTATGCTCTACAAGATCAAGGACATGATACGCTGGATGCCAATCTCATGTTAGGCTTGCCTGCTGATGCGCGTATCTATGATATGTGTGGTCCGATGCTTGCCCATATCGGTGTTAATGCTGTCAGACTCATCACCAACAATCCAAACAAAGTTGCTTATTTGACTGAGCACGGTATTGACGTTGTCGAACGTGTACCCATGCTCGTTGGCGTTAATGATATGAACGCGGAATATCTAGCAACCAAACGCGATCGTATGGGCCACTTGTTTGATAAAAATATCAATCTTGATACAGATGCTTCTCTCGATACAGACCTTAATACCGCCATACACCTGAATAAATAGATATCTTATGAGTATTACAAATACAAATAACGAAACAGACCTATCAACCGTAGCGTCAGTGACGATCCCAACCAATAACGACATCATGCGTGTGCGCGAGTTTTTGGTTGATTTACAGGCACGCATCTGTGCATCGCTAGAAGCACAAGAGCGCGATGGCAGTACTAATAACAATGAGCACGCAACCTTCGTTCCCGATGACTGGGAACGTCCTGAAGGCGGCGGTGGTCGTTCATGTGTATTGGCAGATGGCGAGGTCATTGAAAAAGCGGGTGTCATGTTTAGCCATATTCATGTACATAACT
>NZ_JBPYDE010000287.1:0-881 GCF_051847555.1 Psychrobacter sp. 1Y4 | reverse complement strand
AAACCGCTTGCAGTATTTAGGCTATCGCACGCTATGGTACAAGCTCTCTGCTTGGGTGTTGTCCGCCGTCATTGCTGGTGTCGCGGGTGCACTCTATGTGCCGCAAGTCGGCATTATCAATCCAAGTGAAATGAATCCTGTGAACTCAATCGAGATGGCAGTTTGGGTAGCGACTGGTGGTAGAGGAAGCTTAGTGGGTGCTATTTTGGGAACAGGTGTGGTGAACGCAGTAAAAACCTACTTTACGGTCGCCTACCCTGAGTTTTGGCTATTGATATTGGGCGGGCTATTCGTCGTGGTCACGTTGTTTTTACCCAATGGCATTATGGGCTTGTTCGATCGCTTTAAAAAGGAGAAAGAGTAATGCTAACTGATAAATCAACAACGTCCGAGCAGCCAACCAATGAGTATGGGCGTACTCATGGTGGCACTGGCCACAGCCACCCAAAGCCAGCAGGCGTTGATTTTAGCCATGGTATTGCGCTATATCTAGAAGATGTGAGCGTTTGGTTTGACTCGTTTCGCGCACTCAACAATCTGTCGCTCTATATTGAAGAGGGCGAGCTACGCTGTATTATCGGCCCTAATGGCGCGGGTAAAACCACTCTGATGGATGTCATCACTGGTAAAACTCGACCTACCGAAGGCAGTGTATTTTTTGGTCAGACGCATAATCTTGCCAGCCTATCTACCGAAGAAATCGCTGAAGCGGGTATCGGTCGTAAATTTCAAAAACCCACTGTCTTTGAAAATTTTACGGTGATGGATAATTTGCTACTTGCCGCGCCAAAAGACAAACGTGTGGTTAAAAGCTTGTTCAACAAACTCGATGCCGATACGCGCGATACCCTCGATGCCACCCTTGAACAAATCCGCCTGAC
>NZ_JBPYDE010000286.1:0-884 GCF_051847555.1 Psychrobacter sp. 1Y4 | reverse complement strand
AAGCGATACCTATCTAGGCGATGCTTTTGACAAGTTTGAGAAGAGTAATGAGCAGCCAGTGATTATGACGGCTCTGCCGTTGTATCATATTTTCTCGTTTACGGTCTGCGGTATGTTTGGCCTATATCGTGGTTGTATCGGTCTGCTAGTACCAAACCCACGTGACCTACCAAGCCTTATCAAAGCATATAAAGACTACCCACCTGCGTTTTTCCCAGCAGTAAATACCTTGTTTACCGCGCTTGCCAATAACGAAGAATTCCAATCGCTAGATCATAGCAAGCTTGAGATGTCCATGGGTGGCGGTATGGCAGTACTCAAAGACACGGCGACTAAATGGGAGCAGGTCACGGGCAATATCATCGTTCAGGGTTATGGTCTGTCAGAGACCTCGCCAGTTGCCTCAGCAAACCCGCATGGTACAGGTGAGTTCTCAGGAAACATCGGTCTGCCAATGCCTGCCACTGATATGGCTATCTTGGATGAAGAAGGCAATGAAGTGGCCTTGGGTGAGCGTGGTGAGATTAGTATTCGTGGCCCGCAGGTGATGAAAGGCTACTGGAAGCGTGAAGATGCGACCGCTGAAGTCATGACTTCGGATGGTTACTTCCGTACTGGCGATATTGGCGTGATGGATGAAGACGGTTACTTTAAGATTGTCGATCGCAAAAAAGACATGATCTTGGTATCTGGTTTCAACGTCTATCCAAACGAAGTAGAAGACGCCATGTCAACACATCCAAAGATTTTGGAATGTGGTGTGATCGGTATTGATGACGAGAAAAGCGGTGAAGTGCCGAAGATTTACGTGGTACGTAGTGACGCCAGTCTGACTGCTGATGAAGTCATCGCTTACGGTAAAGAAAATTTAACTGGCTACAAAC
>NZ_JBPYDE010000285.1:0-884 GCF_051847555.1 Psychrobacter sp. 1Y4 | reverse complement strand
ATCTAGAGACGCCGCTCACCGAGCAATTGGCTTTGACCGGAGTGACAGATATCTCCCAGCCAGATGAGCAGACGTTAGAAGTCACCCTGACAGAGGGCGAGTCATTAAATGGTGTCTTTGATCAGTTGTCTGATAAAGGCATTAAAGTCGGTAGTATGCGTAATAAAGCCAACCGTCTAGAAGAGTTGTTTATGCGCTTGGTCGACAAAAATATTGAAAGTGCAGACAGCATGAAGGAGGCGGGATTATGAGCCAAGAACTGATCGATCATAATAAAACGATGTCACTGAGTAAAAAGTGGATTGCGTTTCGTACGATATGGTTCAAAGAAGTGCGCCGTATTCTGCGTATTTGGCCGCAGACGCTATTACCGCCAGTGATTACGATGAGTTTGTACTTTGTCATCTTTGGTAAGATGATTGGCTCGCGCGTAGGTGAGATGGGCGGTGTGCCCTACATGCAGTTTATCGTACCAGGTTTGATCATGATGTCGATCATTACCAACAGTTACTCGAACGTGGTTTCGAGCTTTTTTAGTGCCAAGTTCACGTCTAGCATTGAAGAGCTTTTGGTCTCGCCTGTCTCTAAACATGCGATTTTGATGGGTTATATCAGTGGTGGTATCTTCCGTGGACTCGCCATTGGTGTCATTGTTTCGATTGTCGCGTTATTCTTTACTGATCTCGGTATCGAGCATTTATTTGTCACTGTATTTACGGTACTTGGCACGTCTATTTTGTTTTCACTCGGCGGTTTTATCAATGCAGTGTTTGCGCGCTCATTTGATGATATCTCTATCATTCCAAGCTTTGTATTGACCCCGCTGACCTATTTGGGTGGTGTGTTTTATTCGATGGAAAACTTATCACCATTTTGGCAAAACA
>NZ_JBPYDE010000284.1:0-886 GCF_051847555.1 Psychrobacter sp. 1Y4 | reverse complement strand
GTAGGTCCAACACTACGTCTACATCAGTGTGGTCTACCTAAGAAAATGGCACTAGAATTATTCAAGCCATTTACTTATAACAAACTATTGTCTCATGGTTTAGCGACTACGATTAAAGCTGCTAAAAAGATGGTAGAGCGTGAAGAGCCACAAGTGTGGGATATGCTGGCCATGGTTATCCGTGAGCATCCAGTATTGCTTAACCGTGCGCCAACCCTTCACCGTTTGGGTCTACAGGCATTTGAGCCAGTATTGATCGAAGGTAAAGCTATCCAGTTGCACCCGCTTGTTTGTACTGCATTCAACGCCGATTTCGATGGTGACCAAATGGCCGTTCACGTGCCATTGACGCTAGAAGCGCAGCTTGAATCACGTGCCTTAATGATGTCTACCAACAACATCTTGTCACCTGCGAACGGTGATCCGATCATCGTACCATCTCAGGATGTTGTACTAGGTCTATATTACATCAGTCGCTCGTCGATCAATGCCAAAGGCGAGAGCATGATTTTTGCTACCGTTAATGAAGCATTGCGTGCAATTGGTTCAAACGATCTACATGTAAACGCCAAGATCAAAGTGCGTGTTACTGAGACGCAAATTGACGAAGAAGGTAACGAGACCAAAGAAATCAGTATCAAAGATACGGTTGCTGGTCGTCTACTTATCTGGAACATCATGCCTAAAGGTATGACGTTTGATGAGTGTAACCAAGAGATGACGAAGAAAAACATCTCTCGTTTGATTAACTCTTGCTACCGTAAAGTTGGCGTAAAAGAAAGTGTTATGTTTGCTGACCAATTGATGTATCTTGGTTTTGCTCAAGCAACGCTATCTGGTGTGTCTATCGGTATCGACGACATGGTTATTCCACCACTTAAGAAGC
>NZ_JBPYDE010000283.1:0-887 GCF_051847555.1 Psychrobacter sp. 1Y4 | reverse complement strand
GTTAACACGTACTGTGACCAATCACCCAGCTGAGCGGTGAGCGCTTGCTGCGCCAGTACAATACCATCGACTTCAGCACCTGGCTGATAAACGCCACTGAGTAAAATCATAAATGCCGTGGCACTACATACAACAATCGTATCGATAAATACTGATAGTGACTGTGAGATACCTTGACTGACTGGATGCGTGGCATAAGCAGTGGCGGCAATGTTAGGCGCAGAACCCAAACCTGCCTCATTAGAGAACAGACCGCGCTTCATGCCTTGCTCAATCGCCACACCGATACCACCGCCAACGACGGATTCAATACCAAATGCATTTTTAACAATCATCGCCATCAATGCAGGCAGATCGGCGATATTCAACACGATGATAATTAGTGCCATCCCAATGTAAATCAGCGCCATTACAGGAATCACAACGTCAGCGACTTTTGCAATACGCTGGATACCACCAAAGACGATAAATCCACCCGCAACCACCAGTACCGCACCTGATATCCAGCGATCAATCCCGAAGCTCTCAAGCGCGGAACCTGCTACCGTCTTACCTTGGAATGCGATAAATCCAATGGAGAAAGATAGGAGTAAAGCAATAGCATAAATGACAGCGAGCCAACGATAATCTTTACCTAAACCGTGTAAAATATAAGTTGCAGGGCCGCCGCGAAAGTTACCATCATTGTCTCTGCGCTTGTAAAGCTGAGCCAAGCTACACTCAACAATACTGGTCATCATGCCGATGAGGGCCACAACCCACATCCAAAAAACCGCACCGGGACCACCCAAAGAGATTGCAACGGCAACACCAGCAATGTTACCACCGCCAACACGTCCACCGATCGACACGAGCAACGCCTGACGGGCAGAAATCCCATCGTCTCC
>NZ_JBPYDE010000282.1:0-887 GCF_051847555.1 Psychrobacter sp. 1Y4 | reverse complement strand
AATGCACCTAATTTGCGGATATTTGGGTCAGTATCTATCTTTTGTATTCTTTTTAGATATGTGAAAAGTCCAAACAGATAGGATGCTCACTTTTTCACCTATTTTATGCACAAACGGGTTTTATAGGCTTGAATAGTGAACGTAGCCCCCCTATAAACTACCCATTAGCTCAAAACCTACTAGACACTAAAATTACTCAAGCTATTTTTATTTTATACCTTTATTGATAGGACTCTTCTATGACAGATTATGAACGCATCACTGCTAACCCACATTTTGATATGCTGATGAGTGCGCACAAAGAAGTACAAACCACACAAGCGGCATTAGTACCAATGGTTGTTGAGCAGTCTTCACGCGGTGAACGCTCGTTTGATATTTTCTCACGCCTATTGCGTGAGCGCGTTATCTTTTTGACAGGTCAAGTCGAAGACCATATGGCCAATCTAATCGTCGCGCAGTTGCTATTTTTAGAAGCTGAAAACCCAGACAAAGATATCCATTTATACATCAACTCACCAGGTGGCTCAGTAAGCGCAGGTTTGGCGATCTTTGATACCATGAACTTCATCAAGCCAGAAGTATCCACCATCTGTATGGGCGGTGCTTATAGCATGGGCTCATTCTTATTGGCCGCTGGTCAAAAAGGCAAACGCTACTCACTCGCCAATGCTCGTGTGATGATTCACCAGCCATCAGGCGGCGCGCAAGGTCAGGCGACAGATATCGAGATCAACGCCCGTGAAATTCTAAAAACTCGTGCACGCTTGAACCAGATCCTATCTGAGCGTACTGGTCAGCCACTCGAAAAAATTGAAAAAGACGTCGAGCGCGATTTTTGGTTAGATGCACAAGAAGCCAAAGAATACGGTTTGGTTGACGAAGTA
>NZ_JBPYDE010000281.1:0-887 GCF_051847555.1 Psychrobacter sp. 1Y4 | reverse complement strand
AATTCATGCGGCCCATGGTTACCTGATTTCTCAGTTTTTATCACCGCTCACCAATAAACGAGAAGACGAATACGGCGGGTCAATTGAAAACCGTATGCGATTGCTGATTGCAGTCATTAAGGCCATTCGCGCTCAAGTTGCGCCTACCTTTGCGGTCGCTGTAAAGATCAATTCAGCAGATTTTCAGCGGGGCGGGTTTGACGCTGATGATGCCAAAGTGGTTGTTTGGGCGATGAATGAGTTGGCTGTTGATTTGGTTGAGCTGTCGGGTGGCAGTTACGAAAGCCCAGCCATGCAAGGCAACACAGCAGATGGTCGCAAGTTGCAACGAGAAGCCTATTTTTTGGACTTCGCAAAAGAGATTGCACAAGTAGCCAAAATGCCTGTGATGACCACAGGTGGCGTCAGACGATTAGCCATTGCAGAAGAAGTACTGGCTCAAGGTATTGATATTGTTGGTATGGGAACGGCATTAGCCATGAACCCGGCGCTACCCAATGACTGGAAAAAAGATGGCAGCCTCAGTGCTCATAATCCTATGGTACAGTGGAAGGATAAGACCTTAAGTGCCGTTGTTGCTACCATGGCAGTCATCAAGCGCCAACTGCAGCGTATGGGTAAAGCAAAGCCGCCTAAATCAAATGCGTCGCCAATATTGTCACTACTTAGTGACCGTATCCGTCTCAGCAAATTGACCAAACGTTATCAGCGTTACCTCTCTAACCTCTAGCAGAGTATCTTAATAAGCTGGCTCTTATCTTATGTTGCAAAATAAAAAAGCAGATGAACTATTTTTAGGTTTCTGCTTTTTATTCGTAGGCTATATGTTTTACGTAAGAATGATTTTTTCATCTTGTTTGTACTTAACGACTATCATTGATTTGAGT
>NZ_JBPYDE010000280.1:0-887 GCF_051847555.1 Psychrobacter sp. 1Y4 | reverse complement strand
CTAAAAGAGCTTATCGAGATTCGTAATGGTCGCGGCGATGTTGATGATATTGACCATTTGGGTAACCGCCGTATTCGTTCAGTAGGCGAAATGGCAGAAAACCAATTCCGTGTTGGTCTAGTACGTGTTGAGCGTGCTGTAAAAGAGCGTTTAAGCTCAGCAGAATCAGACAACCTGTCACCACAAGATTTGATTAACTCTAAGCCAGTAGCGGCTGCGGTTAAAGAATTCTTTGGTTCAAGCCAGTTGTCACAGTTTATGGATCAGAACAACCCGTTGTCTGAAGTTACCCATAAGCGCCGTGTATCAGCGTTAGGACCTGGTGGTCTAACTCGTGAACGTGCAGGCTTTGAAGTACGTGACGTACATGATACGCATTATGGCCGTGTATGTCCTATTGAGACTCCTGAAGGTCCAAACATTGGTCTGATCAACTCACTAGCGACTTTTGCTAAAACCAACAGCTTTGGTTTCTTAGAAACGCCTTATCGCCGTGTGGTTGATGGTAAAGTTACTGACGTTATTGAGTATTTATCAGCAATCGAAGAAGTAGGTACTGTCATTGCACAGGCTGATTCTCCGATGACTGAAGATGGCGCGTTATCTGACGAGATGGTCAGTGTGCGTAGCTATGGTGAATTTGTTCGTATGCCGCCAGAAAAAGTGACGCATATGGATGTATCGCCAAGTCAGGTAGTATCGGTTGCAGCAGGTCTGATTCCGTTCCTAGAGCATGATGATGCTAACCGTGCCTTGATGGGCTCGAACATGCAGCGTCAGGCTGTTCCTACGTTACGTGCTGATAAGCCGTTAGTAGGTACTGGTATGGAGCGTCACGTTGCTCGTGACTCTGGTGTCTGTGTTATCGCTAAGCGTGGCGGTGTGAT
>NZ_JBPYDE010000279.1:0-887 GCF_051847555.1 Psychrobacter sp. 1Y4 | reverse complement strand
GTATATTTCAACATCATTGGTAACCCTGACCAAAAATTTGACTCTGTTCTCAAAGCCATTGAACCTGCTCCTGAGCAAATCAGTGACACCAGCTCAACCGATTCTGCTATCTATTATGTCGGCTATATCGAAGTACCCAACACCGATCGCCGTTTTCGTATTGATATGACGGCACAGGTTTACGTCGTGGTTAATCAAGCAAAAAACGTCTTGCTCATTCCTGCTGCTGCCCTACAGCCTATCGGCAAAACCGAAAAATCAGTCACAACTAACGATGATCCAAATACAAAAACAGCTAAAGTTCGTGTCTTGAAAGCGGATGGCAGTGTGGCTGAACAAGTGGTAAAAACAGGTATCAATAACCGCGTCGATGTACAGATTTTAAGTGGCCTGAATAAAGGCGATGAAGTGATACTAAGTGAAGAAGGACCACAAAAAGGCGGTAAAGGTGGAAGACCGTTTTAACACCTAAGTAGATAAACCAGCGTCCAATCATGATAGATAAGCGTTTTATAATTTTATATAAGTCATTATATAAGCAGTACTGATATAGGCAGCAGCGTAAATGAACACCAAAAGCCCCAACCCTAATGCCGCAGCAGACACTCCATTGATGCAGGTCAAAGGGCTGATCAGAGAGTTTAAAGCTGGTGAACAAAACATTCGCGTGCTCCATGATATCGACTTGACTATCAATCAAGGCGAGATGGTCGCCATCATTGGACAGTCAGGCTCTGGTAAGTCAACCTTGATGAATATCTTGGGCTGCTTGGATCAAGCAACGGCTGGTGAATATAAAATATATGGTCAATCGGTCAGTCGCTTAGACGCTGATGAACTGGCAAAACTGCGCCGTGAGCATTTTGGTTTTATCTTTCAGCGCTATC
>NZ_JBPYDE010000278.1:0-892 GCF_051847555.1 Psychrobacter sp. 1Y4 | reverse complement strand
CTCTATGGAAGAGCAAGCAGCCGCAGAGCGTTTACGCCGTGCGACCGTTACTCGTGCCGATGGTCAAAAACAAGCCGCTATTTTGGAAGCAGATGGACGTCTGGAAGCTTCACGTCGCGATGCTGAAGCGCAAGTGGTACTGGCTAAAGGCTCAGAGGAATCGATCCGTCTTATCACAGCGGCGATGGGTGATGAGGAGATGCCGATTGTCTACTTACTTGGCGAGCAGTACATCAAGTCTATTCGTCAACTGGCAGAGTCTGACAATTCAAAAATGGTGGTGTTGCCTGCAGATATCCTAAGCACGGTGAAAGGGATGGTTGGTGATAAATTAAAACTGTAAACACCGCGCAGTTATATCTAAAAAAGACCTCGCTTGAGGTCTTTTTTACGTTTGATAATTGGCTTCAAAATCATTATTTTAAATAACTTTTGAGAAGCGGTCTTTATGTTTATTTTCTAGATATTCATCAAAGACCATAGCGACATTGCGACCAAGCAAGCGGCCCCTAGGTAAGACACGAATGCCAGCAGCATCCATATCAATCAGTCTATCTGCTTGCATCGCACCCAGCTGTTGGATCTCATCAATAAAATAGGTGATGGCATCGATACCGAATTTTTGATTCACATCTTTAAAATCAAGATAATCGTGGCAGAGCAAGTTCATAATGACATATTCGCGTAAGCGATCTTTGATAGACGTCTTAATATATTTCACCGCAGGCATGACCGCAGGATTAATTTTTGCCATATCAATCTTAGCTTGATAGTTTTGCAAGTCGGTGTCATTTTGCAGGATATAGCGCGTATTGCTGTTGGCAATTTGACTGATGGATGAGACGCCAAAGCCTAATAAGTCACAATCACCCATGATGGTATAACCCTGAAA
>NZ_JBPYDE010000277.1:0-893 GCF_051847555.1 Psychrobacter sp. 1Y4 | reverse complement strand
ACTTTATATAGTGACAATGAAGATGCGCAGGCGCATATCTATTTATCAGCAATTATTTAGCAAAAATAAATATCATTGTGGACATTACATTGATCCCTTAAATAAAAACTATCAAATAGCAAAACAGGGTTCATTGAGGAAGACAGAAGGGTAGGACTATCCGGTGTCTTTTTCACAATCTCGTCTTCCTGACAAGAGTCTTAATACTTTAACGCTTCAAACATTTATGCCGATTCATCTATAGTAGCCGACTCATCCTTATTAGTAGCTATGAGGCCAGCATAGAATCATTCGAATTTCATCTTAGCACGATTCAACAGCGATAGTTACAACCAACAAAGCATAGGCTGAAGTATATCTACTAAAAATCAGTTCGGTAAATATAGCGCTGAATATGAGCGGTACTAAAATTATACGACAAATATCCAGTTTATGCTGATGAATTATTACTTAATATATTCTATAAAAAACAAATTGCAAAGATTATTTATCTCAAAAATAAATATAGAGAACCAATAATCAAACGTGATGGTCGCACGTCGCTTGAGATCTATATTGTTCATACGATTTATTCAGTTTCGTCACTATTTGGAATTTTGCAAACTTGTCGATGAGTCTGAATCAAATGGTGATGCTTGGACAGATTAAGCGGTACTGATGAAGCAGGATTGCTTGTGGTAGGCAAAAAAACGCCCTTCTCTTAGAAAGAAGGGCGTTTTTATTGAGGTATGATTTTTAATAACGATACATATACTAGGCTAAATCAGAGTTATCCTGATTTACATGTTTGGATAGTTAGGACCACCGCCACCTTCTGGTGTTACCCAAGTGATATTCTGCGAAGGATCTTTGATATCGCAAGTCTTACAATGTACACAGTTCTGAGCATTGAT
>NZ_JBPYDE010000276.1:0-895 GCF_051847555.1 Psychrobacter sp. 1Y4 | reverse complement strand
ATGATTAAAGAGTCTTATTATGACTAACTACATATCTGAGATTGTTATGTCTATAAAGAGTTTACTGTAATTTAAGTATAAACTAAATTTTTAGTTTATAAGAGAGCCGTTAGAGTAATCTAATATCTCTTTTTAGTTGCACACCAAATTTGATGAGCGGTTTGATGAGCGAGATATTAAATGAGCAATAATTATACAGTCGATGACAATAGCATCGCTTCAAATCCCGTTAATACAGAGCTAAATAAATGGGTATGGTTTTGTCATAATAAAATGCTCGTAGGCTTATTGACACTATTTCTGGTTTGCTCATTATTAGCTACGATGGTAATCGATGTTATGTATTTCTTAGTTACTGTTATTGCAGTAGTGATGAACCTTTATTACTGGGTAAATAAAAAGGAGCATTTTCTAAGTGGAGATTCAAATGGAGGTATTGTTGTAGATACTTATCCTACTCTCATTGCAGTTAATACAAATTTAACTAAAGGTTACGGTCATTTCCCAGTAGTCAAAATAATGAAATGTACTTCATTAAAAAATGTGTCTATTGGCGATAGAGTACCAACAGTTGCGCTCTATACTGCCTCAACTAATGACGATTTAGCACATTGGCTAGACTTCAACCCTATTCCTTTATCCTACGCAACTAATGATGCAAAGATAATAAAGTTAGCTATGCAAAGTTATTCGAACGAACAGTGGGAGGAATTGGAAAAATATTTATTAGAATTACAGAAGCCATATAAGCCAGGCTTATATCATGTTGATAAAGAACAGAGTAATTGGAATGAGCAACTGAATGACTCTCTAAGTATTTTGAGTAGTATTGAACTTGAAGGAGGAGGTGGACGAATTAATCTAATGAAGATTGTAATTAGCGTAATGGTATTTA
>NZ_JBPYDE010000275.1:0-897 GCF_051847555.1 Psychrobacter sp. 1Y4 | reverse complement strand
CTCATGTTATCAAGAATAAGTTGTGTATCGCCACTATCGACAATACCGTTTTTATTGAGGTCCTGATAAACTTTTAAATTAGATAGAGTTGGCGATACATCAAGCGTCAGCTCAACAGTCTGACTACTATAGCTAGTATTACTAAGAACATTAACCCAATTCACCAATGTGTTGGGTGCGACAGTACGCAAGGGTTGCTGAGTTAAGTTAATACCATATTCAGGTAAGGCAGAGGCTTTGACTTGTACTTGGTTTGAAACACTATTCTGTTTGATAGAATCAACGTCATAAGCTGCATTAGCAATGTTATTGATAGTTTGTACAAGAGTACTAGGCGCAGCAAATGCCATATTTGATTGCATAAGCAACATTGCAGCCGTCAGCGCAGAGATCTTCGCTGTATGCAACGTAATACGATTAGACGGTGTCATTAAAGATTTAGTCATATGTCGCTTATCCAATAAAACATAAAAGGGTAGGGTAGTAACCTTCTAGCTTGGCTAATATAAATTGATTAGGTCAAGCTAGAGGGTTTATCTATAAGCAGCTATCGCTGCTTATAGATTTTGAACTAGTAGTTTACGGAGTAGTGCGATCATTCCTGATTTTAACTGAGAATTTCAGCGAAGCTGTTTCTTCAGGAGCTAATGTAGTTACATTGGCATAGATAGAGGGAACAGCACCTGTGCGTGACGGAGTACCCTCATTAGCATTAGTTTCAGTAGCTGCACCAACTTTTATTTTTGCAGTGTTAGCAACATAGGTAGCACCAGCACTAAATTCAGACTTTGCATCTGAAATTAGTAAATCAGTGATATTGAAACCAGAAGAATTGACTGAAAACCCTGTTTGTATGGTAGAGGAGGTATTTTTCGCATCGATACGATAAATGACACA
>NZ_JBPYDE010000274.1:0-897 GCF_051847555.1 Psychrobacter sp. 1Y4 | reverse complement strand
CCATGGAGCGACGTGCGTGACCGTGAAATGCAGTTCATGCCAGGTGACGAAGCCAAGCTGATGAGCGATATCTGGCGCTCTTATTCCGAATTACCACTGGCAACTTTGCCAAAAGGTCTGTGCCATTTAGATATGTTTGCCGACAATACCTTATGGAATCTACAAAAAGGCGAAGCGCGTTTGACGGGCCTGTTGGACTTTACCGAAGTCAGCGTCGAGCATTACGTGATGGATATTGCGATCACTATCAATGATTTTTGTACCACGTGGGGCGTTGCAGAACAAGGCGAATCTGTGAACTTTGACCGCAGTAAAATGGCGGCGTTCTTACAAGGTTATGAATCGATCCGCCCGCTAAACAGTGATGAAAACCGTGCACTACCTGTTATGCTGGCAAAAGCGGCGGTGATTTTTTGGTTATTGCGCCTCAATGTGATTCACTACAATCGTACCGAAGGCCGTACGGGTGATAATATCATGGTCAAAAACCCTGACTTGATGAAACGTCTGGCCGCTTACCATTGGGCGCATGTTGAAAAATCGCAAAATACCGTATTTGTACTATTAAACAAACCAGACAATCAAATAGTCGGTGTGTTTAGCAGTATCACCCAAGCTGAGCAAGCGCAGGAAACATTAAATAGTAGTGAGTTTGCAATCAAAGAATATGCGCTAGATCAATTATCGTAAGCGTTGCTTATTCATTTATTCTAGTACCAATGCTAGTACTAATTTTAGTACCGAAACCTTAGAGGCGACCCCATGACCGATCAAGTTGATAACTGGCACAAACTGGCGCGCTTTGATACCAATATGCAAGGTGAGCTGCACGCCAACCTACTACGTAATAACGGCATCACCGTGTCCTTGCAGCCGCTCAGCGCTATTCCAGGTATG
>NZ_JBPYDE010000273.1:0-898 GCF_051847555.1 Psychrobacter sp. 1Y4 | reverse complement strand
CTTGTGGCAAGGATTGTAGCTCAAACCGTTTTTTTAATTCCTTTTCACCAAACGATTCTTTTAGTGCATCGCGGATTTGCCGTTTTTCACTACTAGAGAGAATGTCTTGATCATCAAGTCTGTCCAAATCATCGACCAAATTATCATCGGACAGCATCATGCGCGCGATAATGGCTCCCATGCTGTGGCTAATGATCACGCTATTTTTACTGGCGCGATTTTGTCCCGTCGGGTCCGTCTGCTTGTAGGTAGTGTTGATTAATTGCTGAATTTGATAGCGGTTTTCTAAAATAGGCAAATTGGTTGGATAAAATATTTGCCAAACTTGGTAATTGTCGCGCAGCTTATCATCATTGAGAATATCGTTGGTGAGATTGACCCACGTGGCTGGGCTAGAGGCTAAACCATGCAGCATAATGATGACACGCTTGTCAGGGTCATAAGGTTCGAGCATAAACAGTTTGGGTAGACGAGCATCTGGCTGGCGCGTGATTAGGTTCAAATAACCCACACTATCCAACTGGTTTTCTGCCAGCCACATTCCATACCCTGCTGAGAAATTGGCTGCTAACGGATAGTTATCGTTAAGAATGTTGACGGTTTCAGTTTGGTATGGATTGTATAGATGGATATCGAGCTGGCGACTGCTCAGTACATCCAGCACACTATCACCACTTGGTTTGATCAAACCAGTCAGCAGTAGATGACCGGTAGGATAAATGCGTGAGCTTGGCTCGCTATCCTTTGTATTGTCAGTCTCATTGGCTAATCGACCCGATAGTGATGATGACAATAATTGGCGAATCGTGGTGGTATAACGATCATCCAGAGAAGCAACTAAGCTGATACCTAAACCGGGACGTTTGCTAACAGAGTTCAGCCCAGAGAGACGCAGCTC
>NZ_JBPYDE010000272.1:0-898 GCF_051847555.1 Psychrobacter sp. 1Y4 | reverse complement strand
CCTCATCAACGCCGATAGTCACGACGCCTGAGTTATGCGCTGCTAGTAGTGCATTAGCAAAGTCCTGGGCGTCAGCATCACTGGTTGCGTCAGTCTTACCAATAAGCAAGGGTGAACCGAAACGCTCCAAGAACTTAGACCAAAAACGCCAGCCATTGGTTTTAAAGTAGTGCAGCCAGTAAACACGACTTAATAATGATTTACCTTTAGGGTTTAGATATGTCGGCTTGTGCTGCTGGTATAGATAGCGATAGTAAAAGTCAGCTTGATCACTAATCATGACCGGCTGACTACCGTCGTTCGGAAACCATTGCAGAGCACCACCTGATAACGGCTCAAACCATTGAATAGGTTTTGACATCATGGAAGTAACTGCATTACGCCCATTGCTATCTTTACCCCAGAGCATTTCAATCACATCATAGCCGTACCACTTACTAAGCGATGAGCCTTGTAATATCGTTTCAAGATGCAGGTCTAACTGCCCATAGATAAAATCAGCAACAGCACCTTCACTTGGTGTAATCGTATAAGTCGCACTACCTAACTCTTCTTCACGTCTATCAATCGCTTGGTCAATGTCTGGGTCAGTAAGCAATGTCTTTAGCGCATGACGGCTGATACCGGCCTTTTTAAGTATTTCGTCAGTGTCAGTACGGATCAGGTAGCGGTAAAAGGTCTTACCTCGTAGGTCAGTTGCTTGCTCTTGGCTTAGCGCCTTACCTGCTGTGACACGGTAACGCGGCTTTTCAGTTATATCGTTCATCTATACGTCCGTTTGCCAGCAGTGGCTCTATGTCGTTTATTGGATTTCTTCTCAACCATGTTGTCAGCAAAGACCATCATCACCGCATCAAATCGGTTAGGTGAAGGCGTGCCTTTTGGCTTTTTGTTAATC
>NZ_JBPYDE010000271.1:0-898 GCF_051847555.1 Psychrobacter sp. 1Y4 | reverse complement strand
GGTTTGAATTGATAGCAGGTAGACGGCGTGCTATAAACAGTCACACCTTGGCGATAACGAATCTGCTCTTGGTGAGTATGACCGCTAATAATCACCTGTAAATGTTCAAAAGGCGCCATGTACTCCCAAAAGGTTTCAGCGTTTTGCGCCATATGGGTGTCAATCCAGTCAGAATCTACTGGAATGACGTGATGGTGTAGGGCGATAAGCGCAGGCTTATCACATGCCTCAAGCCGTTTGCATAACCAATCAATATCTGTAGTGGTTATCTCACCTGCCACTTTCCCTGTGATAGACGAATCTAATAACAGTAGCTGCCAGTGATCACTCTCAATGATGTGCCGACTGAGTAAGCGTGAGTCAGCAGGCTGGGCAATGAGTGTCCGCTGAAAAAACGGCAAGTCTTCACCATTCTCATCAGTCACATCGTGATTGCCAGCGATGCATACAAAAGGAATTTGGGTTGCCTGTAGTACATCAAAGATATGGTCATAGGTGGCGGGCTTTACTTTACTGACCAGATCGCCAGTCACGATAATCAAATCACAGCGAATATCTTCATTCAGTGCTTGCTGCAGTACAGCTTCAAAATTACGCTGACAATCACCCACCTCATTGACATGACTACTGTCAGTATCAGCAGCGACAGGCGTGGATAAATGCAAATCAGTGATTTGTAAAATATTTATCTGTTCATCGGACGTGCTGATTTTATTGACGGGATAGTTCGGCATTGGGTCAGTCCCTTATCGAATCAAAACAATGGTCATTGTGAGAACGAGTATGGATAAATGATCTACTATTTTCAAAATTATATTAATCTATTATTAACACTAATTAATGACGAGTCATATAGTGAATCGGTACAAACAATGGTAAAGCAAGTTTATAACATAAA
>NZ_JBPYDE010000270.1:0-898 GCF_051847555.1 Psychrobacter sp. 1Y4 | reverse complement strand
GGCTATGTCATGTGGTGGCAGCGTCGTCCGCGTCATGCCAGTGAGCATCGCGGCCTCAACCCGCCAGCGCGTGGGCAGCATTTTACCGTTTGGTGGCCGCTCGCTATTCCTTTATTGGCAGTGGCTATCATATTCCCAACCGCAATTATTGCGATTGTAATTATTGCGCTATTAGACTTTTTGGTGATTTCTCGCGTTGGGTTTTTGCAGAGATTATTAAAATAAATAAAGGGTTCAAAAAATCCTTCTTATCTAAAAAAAGTGGGGCGTCTTGTTAAGAGATGCCCCGCTTCTGTTATTACCTGTGATTGACTCTTTACTAAGCGAACACTTACGCCAACATAGCAATGGCATCTTTACTGGCACGCTGTCGCTCTTCAGCATTGAGCTCAATGAGGCGGCCTTGTTTCATTAGCAGTAACCGGTCAGCGTGCTCAAAGTAACCATCATCATGACTGATAATAAATAGCGTTTTCCCCAGCGCTTTTAGCTCAGGTATCAGTGTCTGGTAGAACACACGGCGAAACGCAGGATCTTGGTCCGCGGCCCACTCGTCGAGTAGCAAGATATCTTTTTGTTCAGCGACCGCGATAAGCATGGCCAAGCGTTTGCGTTGTCCTTGCGATAGCTTATCAGTAGACAGCTGGTTGTCAGCCACACTTATTTTGTCTTGTAAGTTCAATTTATGCAGCCACGCATTGACTAGTGCTTCGTCTGGCTGCTGTCCTTGTCTGCCAATCAATTGCTTAAAAATATGCTGATCGCTAAAAATTGCAGAATATAGCTGTCTATAATCAGCATTATTGTTTGAATCAACGGGCTGTTTGTCGATGGTTACCGCACCTGTGGTAGGGGTGAAAATGCCTGTAATAATCTTGGCAAGTGTCGATTTGCCGCT
>NZ_JBPYDE010000269.1:0-899 GCF_051847555.1 Psychrobacter sp. 1Y4 | reverse complement strand
TGCTAGCAGGCACAACTGATGTACTACTGCTACTGCTACTGCCAATACTCTCACTCGCCGCACTGTTAACGGTAGCCCCTGTACTGCTGGCATCATTTAAAGAAGCGGACTCTAACGTTGAGGTGGCACCAGCGCTATTAATCGATTGATTGGCCAAAAGACCTCGTAGCATATCGGCAATATGGCTAGCACTGGCATACTTTAGGCGAAAGACACGTAACCCACTTAATCGTCTTGTCGGTGTGGTATCTAATTGATTAACCATCTCCTGAACTTTGGCAATCATCTCAGGGCTGCCTTTGACCAGCAGCCTATCACTTGATGAATCAGCGATCACTTTGAGTTGATTATTGCCACCTTGTGCTTGTCCGCTACCAGCGCTTGCCACCAAGGCACTGATTAACTCCATCATACGTTCGGCATCGACGTGGCGTAGTGGTATCACTTGCAGACTGTCATTGACGTTGCTGTCCAAATCACGGATAAGTGCGGTGAGTTGGTTTAGGCTATCCGCACGATCTGATAGTACCAGCGCGTTTACACCAGGTACAGCGGCGGCATGTGCAGACTGCGGCATCAAAGGTCTTATAACGCCCAATACTTCTGCCGCTTGAGTATTCGTCAAATAAATCACTCGGGTTGCGAGCGACTCACCGACACTATTGCCACGCAAGTCAACGGCGACACCAGACTGCTTGGCGACATTATCTGGCACCAGTTTAATCGTCGTACCTGACTCTATCGCTGCAATCCCATTGACCTGCATGACACTTAAGAACAGCTGATAAATCTCATCACGGGACAATGCTTTGTTCGAGATGACCGTCACATTGCCGTTGATACGAGGATCAAGGACAAAGTTTTGGTCGGTAATCGTTGCCACTTCGTTAATAAAAGCT
>NZ_JBPYDE010000268.1:0-900 GCF_051847555.1 Psychrobacter sp. 1Y4 | reverse complement strand
AGTTTTTCAGCTATTTTAAGATATGTGTTAATATAGAGGGCTTTCCATACCCTAACATAGCATTAAAGGCGTTCATTCACTCGAGGAGCGGTAATATATGACCAGTACCCATCAAGCATCAGAATCTATTGACGACAATCAGGCGCAGCAGCTCAGCAGTAAGCAAGAAGACGGCGCACAGAATAAAAAAACGCCGCATGTCTTAATGATATTAGACGGCTTCGGTCATCGTGAAGAAGATAAAGATAACGCCATTGCTGCGGCAGACATGCCAAATCTAGATAGAATTTACCAAAAATACCCTCATGGACTGATTTCTGCTTCAGGAGAAGATGTGGGTCTGCCAGATGGTCAGTTTGGTAACTCAGAAGTTGGTCACATGAATTTGGGTGCTGGCCGTGTTCTTTATCAAGACTCGACTCGCATCTCAAGTGAGCTTGCCAATCGCGAATTCTACAAAAACGAAGCATTGGTTGACGCAGTGAAAGCGGCTAATGAGCTTGGCGGTAATGTACATATTATGGGTCTGCTTTCTGATGGCGGTGTTCACTCACATCAAGACCATATCGAGGGCATGTGCCATTCAGCATTGGTTCATGGTGCCAAAAACGTCTTTATCCATTGCTTCTTAGACGGCCGTGATACCCCGCCTAAATCCGCTGATAAGTATATCAATCGTTTGCGTGATTACATTGATAAGCTTAATGCTCATTATGAAGGTGGGCGTGTACAGATTGCTAGCATCATCGGTCGCTACTATGCGATGGACCGAGACAATCGCTGGGATCGCGTACAAAAAGCTTATGAGCTGATCACTGAAGGTAAAGCAGATCGTTTGTCGACACGTGCGGACGGTGCTGTCCAAGCCGCTTACAAAGCACGTGAGACTGACGAATTTAT
>NZ_JBPYDE010000267.1:0-901 GCF_051847555.1 Psychrobacter sp. 1Y4 | reverse complement strand
CTCAAGCAATGTATTGATATATTACGTCTCTATCCTTATACCATCGATGTTCGTCCTACTGTATTTGCGGTGCCGACACGCGATGAAGGACTGCCTGAAGACTTGCTACCGCGTTTGGATATTTTGATAGAAGCTTATCAAGAGCTTATCGAGCAGGATGCCAACAATAAAGTACTTGGCGAGCCTGAAGATTACTATCAGCTTTATAGTCATGAGCAGTTGCTTGAGCTGTCTGAGCGTGAGCAAGTTGCGGTGCCAAGTACGGTCGATGAATGGGTGATACCAGTAGCCAAATACTTAGACTTAAATAAAGTTAAATTTCCACTGATTGTCGTACAAGAATACGGCTGGAATATCTTTCGCTTGGCGGCTTCTGCGCAATTGGCACTTGAAGAATATGACCATGCCCATGTCTTTACCGACACCACAGTGCAAAAAGTAGTCCCTGTGGATTGTGAAAACTGTACCAATGCCGATCACCATGTCACCAAATGGCGCATCGACTATCAGCAAGCAAACGACTCTCAAGCTGAATCTATCGAAGTCGATTATTTGGTTAATGCTTGCGGTTTTCGCACTGGTGTCATCGATGACATGGTCGGTGTTGAAGTCACACGCATGGTCGAGTTTAAATCCTCTTATGTCACCTATTGGGGCGATGCAGGCGGGCAGATTCCAGAGATTATCGTCTACGGTCAGCGAGGTACGCCCGAAGGCATGGCACAGTTGACCCCCTATCCGGGTGGGTATTTTCAGATACATGGCATGAGTAAAGCCATTACTTTATTTGATGACGGTCTGGTCGCATCTAGCACAGACAGCGCTCAGCCCAAACTACCACAGCAATACGTACACTATATCGAGGATGGCTGGGACAAAGCGCCGCTACAAGCGCGTAGCC
>NZ_JBPYDE010000266.1:0-902 GCF_051847555.1 Psychrobacter sp. 1Y4 | reverse complement strand
GTGGTCTACCCCTTTGCCATAAAAATAAGTGCTGCAACAATGAAACCTAACGCAATCACTCGTCTAATATCTATTTTGCGCTCCTCGGTTTCAAACAGCCCATAGTGGTCAATGATTAAGCTCTGAAAGACCTGACCTGCAAGTATGCCAATCATCGTCAATGCAATCCCAATGACGGGTGTGACCACCGTTAACACCACCACGTAGACAGGTCCCAAAATGCCACCAATCAGTAGCAACGGCGGCTGTGAGAAAAATGAGGGGCTCTCTCGTGGACTAAAAAACAGCATCAAAAAGAACGTCAAGGCGGCCCCAACACCAAAAATACTGAGCGTCGCCCACAGCTCACCCACCTGACTGCCTAGGGGGCCAAGCAGTCCAGCCTCGACCGATAACCCCATACCGCCTAAAACCACCACCAGTATCAATAAAATCTGCATAAAACAATCCTCAATGAGCAATGCCGCGTAGTTTACCGCAGCCTATACCTACGAAAAACGCTATAATGTAGAAATGACTTTTGCATAAGTTGCACAGATGAATAACGTCGACAACATCAGCATAAAAACCCTGCTATTCTTTATTAGCGTTTTTAATGCCCAAAGCTTCTCTGTCGTGGCACGAAAAGAAGGCGTGTCTGCATCAAAAGTATCTCGGATTATTAAGCAGCTAGAGGACTCGCTAGGGCAGCAGCTTTTTTATCGTAATACACGCGCTGTCATTCCTACTGAGGCGGGACGCGTGTTCATGAGCTACGCACATGCGATGACCGAAAGCATGAATGCGGCGCAGAAAGAGTTGCAAGACAGGACTTTAGAACCGGGTGGTTTATTAAGAATTAACGCTCCTGTGTTTTTTGGTCAACGGCACATCGCACCTTGGATACCAGCACTGAGTAATCG
>NZ_JBPYDE010000265.1:0-902 GCF_051847555.1 Psychrobacter sp. 1Y4 | reverse complement strand
GATGATAAGACAGGGTTTAAGATCAAAAAAAGCAAATTACGCGGTGTTGCCTCAAACGGCATGCTATGCGGCGCCTCTGAAATTGACTTGGTCGATGATATCGATGGCTTGCTTGAATTGCCTGAAGATGCACCAGTTGGTACCGATATCCGTGAATATTTAGGTCTAGATAATCAAATATTGGATATCTCTATCACCCCAAACCGTGGTGATTGCTTTAGCGTTCGCGGTATCGCTCGCGAGATTTCAGTCATCAATGACTTGCCTGTACAGTTGCCAGAGATTCCTGACAATGTAGTCGCTTCTGATAATGGTGCAACGCCCGCTGTAACCGTTGATGCGGTAGAAGCGTGCCCTCGCTATTTGTTGCAATCTATTAGCAATATCGATCGTAGTATCGACACCCCAAAATGGATGCAAGATGCATTGGTACAGTCCGGACTACGTTCACACAACTTCTTGGTCGATATGACCAATTATGTGTTGATGGAATTGGGTCAGCCGCTACACGCTTTTGATGCTGATACTATCGAAGGTGATATTGTTGTGCGTTTGGCACAGCCTGATGAAACCATTACTTTGCTTAACGAGCAAACGGTTACGCTAACCGGTGATGAGCTTGTGATTGCTGATGACAAAGGTGCTTTGGCACTGGCTGGCGTTATGGGTGGTCAGCGTAGCAGTGTCACCGATAGTACGACCAATATCGTGGTAGAAAGCGCTTTCTTTAATCAACTGGCTATCGCTGCGCGCGCACGCCGTTTTGGATTGCACACCGATGCCTCGCAGCGTTTTGAGCGTGGGGTCGATTTTGAATTGCCAAAACTTGCCTTGGCACGAGCTTGTGATTTGATCACAACCATCACGGGCGGCGAAGCAGGTCAAATAGTCACGGCCGAGCA
>NZ_JBPYDE010000264.1:0-904 GCF_051847555.1 Psychrobacter sp. 1Y4 | reverse complement strand
CGACAAGATGGTCGAGCAACCATCTCCAACCTGGCTAAAAAACTCAAAGTCTCTCGTGCCACTGTCCAAAACAGATTGGATAGACTGATTCACAACGGTGCTATTTTAGGATTTACGATTCGCGTGCATGAGGCGTTAGATAAAGAAACGGTCAAAGCGATGATGATGATTGAAGTAACAGGTAAATCTACGTCACAAGTGATTAGAAAGCTGCGCGGCATCCCGCAATTGATTAAGCTCCATACGACCAATGGCGCGTGGGACTTGGTGGCAGAAATACACACGACAAGTTTGAGAGAGTTTGATGAAGTGCTGCGTCAAGTCAGAGAAATTGACGGCATTCTGAACAGCGAAACGAGTGTTCTGCTGTCGAGCTTGTAATGTCTATATCCAAGAAATAGGTTGAGAATGGCTTAAAAATATAACTCCCTAGTATCGACTATATTTATAAACACTTTTTATCCCCTCGTTTTGTGTACCTGTAGGTATACTTTGCGAGCGTCATTCGAGGTTTTCAATGCTTAAACAACATCGACAAGCACTAGTGGTTGAAGGCGGCGGCATGCGTGGCGCATTTAGCAGTGGTGTCTTAGACGCATTTTTACAACAACAATTCAATCCTTTTGATCTGTGTGTGGGCGTCTCTTCAGGTTCAACTAACGTTGCTAACTATTTGGCCGCACAACAAGGCCGCACCCTGCATATTTACTTGGATCATTCCCTTCGATCTGAATTTATTCACTATGGTCGTTTCCTTAGAGGCGGTGACTTGCTGGATCTAAAGTGGATGTGGGATATGGTGGAGCAAGAATATCCACTGGATCAGGCACAGTTATTTGCCAACCATGCTGAGTTTTACATGGTGTTAACACATGCTATTTCAGGAGAAGCGATCTATATCAAA
>NZ_JBPYDE010000263.1:0-907 GCF_051847555.1 Psychrobacter sp. 1Y4 | reverse complement strand
ACACAGGTAGCGACTGGTCTTGTCACATCGACAGAAACGAATGGTATTACCAGCTTACAGTTGACCGAAAGTTATGATAAAGAAGTGCGCGAAGGCGATCGCGTGTTTGTTGAGCTTGATAATGCTATCCCACCAGTCTTTTACCCAACACCTGCCAGCGTTAGTCGTGGCGGTATGATTGTACGAGTGATGGACTCCATTAGTGCTGCTGCTAAAGGTAGTGTGGTCGCTATCAATTTGGGTAGCCTACATGGTGCCAAGCCAGGCGATGTGTTGACTGTCTATCAAAAAGGTCCATTAGTACGTGACACCAAAGACAACGATATGCCTGTACGTTTGCCAAATGAGCCAAGCGGGATGGTCATGGTATTTAACACCTTTGACCACATCAGCTATGCTTATGTACTGGATTCTGAGCTACCACTCAACGTTGGTGACCAGTTATTACCACCACCTTATCTATAAATACGAGTGATAAAACAGCCATACTAAATTTGCCTATACGAGACAGATAAAATGACGGCAGTCACCGCTTCTTTATCCGACGATCAGCGTGCTATATTGTCGCTATGGTATGAGGTGAATGCGTCCCTGTCTGCCTACCACAAGCTAGTCATCTCTTACGGTAACGCGCAGCTTGCTTTGCAAGCCACAGTAGAGGCGTGGAAGCAGCTGGGTCTGCATCACACCCATCTAAAACGTCACGAGCAGCCGGATCAAACGCGCGCTAGTATCGATAAAATCCAGCAAGCACTTGTTGATAGTCGCTATAGTCTACTGTTTGCTGATCAGCCCGATTATCCCGCCCAGCTTCTTCATATTTATGATCCGCCACCATTATTGTTCTTTCGAGGAAATAGCGCGCGCCTGCATCAAGCTCAAATTGCTATCGTGGGCAGTCGAAAAC
>NZ_JBPYDE010000262.1:0-908 GCF_051847555.1 Psychrobacter sp. 1Y4 | reverse complement strand
AAATACTCTGAATACTTTTAATAAAGTGAGGATGAGTTGTTCTTGTACTTAACGTACCAATACGTCTAGGTGTAAGAGGCGCATTTAGGGAAATAAATCCATTTTCAGGTACGTATAAATCGACATTCTGTAAACTGTTACTTTGCTGTATAGCGCTTGCCCCTACAACTGCAAAAGCTAGAAAATTGATACTGCGAGTACGCATCGTGATATCGGTGATACCCATTGCCTTATGAGGATCTGCGTTTACTTCGAAACGAGAATATTCACCTGATAAAACTTGATCGATTTCTTTTTGAAAAGCACTATCACCCTTGTATGCATGACTAATCAATAGAGGTTTATACCCATTATCTAATAAATCTATGGCACCTATTGGTGAGTCTAGTCCGCCTGAAAACAGGCGCACACAATTAAGATGAGCAAGTTGGGGGAGTTTAAATCTTGGATCTGGGGGGATAAGGGGAGGCGCAAAACCTCCTTCTGTGAATTCTAAATTCCACATGTCGCCGCTTAAAAAGTGTAAAGCTTTCTCTAGTTGTGATTGCAAAGCAATCCAACAATCTGGTTCACACAATGGGATTTTTAGTGAAAGCTGTCGTGTCCAGCCATCTGGGCTTTCTGAACGCAATACAAAAGTATCAGCTGCCGTAACCGCTAAAGCGATAGATAAGAAATCGATTGCTTTAGAATTGACTTCAACGCCTAAACGCTGAATTTTCTCTGTTATTGGATTACCTATAACACTTATATCACCCCGAGACTTTCCATCTATGCCATATAATTGAACAGGAATTAAGGACTCATTTGCTTGGGGGAGTTGTTGACAATCATGATGAAATACCAATTCAGTCATGCGTAATTCTCCCATTCTATCCATACATCAATAATTGTTTGTCTTTGAATTT
>NZ_JBPYDE010000261.1:0-909 GCF_051847555.1 Psychrobacter sp. 1Y4 | reverse complement strand
CGTTGGCCAAGGCATGACCACCCAAGACGCCGTGCATCGTGGCATCTTGCTCTCTATCGTTGGCGCGGTTAATGAGATTAGTCGTCGTCACCCAAACTTTGAAGTCATCATGACAGGCGGCGATGCGGCCACTATCTCTCAGCATGTCAATCGCCCCGTACGCTTACGTGATGATTTGTTATTAAATGGATTAGCACGGTATTTTGATTATCGTAATAAGTCATAATCCATCATAGATGACTCAACATCACATTGTCACACTGACAAAAAAAGCAGCCCGTTTAAAGCGTGCTGCTTTTTTTATATGTGCTTTTCTCTTTTATAAAACCAGAGCTTTGCTAGCTACTGCTCTAATCTTTTTTTATTTGGTCTCATTAAACAGCTCACGACCGACCAGCATACGACGAATCTCGCTAGTACCTGCGCCAATCTCATATAGTTTAGCATCGCGCCAGTAGCGACCAAGCGGATACTCGTTGGTATAACCATTACCGCCAAATATTTGGATACCCTCACCCGCCATCCATGTGGCTTTTTCGGCGCACCATAGAATCACGCTGGCACAGTCTTTACGCACTTCTCGGCTATGACCTGCGCCGCGCGCGTCTAGCATATCGAGGTTTTTACCCACGGTGTACAAGAAGCTGCGACCTGCTTGCAGTACGGTATACATGTCAGCGACTTTGCCTTGGATTAATTGGAACTCGCCGATTGCTTGACCAAACTGCTTACGATCATGAATATAAGGGACGACATTGTCCATCACCGCCTGCATGATACCGATAGGCCCTGCCGCCAAGACGGCACGCTCATAATCTAGGCCACTCATCAGCACTTTGACGCCTTCATTGAGACTGCCCAAGATATTCTCTTTCGGTACTTCAACATTGTTAAAAGTCATCTCACCCG
>NZ_JBPYDE010000260.1:0-909 GCF_051847555.1 Psychrobacter sp. 1Y4 | reverse complement strand
AGAAAAGCTGGTTCGCCGTCACCCTCATGTATTTGAAGCCGAAACGCTCAAGGACGATGCGGCAGTAAAAATACGCTGGGATGAGATTAAATTAGAAGAGCAGCAGGCACGCGAGGCACGTGGTAAATCAAAACGTCGCTTAGACCAAGTGAAAGCGGGTAGTGCCTTAATGCAGGCACAAGATGTGCAAAAACAAGCGTCAAAGCTGGGTTTTGATTGGGACGGTATTGCTGGTGCAGTCGAAAAGCTGGATGAAGAGATTGCCGAGCTAAAGCATGAGCTAACAGATAAATCTATAGTCGAGATCAAAGCCAATATCAGAGATGTCGAAAAGGAATTAGGCGATTGCATGTTTGCGCTCGTCAATGTCGCACGTAAACTGAACCTTGATGCAGAAGCCGCTACCTTAACCTGCGTACATAAATTTAAATCACGTTTTGGTTATATTGAGGAGCAATTAGCATTAAGTGGTAAGCGTTTGGAGGACAGCGATATAACCGAAATGGATGCATTGTGGGAAGCGGCGAAACAACATGAACGCTCATCATAAAATCTCGTCTCGCAGCTATATTTCGCCTAGCAGCTATATAGCAATGTCTATTTTCGGTCTTTTATGTGCTCTGCTGATGCTTAATAATGCCCACGCTGCTCCCTGTTTTGACAATCCTCAGCGTGCTTACGCCTATCTGTTGGCACAAGAAAATGCCAAAATACAGGCACGAGATGAAGCCACCGTAAATATCAATCGTGCCAGTGAAGGTGAGCTGGTATCGCTAAACGGTATTGGCAGCAGTAAAGCCCAGGCGATTATTTTATATCGTGAAATGTTCGGTGAGTTTAAAACAGTAGATGAGTTAGCAAAGGTAAAAGGTATTGGTGCAAAAACGCTTGAGAAAAACCGAAGACGCT
>NZ_JBPYDE010000259.1:0-909 GCF_051847555.1 Psychrobacter sp. 1Y4 | reverse complement strand
GATTGGCAGCAATCAAATCAGCCACGCCACTATGTACGAGTCCGCGTTCATCAGGATAATAGTTGATGTACAAATTGCTCATACTGGCAGTCGCAGGACCAAAATTAATCATCTCAGCACTCGACCATGCTTGTGCCAACACTAACCACTGCGCGCGTAATGCTTGTAGCTCAGCGCCGCTGACTGGTGCTTGCTGACAATGTTTCTGCGCCAATTCATTTAATAGATCACTTTGCTTTGCTGCATCAGCATACGCAGGAATGACAATGTCATCTGCCACATGCGTCAAATACGTTTTTTGGGTCTCAGGGCTGATATCTACCGCAACGATCTGCGCAGTGCCTTCCTTACTGCTTTCTGTCGAGCTGTCAGCAGTCGAGTTATTCTGTGCAACTTCTTGACTATCCACTTCTGCAGACTTGTTGTCGTCGGCAGGTTTGACACAGCTGATCAGCAGCCCGGCACTCAGTGCAGATAGCGCCATCGCCAAAGCGTGATTTATTTTCATAGATTTCTCGGTAATTTATCGGTAGTAATTTATAGCGTTTTTATGCTGACTTTATAATAGTGACTGTATTACAGTGACCTTATTATAGCGACTTTAGAAACGCATTTAGCTCGGCGCGACCTTGCTTGTCTAATTTCAATACTTGTTGCTGTTGCTTTTCGGCTTCTCCGCCGTGCCAAAGAACCGCTTCCATCAGCGTACGAGCGCGTCCATCATGTAAAAACGTCGCTTGTGGATCAACCGTTTGTGCAAGTCCAACGCCCCAAAGTGCGGGCGTGCGCCATTCATAAGAATTGGCTAAAAACTCAACTTGAGCGTCTTTTGGTGGTAGCTTACCCGCGATGGTACGATCAGCGAGAGCATCACCCATGTCGTGCAATAGCAAATCTGTGTAAGGATAA
>NZ_JBPYDE010000258.1:0-910 GCF_051847555.1 Psychrobacter sp. 1Y4 | reverse complement strand
GACTCATCAACATTGTAATTATTGATATTTGGTAAATCATCTTAAAACTAGCCTAACTATACACTGCCATTAGAAACATGTCCAAAAACAGACAATGTCTACAACAATCTGTAAACAAGTCAGTATACAAGCTGACGACTTTTTACCAACTTACTGACCATCATAACATGTTAAAATCTGACCTATAAGTTATGGCAAACATAATTATTGATAACAATATATTATCAAACGTATCGTTATGCAATGCTACTATCTGATACTCGTTGGTACTCGCCAGTCTATTAGCGCCTTAACCAATACGCTTAAAGCTGTCATTGAACTTATACAAGCGACACATCGTTTGCTAAAGATATACATTAAACGAGCACGAAACGACTTATCATACACAGCGATACTAGGTGATAAATGATAATATTTGATTTTTGCTTAACATGACTTTGCCACTTTTTTTATGTTTACCCTTCAATTTTTCTGCCCATACTTTTTAAGGATAATATTATGAGTAATAAAAACAACCACCCTGATAGTCCAGTTGTCGAAAGTACTGTTGTTAAAGCCAGCGATGCGAAACCACAAGAAACCGCTGAAAACAATGAACCTACTAAAACTGCTGACATTAAAGCTGATACTAAGGCTAATGATACCAAGGCTGATAGCACACAAGCTGACAACACAAAAAAAGAAGCGCCAGCTACTAAAAAATCTGAAGCTAAAGAAACTGATACTAAAGGCTCAGAGACTAAAGACACCACTAGCAAAAAATCAGATGATGAAAAAGTAGAAACCACAGCAGCTAAAAAACCAGCGACTGCTGCTAAAAAAGCGAGTAAGACCAAACATGCCTCAAACCAGAATCGTGTGGCAATCATAGGTGGTAACCGTATTCCATTCGCGCGCTCTAACGGTTCAT
>NZ_JBPYDE010000257.1:0-911 GCF_051847555.1 Psychrobacter sp. 1Y4 | reverse complement strand
AGATATTTTTGCAGGAGCAAATTGAGGTTCATGCGGCTCGTATTACGACCTTAGGCGAGCGCGCAGAAGATATGTTTTATATAAGTGACCAAAACGATAAGCCATTATCTGCTGAACGACTTGATGCGTTAAAATCAGCATTGCTCGCCAGCCTAGCGACTAAAAGAGAAAACAACGTGGTTTACAGCTATTAATTAACGCTATCAGGAGCACGTTTTATAACGTGCTCTTGTATATTATATTATCAGCATGTTCTATCAGCTCAACATCAGCAAGCTCTGGCGGCAAAACACCTACTTCAAGTAGCTGCTGTTCCATGATTAATCGTCCAGCATCGATTTCTTTTTGTAGCAAACATTGCAAGCTTGCTAGGTGAAACTGTCCATCTAGATAGTCACCCAGCTGCCTTAAAGAAATGGGCGACTTGGCATGCACGTCAGGATACAGACTATCCTCTGCCAAAATAATCATTTCATTGAACGCCTCTTCGCGCATCAGCTCATCGTTATCTATCTCATCCTGCAACTTATTCGCCAGACGGCCTTTCGCTGCAAGAATACCAACAAAAAATATAGTTTGTAAAATAAATAAAGCAATGTATTGCCATAAAGATAACGATATATTCAACATATTATTCAGCAGCATCAGCGCCATGGCGACAACCACGTAACCAACCAACTGCCATAATAACCACATGATCAAGCTATTTTCGCCATACCAAAAGATTTTCTTCTCTTGATGCTCAATCAATTGCTGCCTCGCCTGCCACCAGCACGCTTCACGTTCTTTTAGCAGCGCATATACGTTAATAGGATGCACACCTGCATCAGGAATGTCATTATTGATATTTTTAGCGATGAAGTTATTATGATTTAGTACACTAGGCATATCAAACTATCCTTAAAATGATC
>NZ_JBPYDE010000256.1:0-913 GCF_051847555.1 Psychrobacter sp. 1Y4 | reverse complement strand
TGATCAGTTCAATCTAGCGCTCGACCCTGATACCGCACGCGAATATCACGATGAAACCTTACCAAAAGACGCACATAAATCGGCGCACTTCTGCTCCATGTGTGGTCCGAAATTTTGTTCAATGAAAATCACTCAAAACGTGCGTGAATATGCAGCAGGACTGGATAAAGATGCCGCTAATAAAAAAGTGACGCCGCAATCAGGTGACTTAAGTGATACTGATCACTTGATCAAAAAAGTCGATACAGAACTGGTCGGACAAGTAGGCGAAGCCAGTGCTGAAGAAGTTCGTCAAGGCATGGCTGAGATGATGGAGAAATACAACAAGGAAGGACGCCAGTTGTATAAAGAGGTGTAGATAGATAGATAGTACCTTTCAGATAGTGTAATAAAAGCCCGAACCTGACTATCAGGTTTGGGCTTTTTTATGGCAATAAAATTATTACTCTATATACGCAATCAATTATATAAACATTTGTGTAAAAATAGATAGACAAATCCATTGCTTAGAGTAAGATACGGGTAACTTTGCAAGCAATTGTTCTCTTCTTCTACTATCAAGGTACATTTATGAATCATGTCTATCGCGTCGTTTTTAACCATTCTCTAGGTGTTTATCAATGCGTGTCTGAGCTTGCCAAATCTCGTGATAAGTCATCTGGTAAATCTCAAGTCGCTACCAAGCTTCTACTTACGCCATTAGCTGTGGCTTTGCTTTGTGCTTCTGGTTCGGCACTGGCAGTTACTTATGACAACGGTCAGACGACGACTATAAATGATGATGTGTATTTTGTTGAAAATGATACGGTTAGCAATCAAGGAACTGAACTAGTAGTCAACAAATTAATTTTAGAAAAAACAGAGGCAGGACAGCCCTCAGAGCTATTTATTAACAATGAAGGCACTGTTATTG
>NZ_JBPYDE010000255.1:0-913 GCF_051847555.1 Psychrobacter sp. 1Y4 | reverse complement strand
CCACGCTATCAGGATACATGGCGGCATAAGCAACACTGATGGCACCGCCCATTGAGTTACCACCGATATGAATATGAGACGCGACCCCTTTTGCTTGTAGCAGCTCATGTAAACGCTGTGCCTGAGCGTCGGCGCGATAGTCAGCTTGTATCGGTTTACTAGACTCACCAAAACCCAGCAAGTCTGGAATGATCAGATGATAATTGCTCAGCTCTCTAGCGATACGGGTAAAGTTGTCTTTGTTTGCCCCAAACCCATGGATGAGCAGTAACGGCTCGCCGTTAATATTGCCACCTTCTAGATAGGTCATGGTATCGCCAGAAGCCAGCGTCAACACCTTTTTTTCAAGCTTGGCTTTATTGCGCTCGAACTGTATCAGCTTTTGGGTGGCATTCACCGCAAGCGTATTGGGCGCGGTGGTGCAGGCTACAACGGAAAGACTAAATAGGGCGACAAGGCTTAAACGTTTTAGTGTCATCGAAACATCCTTGTTAGAAATACAGTCAATCCACTCTTAACTTGGATCAACTATAGTATAAAAAGTATCTACGCTATGATTCTAACGATAAATGCGGCTTTATATTTATAAATCTCTTACTTTGTAGTCAAATCAGCGTCATACTTTTCAGAGTTCTTATGTCCATCAGAATTTTATAATCAGTAAAAACCAAGCTGGCCTCATAGAAGATATAACTTCAAAAGGACAGTAACAACGTTAGTAACACATTTCGTACTAGGGCTTATGTCAGCACGTGGTTTGCTTACCGTTCTAATAAAAATGGCACGGGCATTGTCATTTATAATAAGCGTTTTTATGCGATCAGCTTCAAGTTCGTTACCTACCCTCTGTCCTAAGACGCATTTTTATCATAAATCAAAGCCCACTTGAATGGCGCAAAAGGAAAGACATTGA
>NZ_JBPYDE010000254.1:0-915 GCF_051847555.1 Psychrobacter sp. 1Y4 | reverse complement strand
AAATATCAAAATAGCGCCAATGATAGAACCGATAGGCCCACCAAGATAACCGTTAAAAGATGTATACATTGGGTTCATCTTATCCTCCTTGAATCATCCTATAGGTAACACTCAAAAGTATTGTTAGTACAATCACCGTTGAACGAGACAAATATATAGATGGTTTATTATAAATAGTGTCTTTAAATTGAGTTATGCGAAGATATTATAATTTTCGAATAAAGAGGATTATCAAAAGTATCAGTCTGGTTTTTAGTTATCGCTTTGCTACTGACACTCATATATCAACGATAAATACCAACATTCGATTACTTATCTCCTTAACCAATTTAGCTTAGCCTATGTATTGATGGATTTAAAGATAGAAAGCTTTACCTGCCACTATATTTGTGTGATAACTTGTTATTATAATAGGAAATATTAACACAGACTGTACATTCGCCCGATAATTTCATGTAAAGCGTGGTTCCCAAAACTAAGATTTGTTATTATAGAACAATGTGACATCTCGCCACTATTCTTACAATCAGAGAGTAATCTATGAAAAAAATCACTACTTTAAGCATTAGCGCACTTGCTAGTGCTATGTTGTTAATGACAGGCTGTAGCACCAATAACGGCAGTCAAGAAACAGCTGCTCAAAGCGTTTCTATCACTGAACAAAGCTCAGCAAGTGAAAAAGTGGGCTATAGCTTAGGATTCATGATGGCAGAAGGCAATAAAGAAGCTGTCAAAGATTTGAACCTGGATACTTTTGAAAAAGGTTTCCGTGATGGTTATGAAGGCAATGATTCAGCATTGACCAAAGAGCAAATGCAAGAAGTATTGATGACGTATCAAAAAGAGCAAGAAGAACAGTTCGCAAAAGACATGCAAACCAAAGCAACAGAAAATAAAACCGCTGGCACAGCATTC
>NZ_JBPYDE010000253.1:0-916 GCF_051847555.1 Psychrobacter sp. 1Y4 | reverse complement strand
TAGACCTCTTGCAAAAGTAATTATAAGACACAACGTATATTATTGAACTCTACTTACTTAATAGATATGCCAAACATAGATAAGCTACTCAAACAAAGTGACGCTGGTTTTAAACGCTACACTGGCATTCATAAAGCCACCTTTTATAACATGCTTGAGGCCATGCAAGAGCATGAAGCATCTAAGACCAAATCAGGTAGACCAAGTGTGCTCAGTCTTAAGGAGCAGATACTACTAGCCCTGACTTATTGGCGTGAATACCGCACGCTTTATCATATCAGTATGGACTTTGGTATTCATGAGTCTTCTGCTAGCCGTATCATTCGTAAAGTAGAAGACGTACTTATCGATTCAGGTAAGTTTGAATTGCCCAAAAAGCTGCCTAGTCGTGTCGATGAGAACATCAATTGGTCAGTCGTCATTGTCGATGCCACCGAAACCCCTATTGAGCGTCCAAAAAAAACCAAAGAGACTACTACAGCGGTAAGAAAAAACAACACACCTTAAAAGCGCAGGTTATCGTTCATTGGCAAACTGGTTTGATACTCGATGTGCAAACCTGTAAAGGGTCAATCCACGATTTTAAGCTGTATAAAGATACTTGTCCTGATTGGTTGCCTGAGAATACTAACTATCTAGCAGACAGTGGTTATCAGGGTATAGCAAATCTACATAAGCAAACTTTCACACCATTTAAGAAACCTCGTGGTGGTCAGTTATTGGAGATATGCAAACAGGCCAATCACTATCTGGCAAAGTTCCGTATTGTGGTTGAGCACAAAATAGGCTTAATCAAGTTGTTTAAAATCGTGGCTCATAAATATCGCAACCGTCGTCAGCGCTACGATCTTAGAATGAAGCTATTTGCTGGTATCATTAATTCCGAGCTTAAACTATGACTTTTGCAAGAGGTCTA
>NZ_JBPYDE010000252.1:0-918 GCF_051847555.1 Psychrobacter sp. 1Y4 | reverse complement strand
GTTTACCCAATGATATGCCTACTAGCGCAGCGGTGGGTGATGGTGAGACTTTTGCGCAAGCGTGCTTGCTAAGGCTGGCGAAAGCACCATGACTGAAATCAAGCAGTTTTCTACAACCGATACCACAAAAACGGCAAGCTTTGAGCAGTTAGCACTCGGTCAAAATATACAAGCGAAAAGTGGCATAGCAGCTGATAATAAATGGTATCGGCGACTACTGGCACTACCAGCCTATTACTGGGTGCTAATTGCTCAAATAGCAGTCGTGTTGCCACATGCTGCTCACTTGCCACTATGGTTAATCGGGTTTGCTGCGGTCAGTATCATCGCCCAACTACCACGTCTCAAGAGTCGGCTAAAAAAAGTCTCACATTTAAAACGCGTCTATCAAAGCATGCAGATGCTGGGTTTTTTATTAGGCTTAGTAGGTCTGTGGTTGACGTATAACACAGCCTTTGGGCTAGATATGGGCGTGGCATTTTTGGTGCTATGTCTCGCTAGTAAGCTTTGGGAATTATACAAGCGCCGCGATGCTTACGTGGTGTTGAATCTATCGTTATTTGTACTTGCTGCCTTGTTTTTGATGGATCAAGGTTTGATTACCACTCTAGAAGTGATAGTAGGAGCGGTGATCGTACTATTGGCGTTTATTGCGCTCAATGATGATAGCAATGCTCGTGGTGATGGACGCCTGCGTACTTTAGGGGTTTTAGGGGTTGGGGCACTGCCATTGTTAGTGGTGCTGTTTTTATTTTTCCCAAGACTGCCACCGCTGTGGTCTGTACAACTATCAGGTCAGCAAGCCACTACTGGTGTGTCTGATAGTATGTCACCCGGCGATTTTGCTAATTTAGGCCAGTCAACTGAGCTGGCTTTTCGCGTAGAGTTTGGCGATGAGCGTCCACCGCAACAGCAACT
>NZ_JBPYDE010000251.1:0-918 GCF_051847555.1 Psychrobacter sp. 1Y4 | reverse complement strand
AAGTAACCAGCTCTTTTAGTTCGTTATTATCGAAAGTGGGCTGACCCAATAAATTGACGTCACCAAACTGATACTGCTCACCTTCACTCACACTGACTTCGATGAACACACTACGTTTATCTTCACTAATATTGAGTACCGCGTTATCTACTGCGAAACGCACATAACCATCGTTTTGATACAACGCTTTTAAATTGTCTAAACTGGCAGCCAGTTTTTCTTGTGCATATCGATCAGATTTTGATAGCAAGCGTGTCCATGATGATTCTTTTACAGCAAAAACATCTTTGATTTCTTCATCACTAAAGTGTTTGTTACCAATCACATTGATATCAACAACTTTAGCAGGCTTACCTTCGATGAAACGCACATCAAGCTTGACGCGGTTACCATCAAGTACCGTCTGATCTACTTCAATATTACTGTTGTAGTAACCTTGGCTGATATACTGCTGTTGTAGCTCATTAGCAACGCCTTGCAGGGTCGATTGCTTCAGTACATTACCGACAGACAGCCCAGCATTCCCAAGGCCTTGCTCAAGCCCTTCTTTAGGAATGAGCTTGTTACCTTCAAAATTCACTTCGGCAATGGTTGGACGTTCGATAACATCAAACCTTAGGTTGCCACCTTCGACACGGCTTTGAATATCAGCAAAGTTTTCAGTCGCATACAGTGCCTTGATACTGGCAGCTAAGCTACTGTCATTTACCGTATCTCCTACCGTAATAGGTAGAACCGGATAGAGGCTATCAGGGGTTAGGCGTTGTAAGCCATTGAAACCGATGTCAGTCACTACAAATTCTGCAGCCTGTACCGGCATACTCATCATCGCTACAACTAACGGCAACCCAGCCGCGCTCATAAATAAAGGCGTACGCATAAACACTATCCGTCAATAAAAAACTTGCTAAAGTTAAG
>NZ_JBPYDE010000250.1:0-918 GCF_051847555.1 Psychrobacter sp. 1Y4 | reverse complement strand
CTGCATGGCGTGGGTATCTCTGTCGTTAATGCGTTATCCACGCGCGTTGAAGTGACGGTATGGCGTGATAGTACGCAGTTTGATATGGCGTTCGAAAATGGCACACCCGTGACGCCATTAACGGAATCGGTCAGCTCAAACAAACGCAAACGTGGTACTAAAGTGCACTTTTGGGCAGATGGCAGCTTTTTTGATACGCCAAAACTTAATGTTAAGCAGCTCAAGCACAATCTAAAAGCCAAAGCGGTTTTGGCCGCGGGACTAACGATTGAGTTCACCGACGATATCAATGATGAAAAGGTCGTTTGGCAATTTACCGATGGGGTTGTCGAGTATCTAAGCGAGCAATTAGATGGTCTTGAGACACTACCTGAAGCACCGTTTTATTATAATTATGATGCAAAAGCGGGCGAACGTGCGGGTGTGACCTTTGCCTTGTCTTGGTTGCCTGAGGGTGGTACGCCGATTCAGGAAAGCTATGTGAACCTGATCCCGACAGCGCAGGGCGGTACGCACGTCAACGGTCTGCGTACGGGTATCCTAGAAGCATTGCGTGAGTTTTGTGATATTCATAATTTGCTACCGCGCAGCGTCAAGCTAACGGCAGAAGATGTGTGGGATGGCGTAAACTATATCCTATCCTTAAAGTTCTCTGAGCCACAGTTCTCTGGACAGACCAAAGAGCGCTTATCGAGTCGTGAAGCTGCTGGTGCTGTACAGACCTTGGCAAAAGATGCGTTTAGCTTGTGGCTAAACCAACATGCGGATATGGGTACGCAGATTGCGGAATTGGCGATTAATAAAGCAGGACGTCGCCTAAAATCAGCCAAAAAAGTCGCTCGTAAAAAAATCACACAAGGCCCCGCACTGCCGGGTAAATTGGCAGATTGCCGTGGTGATTTGCGTGATGGCGCGGAA
>NZ_JBPYDE010000249.1:0-923 GCF_051847555.1 Psychrobacter sp. 1Y4 | reverse complement strand
CGCCGAAAAAGATATGATTCGTGCGATGCTATCGGAGTCACTGCAAGCGGTTATTTCACAAACACTGCTACGTCGTCAAAATGGTGGACGTGTAGCAGCTCATGAGATCATGTTGGGTACACCCGCTATCCGTAACTTAATACGTGAAAACAAAATTGCTCAGATGTATTCTGCCATCCAAACGGGTGCAGGCGAAGGCATGATTACACTCGATCAAACGCTAAAAAACTTGGTTGGCAAAGGCACCATCAGTAAAGATGTGGCTCGTCCTTATGCCAAGCAACCTGAGGCATTTTTATAGTTTTAGCCAAGTCACAAAAAAGCGTGAATGGTGCTAGATTGTTATTGGTCTCTATAAATGACCTTCAATACATTACTCTAAATAACTTTTAATCGACTTACATCGAATGCAGGTACGATATGGACATTGATAAATTATTGCAGTTGATGATTAATAAAAATGGCTCTGACCTTTTTATTACTGCTGATGTAGCGCCTTCCATGAAAGTAAATGGAAAAATTTTACCTGTCGGTAAAACCCCTTTGACAGCTGATCAAACCATGATGTTAGTCAAAGGGGTGATGACCCCTAGCCAGCAAAAAGAATTTAAAGAGACAAACGAGTGTCAATTTGCTATATCTGATGAAGCACAGCAGGCACGTTTTCGGGTCAGTGCATTCATACAGCGCGATATGGCAGGAATGATTTTACGGAAAATTGAGAATAAAATCCCAACTGTTGAGGAACTACGCTTGCCGCCAGCGCTCAAAGAACTGGCCATGAAAAAGCGCGGTATTATCTTGCTGGTCGGTGCGACTGGCACAGGTAAATCCTCTACACTCGCGGCTATGATTGGACATCGTAACCAAAACTCTCATGGGCATATCATTACCATAGAAGACCCTATCGAGTTTGTCCATAA
>NZ_JBPYDE010000248.1:0-924 GCF_051847555.1 Psychrobacter sp. 1Y4 | reverse complement strand
CTTGTCAATCTTATGATCAACAAGTTTCTATAAAATAATTTGTTTATTTGCGCTATTATCGGAACAATTCACTTAAAACCCCATAACTTTTTTGTAAAAAAAACTTAACGATAGGGATTTTCTTTGAAAAATAGATTAATAAATTTTGCGTGTTGATAATTAGCCCTTGAAGCCTTTGGGTAGTTCTGGTGCTATCAGACGCTGCATATCAGAATCAACCTCGCCAAAACGCTCATGGCCATTGTTCCAATCGATTACTGACTGCTCAAGCGCTTCTTTGCTATCAGCGACAAAGTTCCACCACAGTAATACTCGGTTATCTAAAGGCTCACCGCCAATGAACATTAAGCGTGTGCCCTTCTTTGCTAACAGCTTTATAGAGGTATTGTCGGTCATATCATCACGATGAAAACGTAATAACTGGTCTTTTTTATACACCTGACCTTCAGACTCTAGCGTACCGACAACCACTAAAATACCGTACTCAAAGCTTGCTTCCAAATTCAGCGTGACGTCCCCATCTTCTAAAAAATGCACATCGATACCAACCATCTTGGAGTACTGCAACGTTGGCGCTTGATGGTGCTCACCAGACGCTGATTTGTAACTTCCCGTGGTCAGAATTAGCTCGACGTTGCCCTCAGTCCATGTTGGCAGCTCCGGATAATGGTGAAAACTGCGTTCAATCTGCTGGTCAGTGGGTAAAGCGATCCACAGCTGTATCATATTGATACTACGTGCAGCGACGCTTGAATCAGTATTTTCTGAGTCAGCACTGTCCAAAAAAACGCTTTGCTCTGTATGGCTGATACCTTGTGTCAGCCCAGTACCTGCTGTCATGAGGTTGACTTGGTTTTTGGCAATGACTTGCGTGCTACCCAAGCTATCTTTGTGTAAAATCTCACCATCAATCATCCAACTAAA
>NZ_JBPYDE010000247.1:0-925 GCF_051847555.1 Psychrobacter sp. 1Y4 | reverse complement strand
GTACATAACCATCTATGATGAATGTAATTTCCAACTTACGAGTCTCTAGTATTTACTCATAATATATATACCCTACTAAGCAGACTGCGCTGTAGCGTAGTCTGTTTTTTTAATTAGCAGTGTTTGGATGTGAGTGAGAAATGAAATTTAAAAAATTTGGAAGGGATAGAGTTAGCAGTTTTTCTAAGTGATAATATGAAATTATTGACCGATATAACTGTATGATCACCATAAAGCCTTTATGGGCATAGTTCTATCGTTCTTTGTTATCTAAAGTGGTACTACGGTAATACTACGAAAATAATTTTGTATTCCTATTTAATTAATTCTATTATATTTCTACAAAAACAGTTTCAATAAGAGTGAAATACATGGCAGTAATCTATAAAACAGACAAAAAAAGTAAGCGAGTAGAGGTATATAAAAAAAGCAGCTCTTCTTCGATTGAGGCGTTAGAAGAGCTTAATGACCGACAAAAATTTCTAGCTTCGCACATACTGTTTAGAGAGTTCAATGAAATAGTACCTAGAGGCACGAGTGAATTACATGAGATTTTTTCCATTCTAGAGTCTTCTGATAAAGGGGACATAACTGAAGAGTTAGTTCGGGTTGTTAAGGAGGGTACGATTGAAGATAAGCAATGGGAATGGATTCAAAGTAGTGAAAGAACAAAAATATGGTTTTGGGGTTATTTCAAGTACAACTGCATAATTGCTGGAACTGATAGCATCCCATACCAACAATCGAGCAATGATTACTTCGAAAGTGCTATTTCAAGTATTTACAATTATTTTAGATCTGATGATTATATGCTCAAACCTTACCCCATGGACAAATATAATAAAGTTGGTGAGAGAGCAATAGAGCTATATAAAAATGACAAGCTTAATTACATGATCAAAGCACAAGAGCTTTATGCAGTGTA
>NZ_JBPYDE010000246.1:0-925 GCF_051847555.1 Psychrobacter sp. 1Y4 | reverse complement strand
AACGAAGCTGCCTTCGCCATTTAATCCTGAGTAGTTTAAAAATAGACCCAGTATGATACCGAGCACCATGGCAACGATAATCTTGCCTGTCAGTCCCATGTTTTTCCACATATCCGTATCCTTTGTGTGCATAACAGCGCTATAGTCAGCGTCACCCAAATCTATGTGACCGTGTTTACCAATCTAACTATAATGCGTGTTATGACTATTAAGTTCTTGTGATTGTCGCTTGATGTCACATTTTCGAGGACAATATAAAAGAATAGTTAAGGGCACTGCAAGATTTTTTTTATCATTTTATTCCAAGAGAACAATCCCTGTCACAACTATGTGCCCATAAAATAGTGATTATTTATTGTAAACGGTTTGTTTCTGATATGAAACAATATATTCATGAAAGAGTTTTTAGGGTAAATGGATATATCAAACTATTGATATTAAACCAGTGTTATCACTTTGATGTCATAAAATACGTTTACATTTTGGCAATTCCAAAAAAAGCCAGACTGTCGCGTGTGGGCAGTCTGACTTTTGAATTTTTATATTTATCGTCATGAATAATTACGATACTCATGAGTTTACGCGTTTGAATTGACCTTTTAGTTATACCTTGTCATCTTCTTCACGTTCGCGCGGCAGATGCGTCTGATCATCTGAGGTTTGGAGGTGTTTATCACTTGCGCTTTCGTCGATCTCATCAGGTGGAACAATGTGGCGACTGTGGTTGTTACTCATACGCTCATTGAGGTGTGACTCTGCATCACGGTAGCGATGATCAAGCGCTTCGGCTTCAGGATTTGATTTCTCAAAATTCGCCTGTGACTTGATTTCTTTCACAGTATCTTGCTCACTGACCATTTCTACATCACCATCGCTCTCATAGCCGTGATTGGGATTGGCATCACCAGTCTGTGGTTCTGTATTT
>NZ_JBPYDE010000245.1:0-927 GCF_051847555.1 Psychrobacter sp. 1Y4 | reverse complement strand
GGTTTGACCCTTGGTGCCTTCTTAAACTATATCATCGTAGCACCACGTCTTCGTGTTTATACCGAAGTCGCTGATAATGCTATTACTTTACCTGACTATTTTGCCAATCGCTTCGAAGATAAATCGCATATGCTGCGTGTAATCTCTGCTTTGGTTATCATTTTATTCTTTACTGTCTACACAGCGGCAAGTCTCGTAGGCGGTGGTAAGCTTTTTGAAAGCTCACTTAACCTATCTTACACCACAGGACTTTGGGTGACTGCTGGCGTCGTTGTCGGTTACACGCTATTCGGTGGTTTCTTAGCAGTGTCGATGACTGACTTTGTTCAGGGTATCATCATGCTGTTTGCGATGGTCATTGTACCTGTCGTTGCCTTTACGGATCTTGGCGGTGTTTCAGCCACGACTGAAGCCGTTAGAAATATTGATCCAAGCCTGCTAAATATTACTAGCGGTATGAGCGTCATCGGTATCATTTCACTTATGGCATGGGGTTTAGGATATTTTGGTCAGCCTCATATTATTGTACGTTTTATGGCAATCCGCTCAGTCAAAGATGTGCCTACAGCACGTAATATCGGTATGAGTTGGATGATTGTCAGTCTTATTGGTGCACTAATGACTGGTTTTGCTGGTCGTGCTTATGTACAAAAGACGGCTATGACGTTAGACGATCCTGAGACTATCTTCTTAGTATTCACTCAGTTCTTATTCCACCCGTTGGTTTCAGGTTTCCTATTAGCAGCGATTTTAGCAGCCATCATGAGTACTATCTCATCGCAGCTATTGGTAGTATCAAGCTCACTAACCAAAGACGTTTACAAATTGTTCTTTGATAAAGATGCACCAGAAGCTCGTCAAGTACTAGTTGGTCGTATTTCGGTTGTGGCCGTTGCTCTTGCCTCTATTATGCTAGCCTCTAATCCA
>NZ_JBPYDE010000244.1:0-927 GCF_051847555.1 Psychrobacter sp. 1Y4 | reverse complement strand
ACATACCTGGGCGACGACGGACGGGTTCAAGCCCTTCTAAAACTTCTAACGATTGCGCATTATATTGACTCACAAATGCATCCTTAACTATTCATATGCGTTTAATTCTATTTATTCATTATAACCAAAAATAGCGACGTTAAGGTCAATAGTCCATCGTTCACGTCATATAATGTCGTCTATCTAAGACTCTATCAACTCTCGTAGCATCTCTATCACCATCGGTAGCTGCTCACCAAAATCACTAAAGCGATGATCGCCGCCTATCTGCATGGTTACCCCAGCGCCTTGCCCTTCATAAAAGGCCTGAGACAACTCAGAGTTTAATAGCCCATCACCTTGTTTGAGCAGCACAGCAACTTTATTGGGATAAGTGACTTGAGAGATTTGATGATCTGCAAACCACTGTAAATCTGACGGCGTAATACGCCAGCCACCAGCCGTCGTATGCAGGACTTTATTATCCGATGACTCATCACTACTATCTTGATTTGATACTGAGTTATCAGAAAAGCGCTGTAGAGTAATATGAGGCTGCGTGCTGGGGTTTAACAGTAATGCAGGACAACCTATTTGATTGCTTATTAAAGTTGAAAAATAACCACCCAATGAGCTACCGACCAATACCGTATTGGAGGACTGAGCCTCTGCATCTTTGCTATTGTCTAACTCTTCTATCAATGACAGCAGCTGCTCACGCACTTGCGCAGGCGATTTATTCAAATCAGGACGCAGTACCGTAATATCAGGATGATGGCGCTGGCAATATTTTTCTAACAGCAGCCCTTTGGTCGAGTTTGCATCGCTGTCCAGTCCATGGATATAAATCAGGTTCACGTATCATCTCACTTATTAATTTTGTTATGATTGTCTTATGTAGGCTAGTGACACTAAGCATAGCACCCGATTCACAAAAATAATAACAAT
>NZ_JBPYDE010000243.1:0-930 GCF_051847555.1 Psychrobacter sp. 1Y4 | reverse complement strand
ATAAACGATATCACTTGGGGATATTCAATTAATTGAACGACTGAATCTATCAAAGCGCCACATGTCTAAAACTTTTTATTAATTTAAAAGTTATTATTAAAAAGTGTCATGACTAAAATCATAAAAGCATCATCCGACTACTCATTGGATGATGCTTTTTGCGGCTTATATACGCCTACTTTACTATCACGCTTAGATATCTACACTCTCAAATAAAGCAATACGTGTCTCACCACGAATAACTGCACTCATATAATGCTTCGGATCTTAAGATAAGAAATAAGTTAACTATTATAAAAATAGCATTATTTATAAAATATCCTTATTAAAATCCCTACCTACTTACCCTCTTACTAATCGTCACCCCCGTAAAGCCAAACAGCAGTGTTAATAGCAATGACAAATAACAGAAAAACGCATACGGCAAGTAATCTAATACTGGCACGCCCAATGCCTGACTAATAAATACCCCGCACACACTCCATGGCACCAGCGGATTAATCACCGTTCCTGCATCCTCAATCGTCCGAGACAAATTCTTAGGATGTAGTTGCAGACGCTCAAATGTCGACCGGAAGGCAGTACCGGATAATAGAATACTCAAATACTGCTCACCGATCAGCACATTGATGCTCAGTGCCGACATCGCTGCCGCAAAGATCGCTCGTCCTGACGTCGTCAATGTGTCCTTAATACCAGACAGTAATGCTGGCAGAATACCTAGTGCCGTCAGCAAACCACCTAAGCTTAATGCCAATATCACAATCGCCTGAGTAAAGAACATACTCTGTACACCGCCGCGTGACAGCATACCGCCCACCTCACCTAACTCTAATGACTCAGCAGGCGCATAACCGGCAAACAGATAACCACCTAACTGACCAAAGCTGGGTGAGCTATGGATATAAGTAATGATCAGCGCTGCGGCAA
>NZ_JBPYDE010000242.1:0-930 GCF_051847555.1 Psychrobacter sp. 1Y4 | reverse complement strand
GCATCGCCATGACCAGACCATGTTTTTGCACACCAAGCTTCATTTGGCGCATTTCATCTGGCATCTCTTGATCAGCAATTTGTTTTTCAAACTCTCTTTTTACATACCATCTAAAACCTAAAGTACGCGCCAATAGATAAATCACCACACCAACGAGCATTAACCAAAAAATGATGGTTGAGTAGCCTGTTACAAAGATCAGTCCTGCAATAGCGAGTACCACAACCACAGCCATAATGATCCATTCTTTGGTCTTAAAGCTCGACAGACCAAAAGAGGGGCTGGCACTGGCGAACAGTTCATATTGGGCTTGAAGGAATTCAGCTTCAGTCAGGTTTAAGGCGACAGGTTGGAGCGTGTAAGGATACAGGGCCATAGAGGTTTCTCAGATGCTTGTGTTAAAAGTGTTGGGTTTACATCGCCAAAGCCAAGTCGTGATGTACTACTTGGCTGTAGGTAAATAAAGGTATGCGCTTATCTTACCGAAAAGTACTCCTAAATGAAACATATAAGCGGATCTGTTCACTGATAGCGGCGATATTAATGGCTTTAATAAAGGTAGATGAGCCTTATTAAAGTAAGTTGAACTTTAGGATATGTATTTCGGGTAAGTATAACTGGCTATGGATAATGAAAGTAGTAGCCCAAAATCACGCTAAAAGCGCTCAAAAAAGCTCAAAGCATGGTCAAATCTGCTGGGTCTTGGTATGATAGCGGCACCCATATAGTTTGATAAAAAATATGGCAGCATGGCAAGGTAGTTATTGCGTTATCAAGCTTTGCAATAAGTATAAGCTGACCAATAATTATACTAATAATGTTTAAACTTCTTATTCACTCTTAGTGTTACAGGCAACTATTATGATTGATCCAAAACTCTTACGCGGCGATTTAAGCGATTTACAGCAACAACTGGCCACTCGTGGCTAT
>NZ_JBPYDE010000241.1:0-930 GCF_051847555.1 Psychrobacter sp. 1Y4 | reverse complement strand
TATAAAAAACGAGCATAATTATATAATTTTCATTGAATGAGTATTTTTGTCACTCTTAAAAAAATCTCATCAGTTTCATCACTTGCTATAGAAGCAACAGCCGTCATACCCCAAAATAATTCACCAAATAGCTCAATAGCTATCAGTAGGTGTTCAGCTGATAAATTAATGCTTATGAATTTAGAGGGTATATGCAAACCTTCATTAGTTCGACTAAAATACAACGACTTTTCTCTAAGAGCTGAGTATTTCCCTGTTTCATAGTTCATTATTATCTCTTCAACTCTCTCTTTACCAATACTGTTATATAAGCGTTCAGAAGATAAAAATAAAGGGTCGATAGAGATCCTATGCTTTTTGCCATGATTAAAGAGAGGGTCTTTCGATCGCTTTACTCTTTGCTTCGTTTCTAGCCCTCCTCTTGAGCGCATGTGCCCAGCGTGAACTTTAGCAATTTCTTCGAATACAGTAATAGATAAAAATAGCGAAGGTGCTGCACTGTCAGTCATTAATAAGGTATATGAAGCTTTTATCAAATCAAAGATATGCATAATAGCAGCGTTATACTCATCTCTACTCTGTAATCCTGTATAACCATCAGAAATTGATAGAGATGCTTCGTATGCTATATGGTGACCTGTACTTTTCACTACGTGACTCTCCGTTAATGAGTATCAATGACAACTGAGAAGACTTCAATAGCCTTCGGTATTCAGCTGTAGCAAACTGTTTAAGCTACCCGTGCCAGAAAATGGATCTAGACGGCTTATTTTTGATGTGAATGACTTACCCTAAAGACTTTATAAACTTGTTACTATCTAGATCATAGCCTGCTTCACTCAGCTCTTTCGATAGTATATGTTTCCAAGCGCCAGCATTATCTAACTGGTTCCAAATAACACCGCTAAAATCTGTTGGAATTTCTAAATC
>NZ_JBPYDE010000240.1:0-933 GCF_051847555.1 Psychrobacter sp. 1Y4 | reverse complement strand
CCACAACTGTCGGTACGCTGGCATCATAGCGATTGCGGATACGCACAGTTTCGCGCTGGTTAAAATCCACGCCGTCTAAATGCTCAATAAAGGTAGTGACAAAGTGCTGACGGGTTTGCTCGCCATCACTGACGATATCGACGCCTGCTCGCACTTGCTCTTGTAGCGATACCAGCAGCGCATCTTGTTTTGCTTGAATCAATTCCTCACCATCAAGCTGCCAAGGTGACCAAATTTTCTCAGGTTCTGCCAACCAAGAAGGTTTTGGTAAGCTGCCAGCGGTCGATGTTGGTAATAATAAAGTCATGTCGTATTATCTTCTCTATTTCAAGTGTTCTCTATTTTAGGTGTTATAGCGTGCGCTTTTATATTTGGATTTTTTAAGCGACGTTCTTGTTTACAGCGTAATTGGCCGCCCATGTTTCAAGAATATCTTGGTAAGGCTTGATAAAATGCGTTTCGGTAAATTTACCTTGTTTGACCGCCATTTGACTGCGCTCGACGCGATCATAAACCACTTGCGTCAATGAATAATCTTGGTAGTTCAGGCTGGGTTGATACACTTGACCCGCGCTTGAGTTGGCGTTGTAAATCTCAGGACGGTAGATCTTTTGAAAGGTCTCCATGGTGCTGATTGCACTGATGAGCTCAAGATCGGTATAGTCGCTGGTCAAATCACCCGCAAAATAAAACGCTAATGGCGCGGCGCTACCCTCAGGCTTAAAGTAGCGTACGGTTAAGTCCATTTTGTGAAAATAGTCGTCGGTTAACGAGTACTCGTCTTGCTGATACTCAACGCCCAATACCGGATGCTGATTGGTAGTACGGTAATAGGTCTTGCTGGTTGAGACACTCAAGCAGATGACTGGTTTTTTATCAAAATTGGCTTTATAGGCTTCTGAATTCAGTAAGTATTGAAACAGTTTACCGTGT
>NZ_JBPYDE010000239.1:0-934 GCF_051847555.1 Psychrobacter sp. 1Y4 | reverse complement strand
AACGGTCCATTGGCTACAATGGCGGACATTGAGAGATTTTATAGTCAAATCTAAACAACGACATACTCTTCTACAGTTACCACTTTTATTGAAGTTAAATGCGATTGTCCGCTTGGCATGATTCTCGCAGCAACTTCGCCATGACAATGAGTATTAGACATCAGCAGTCAAAGTAGGCTAATTTATAAATAGGGTACTTGCTATAAGTAATACACGCTAGGCTAACGCAAAAATATCTTAATGAAAGCTAACGAAGCGTATAGCTTATGTCCCCAGCACTTTAGTTTTAATGATTCATCCATATTAATGGCTCAATGGTAACGATTAGAACGGTTTACCAAATATCATTTATTATCACCAGCCTAGTAAATATAAGGTATTACATTGACGATGTCTGGACAATCTCTCAAGCGTTTGCTTAATCGATATTCACGCAGTAGCGCAAAAAAACAGCAGTCGCATTGTCTGACAGTTGGTGAGATAGCGTTGGCGCGCTCGGTGTTTGGTGACAGTATCAGATTAGATGAAGTGCGACTAAAAACCACCTGGTGGGTTCTCAAAAACTATGCGGTAAGTCCGAATGGTCATATTTACTTCAATCCAGCCGATTGGATCGATGATTTCAGTGCGGCCTCGCTAGGCAAGCAGAGCTGGCTCATCCACGAGCTCACTCACGTGTGGCAGCTACAGCAAGGATTGAAAGTCGTACGCGGTGCCCTTATCGATCGGCGATATGATTATGTACTAGAGACAGGCAAATCGTTTTTTAAATACGGGATTGAGCAGCAGGCGCGCATGGTTCAAGATTATTTTGTCCGTCGTCAGCGCGGACAGGACTGCCAAGATTTAGAGGCCTGCATACCATTTTTGACTGTGAATCCTCTCACTCAAATAAAAAGTGCTAATCACGCTTCTAACGCTTAGTTTTTGTCTG
>NZ_JBPYDE010000238.1:0-934 GCF_051847555.1 Psychrobacter sp. 1Y4 | reverse complement strand
AACCTATCGATTGCTCCAAATCGCGCAGCAATATACCGATTATCTGCCTGAGACAAATAATGAAGCGCTACTTGGGCAGCTATTGCAAAGCCTAAGCTGGCGTGAAGTACTGTGTTTGATATTTTTAGACTTACGGGCTGAACAACAGGATTTGGTCAAGGTACGAGAGCTTGTCGACCATCCTTTTTTTATTACTAAAGCGGCACAAAACTCACGTGAGAAAAACCTAGAGAGCACTGCTTGGTTAGAGCTTCGCAGACATAGTCCTATAGATTCTAAAACCGTCAGTTTTGATAATCGAGCCAGCCAAGCGTATTTTGATAAAGATAACAGCGGCGCATGGTATTTACTGCCTGAGAGTATGCTATTGCTAACAGAGTTGTCACAGCAATTGGCGGAGTTTCAGCAGGCACAGCATGATAACCAGTCCAATCAAAACCAAAATTCTGGTCAGCAGCGTTTTAGTATGGTGAGCTTCCATCAGGCTTATGGCTACGAAGAGTTTGTAGAAGGTATTCGTCCTGTTATGAGCGGCTCTATCCGCGCAAATAACAGTCACTCGAGTAATACCCAGATGAGCTACGCCGTTCAAGATGGGGCCTTTTTAAAGCTATGTCAGCGTGCCGCGCGTGACCCTCAGCACCGTTACGCGATGTTGATTGATGAGATCAATCGTGCCAATGTGTCACGAGTCTTTGGCGAGCTGCTCAGTTTGATCGAGCCAGACAAGCGCGCTGGCAAACCAAATGCGATGACGGTTCATTTGGCGTATTCTGGGCGTGCGTTTAGTGTGCCTGCCAATGTTGATATCTATGCCACTATGAATACCCAAGATCATTCGCTTGCGCCGCTTGATATGGCATTACGTCGACGTTTCCGCTTTATTGATTGTCCACCGCAGCCTGAATTATTACCGACAATTGGTGATGTCGCT
>NZ_JBPYDE010000237.1:0-935 GCF_051847555.1 Psychrobacter sp. 1Y4 | reverse complement strand
AAGGCTATCGTTGCTGAACGTGTAGATCAGTCTGCTAGCAGTCGCTGGTTCTCCTCAAATTTGGGGCTGGCAGGTCAGCATATTTATGGATCGTTTTGGGCCGTACCGAGTTTGAGCGACGTCCATGATAACCTTGAATTGTCCGCATCACAGACTACGCAATCGACCGAAACAGCCCAAGCAACTATCAAGCAATCATTAACCCGCTATCTAGACAATACCGTAGCAGCATTGCGCCAAGTCATTATTCAAGCACAACTGCCTGTCTACTGCACTCATAATTGCCAAGCGATCAATATCCGCTATATTGGCTCAGATGTACGTGGTTGTTTTGAAGCGTTTTATCAGCTGAGAGAAGTCTTGCGAGATCATTGGTGGCAACTTGAGCCTTGCTGGCCGCGTATTTGGGACACCTAAGTCTACGGTTTTTCATACCTAAGACACACGACCTGATAATCTGCTATAACTTTCATAATAAATAAAATAAGGATTTGCCATGCATCTGACGCCAACAGAAAAAGACAAGCTCATGCTATTTACCGCTGGCATGGTCGCTGAGCGCCGTAAAAATCGCGGTGTTAAGCTTAATTATCCTGAAGCTATTGCTTATATCAGTATGCTGCTGATGGAAGGAGCCAGAGATGGCAAGCGAGTTGCTGAATTGATGAGTGAAGGGGCCACCTATCTGTCTGCAGATGATGTCATGGAAGGGGTGGCTGAGATGGTCGATGAAGTGCAAATCGAGGCGACATTCCCTGATGGTACCAAACTGGTCACGGTACATAATCCCATCGTATAGTTTTGTTTATTACTTAAATCTATCAATGAAACCTATCACTGGAATAATGACATTATTATAAGGCGGCTCACATGCAAGCAGGCGAATACCATATCCAAGATGGCGACATCATCTTAAACCAAGGGCGACAGGTACA
>NZ_JBPYDE010000236.1:0-937 GCF_051847555.1 Psychrobacter sp. 1Y4 | reverse complement strand
CTGCTGGTCAACCAAAAGTTGGCATTATCATGGGTTCGCAATCTGATTGGGCGACCATGAGTGCCGCTGCACAATTGCTAGCAGACTTTGATGTTGCCTTTGAGTGTGAAGTGGTTTCTGCCCACCGTACACCTGATAGACTATTTGATTATGCCAAAAGTGCAAAAGACAACGGTCTACAAGTGATTATCGCGGGTGCAGGCGGTGCTGCTCATCTACCTGGTATGTGTGCGAGCCAAACCCCACTACCTGTATTTGGCGTCCCTGTAAAATCCTCTATGCTAAGCGGTTGGGACAGTCTGTTGTCTATTGTACAAATGCCGAAAGGGATTGCTGTTGGGACATTAGCGATTGGCACCGCTGGCGCTTATAATGCTGCCCTACTTGCGATTCAAGTCTTGGCCTTGCATGATGAAACGATTGCTACTAAGCTGGATGAGATGCGTCAGACTCAAACTGAGACCATTCTTGCTAGCCCAACACCCGGTATTATCAATCCTTAAATAAATATAGAGTGACCAGTTTTTTTAGCATGGTCTTTTATAGTGATCGCCTAAAAATAAAAGCTATCACTTTTTATTTTTAAGTAAGTCATATTAGATATAAGGTGCCAATCGTGCACCTTTTCCTATTTTCGCCCATTGCGTTTTAAATTTTAATACAACACAGACCTCATTCACTTTTATTCAAAGAGCCTTTCATGACTACAGCAAACGCTTATCCTGTTACCCAAACCATTCGTACCATCGGTATTTTAGGCGGTGGTCAGCTTGGTATGATGCTTGCCGAAGCCGCGATGCCACTCGGTTACCAATGCGTGTTTTTAGAAGACAATTCAGAATGCCCTGCCAGCCTATATGGTCGCGTGTTTCATAGCGATCAACTAGCAGACTTTATCGCAGCCGCCGATGTCTTTACCTTAGAGTTCGAAAAGACA
>NZ_JBPYDE010000235.1:0-940 GCF_051847555.1 Psychrobacter sp. 1Y4 | reverse complement strand
GGTCACTCAATGATTAAACAGCAACGACACTAAAGCCGTTACCCCAAAAAATCATGATGCCCCAAAATAGAAATACTAAAATAGCGATAATCATCAATGACTGTAGCACTAAACGTAAACCTGCTGCGCTTGAGCCCAGTTTGCCTGTCGTAATATAGTCAGTGAATACTGTCCACATTCCCACCCAAGCATGGCCAGCTAGTGCAAGTACAGCAACTAAGCTGAATAAACGCATTGGCAGGCTAGTCATGAATGATGACCACTCAAGATATGTGACATCGCCGTGGGTCAAAAAGAAGCCCAGCAACACCACACTATAAACGGCTAAAACAACAGCACTAATACGCTGAATAATCCAATCGCGTGAGCCTGAACCTGTCAGACCAGTAGCACTTTTGATTCCTGAATCATTTTTAATCATTAGAACATCACCCATATAAATGACGCGACAACTAAAATCGCTGCAATGACAAAACTGACCATAGAGGCGGTGCGGCCAGATTTTAGCTCTTCGTTCATGCCCATATCAGCAAATAGATGTTTGATACCCATCACGAAGTGATATGCGATGGCGGCAACAAATATCCATGCCAAAAAGCGCACAAGTACGTTGTCAAATACGGTCTCAAAACTCTCAGGCGATGCCAATGAGTTCTGTAATAGCCACAGCATTACAGGAATTAATAAGAATAAAATAATGCCAGAGATACGATGCAAGATAGAGGCGATTGCGATCGGTGAGCGATTAACGCTAATCACTTGGCTTAGAGGCAGATCAATAGGTCGGTTGCTTTTCACAGCGGGCATCCTTTTTGCGGTTATACTCCTGTATCTGCTATCAACGCTTGACGAAAATGGTGTCAGTTGAGCATCGAGCAACACACGAGATGAATAAAGTAAGGAAGAGCTAGCTGACTTCTTTTAGTTTGTGCTAAATATG
>NZ_JBPYDE010000234.1:0-940 GCF_051847555.1 Psychrobacter sp. 1Y4 | reverse complement strand
CATCACGCCATGCGGGTATTGTATCCAGTAGACAGACCATGGGGCGTCAAATCAAATAAACTCTCTTTTAATAAGCTCATTTTTAAGAAAAAACGCCTGAATAAGAAAATGCCTTTATCCTACTTTATCAATCATCCGAATTTTGTTATTGATAGCAGTCATAGCTCTACTGAGATCGGCGTCTCACTCAATGTTACTCATGGATTTGTCGAGGCGGGTACGGTTGCTTACGTAGCCACACAGCTGGCTTTCTCACGCCATGCAGCGACCATTCATCTATACGGGATTGACTTACTCAATAGCGATCAGCCGCGATTTTACGAAAATAACCACAACCGCGCGCCAAGCACGCTGAGCAAAGTCATGAACGAGCGCATTGTGCCTTCTTTCAATTTATTGAGTAGGAGCTATAAGGCACATGGTGTCGCTGTGATCAATCACTCCCCTGTCTCCAAATCTCTATTTGAGGATCTTTAGTCACTCTTATCTGATAAATTCAACGCTACACCAAATTCTAAATATTGCTGCGCGATATGATTCGGTAAGAGCTGCTGATTTAGCTGCACTATGTAATTCGTCAGATTGTTTACTGCTTCATCGATGAGTATCGCCAATCCATCAATATCACCGACGGGTATCAAGTTTTTGACAGGTAACAACTCTCTTGGACCAAATGGACAATCGGTACTGATTACTGGTACGCCAAGTGCTTGCGCCTCTACGATGACATAGCCAAAACCCTCGAATTTGGAAGTCAGCACCATCAATGCCGCTGAGGCAATGATCGGATAAGGGTTGGTCTGAAAACCCAGAAACCTAACACAGTCACTAATATTAAGTTGAAACGCCAGCACTTTAATCTCTGCTTCAAGCTTGCCTTTACCGATCAATACTAATGGCAGCTTCCGCTCTGTTTTCGCATAGGCTTGTAGCAAGTCTC
>NZ_JBPYDE010000233.1:0-941 GCF_051847555.1 Psychrobacter sp. 1Y4 | reverse complement strand
GGTCGGAGTGATAGGATTCGAACCTACGACCCTCTGGTCCCAAACCAGATGCGCTACCAAACTGCGCCACACTCCGAAATTCTCTATTATCACGATAGTTTGTTGATTAACTCGTTGTTGGCAATGCCACTAACTTGTTAATGTTCCTCGCTATCGAGGTGCACATATTAAGGGGTAAAGGCGATTGTGTCAACACCTATTTTCGATTAATTTTAAATAATCTCTAAATTCTTTCAAAAAAAGGCATTCTTATAAAAATAGCACCCTAAAAAACCTTTGTTAATTATGATTGATGGAATCATTATTCCTCATTCAAATTCGCAGGCAAATAACCGTTGACCATACCTGTCAGCACATCGAACGGTATCAACCATAAATCCGCATGGTTTGAGTGGTTACTTTTAGTACCATCGATAATGTCACTTTTACTATCGCCACTGTCACGATACATCTGCTGCTTAAGCGCAACTGGTCGTCTCTTGTCTCCTAATACAGGATATACCATCCAACCTTGCCCTGCTTGATAAGCCTGTGCATAACTGGTCAACTGATAGGCGTCACTGGCACTAATAGCACCAGCATGAGGCAGATATTTCCATTTGATATCGATGACGTGGCTATAGCAACCGTTTACCGTCTCTTTGATAACGGCGGTGTCACTCTGATTTTGATCATTATCATTATCAGCCGTTTTATATATCAGCAAATCTGGTCGTATCGATACGCATGCTTGACCCTCGCTATCATTGAGCCAGACACTTTGGGTTTGGTAAAAAGGACGATAACTGCTACTCACTTGCTGAAACATCGATGCGATGCGCTGACTCGCCCACTGTTCAAACGCCTGATTCATATCGATCAATAGACATAATCTTGGCTGAAGTAGGTTTGGTCGAGTGGGATCAATACCATAACCTGTCGATGCATTTGACTGCGGTAAC
>NZ_JBPYDE010000232.1:0-943 GCF_051847555.1 Psychrobacter sp. 1Y4 | reverse complement strand
AAGAAAACGATCAAAAACATGCTGTTTGGCACGATGAGCCTTACCAGCATCTTGAGTCTCAGTGCTTGCCAGCAAACACCAGATTATAACTATCTAACTGGTGAAACGATGGGAACAAGCTACCATATCAGCTATCAGCTCCCTGATAATGCAGACGAAGCAGCCATACAAGCGTCAATCGATGAACGCCTGAAACAGATTAACGACAGCATGTCGACCTATCAGAGCGACTCGACCATCTCTAAATTTAATCGGTTGGATAAAAACACGCCGATTACCATCGACGCTGATTTTAGTCGGGTGCTGGATGTGTCAAAGATTGTCTACGAGCAATCTGGTGGTGCGTTTGATCCTACCGTTATGCCTTTAGTAGAGACTTGGGGTTTTGGCAGCACTATGACAGTCGAGCGTTTACAAAGTCCGCCTACAGCGCTCGAGATTGCTCAAGCAAAAGCACTGGTAGACTTTGAGAGTATTATAAGAAAAGACCAAACGGTATCCAAAACCAAAGACGGCGTCGAGCTTGATTTTTCTGCCGTTGCTAAAGGTTATGGTGTTGACGTCATCGCTGATGTACTCAGAGAGGATTATCAAATTCGCAATTATATGGTTGAGATTGGCGGTGAAATTTCGACATCTGGCGTTAACAACCAACAGCAGCCATGGCAAATTGCGATTGACGCCCCTATTGAAGGCAGCACTGTCAGCGAGCGCCAAACGATATCTGCGATTCGTCAACCAAAAAATACGGCTAGCCAAATGCATCTGGCAACCTCTGGAAACTATCGCAACTCCGTCATATTCGATGGCAAACGCTATAGCCATACTATTGACCCGACCACTGGCAAACCTATCGCGGGCGGTGCACCCTCAGTCACGGTAGCAGCTGACTCAGTCGCATTAGCTGATGCATGGGCAACAGCGCTGACGGCGATGCCTTATC
>NZ_JBPYDE010000231.1:0-944 GCF_051847555.1 Psychrobacter sp. 1Y4 | reverse complement strand
GTCTACGACAGCACCAGAGTAACCACCCATCACTTTCGGTATGAGCGTCATTAGCGATGAAAAGATAGCATACTGTACCGCTGTAAAACGAATCGAGGTCAAGGCAGATAAGAACGCAATAAAGACTGCACTGGCAAGACCTGCTGCCAGGTTGTCAAAAATCACTGCCACGTACATATGCGGTAAGCTACCAGGATGATAAGTGAGCAGGACAAATAATAAATTCGTCACACAAGCCAGTATGGCACCGATCATCATTGCCTGCATCATGCGCATTTTTTGAGCCAAAATACCGCCCAAAAAACCACCCGCAATAACCATGATGACACCGACTAACTTCACAGCATTGGCAATGTCTGTCTTACTAAAACCCATGTCTTGGTAAAAGACGTTCGAGATAACCCCTGCTACGATATCAGAAATGCGGTATAAACCAATCAAGGCCAGTAGCAATAATGCTTTTTTGCCATAACGGCGAAAAAAATCAACGACTGGTTCAACCCAAGTGGTATAGGCCATTTCTTGTTTGACCACGCCTACTTTGACAGACAGGTAACCCACAACCGATGCCACCAATAAGCTTGCTAAGAGGTGAACCACTTCAAGTAAAAAAGCAAACATCACACTGTCTGTCTCTGGCAGTAACGCACCAACATTGACAAAAGCAATGATAAAAGCGACGACCGACAATACAAATACCAATACCAAACGAGCATAGTCTGTTGCTGGGCGCTCAATGCGTACCTGCTCACTCACAGGCTCCCGAATTATCAACGTGGTCAACACACCTACGCCCATCACCGCTGCCATGATCCAATAGGTGTTGCGCCATGCTTCATAACTATAAAACTCTTCGGTCGAACCGAAATAATCTGCCAAATAGAGCGCACCTGCGCCTGCAAAAATCATCCCTAAACGGTAGCCTGCGGTATACATTGCCGACA
>NZ_JBPYDE010000230.1:0-945 GCF_051847555.1 Psychrobacter sp. 1Y4 | reverse complement strand
CAAGATATCAGCCTGATCAGCATGGCCTTTATTTTGCGCGTCGCTAAAACACTCCTCGACAGCAGCAACCACAGCACGCGGCAGGTTTTCTTCGAAATCATCATAGCTGTCATCTTCTGAGCTATTTACTGGCTCATCGGTCAGCGGACGATAACGGACTTCTACCGGAAAGCTACGCCCTTCAACATTAAAGATTGGTGCAGGGACTTGCCGTTTAAGCTTGGCATCATAACGACTGAAATATTCACTAAAGCGCTTGGTATCGAGAGTCGCTGAGGTAATAATGACTTTTAAATCTGGACGCTTGGGCAGCATCTTTTTGAGATAACCCATGATGAAATCGATGTTCAAACTACGCTCATGCGCCTCATCGATAATAATCGTATCGTACTTACTCAAAAAACGATCATGACCTAGCTCAGCCAGCAAAATACCATCGGTCATTAGCTTAACGACAGATTGCGCTGAGCCTTGCTCATTAAAGCGAATCTTAAAACTAACGGTATTACCTAATTGTTCACCCAATTCTTCTGCAATACGGTTCGCGACGCTGCGCGCTGCCAGTCGTCTTGGCTGCGTGTGCCCTATCTGTCCAGTAATACCGCGTCCTGCCAGCATGGCAAGCTTAGGCAACTGCGTGGTTTTACCCGAACCTGTCTCACCCGCCACGATAATGACCTGATTATCAATGATCGCTTGTACCAGATCTTCTGCGCGTTGACTAACAGGCAGATCAAGATTCAACTTGGCAGGCAAATCGCTTGGAATACTGTCGATGCGCGCTTGCACTGCTGCTTGCGAGCGCGTTTTTATCTTGTCGTATTGAGCACGTTTCTTGGCAAGGACATCTTCGTGATTGTTTTTTCGCTCAGAATCATGATTGGATTTTTTATTTTTGGACACAGCAGCGCGCGCCAGCTCTCGTTCGAGACGGCTTAAGTAATA
>NZ_JBPYDE010000229.1:0-945 GCF_051847555.1 Psychrobacter sp. 1Y4 | reverse complement strand
AAAAGTACCGCGAGTGTGAATAGTGGCATAGATAAGTCGCCTAATATCGCGCCAGTAGCGACGGATGATAAAGCTGTGACGCCAAAAGCCGTCTCAACTGATACGGCGAATAAAGGTGTGATGTCAGCAAACTCGACCGCGACCTCGAAAACCAAAACGTCTAGTAATAGTAATACTAACGGTAATGGTAACGCGCCCAAAAACAAAAAAGGAGCGCTTGATCCCAATCGTTTGCCTGATTCTGGTCAAGACAATGCTACTCATTCGACTGCCAACACTGACACCGATGCTTCTAGCGCGGTTGAGAAAGAAGCCAAGCAGAGTGAGCTGAATGACAAAAATAGTGATAAATAAACTCTGTCGTTATTTACTTGCTAACGTCATAATCGGTTAAATAACGAACTGTCATTGAAAAAGCCCCAGCGACATGCTGGGGCTTTTTATTTTTATTATATCTGCTTGATTATTAAATCTACTTACAAGATAAAAATGCTCAATCAAATATGATTATTTAACATCAAATCTGTCTACGACTGCCTGCCATATCCGTGCGCTCACCTCATCAGTACTGCCTAACGCATCGATACGCTGTATACGCTCAGGATGCAAGCTTGCAAGTGTACTAAAGCCAGTATGTACCCAAGTAAAGAAATCCATCGCTTGCTGCTCAAAGCGATCTGCTGCGCTGCGCTTATTGGCGCGTGCCATTCCTTCTGCTACAGGCAAATCAAGCCACAAAGTCAGCTCAGGTAACTGCGTCACAAACTGCTCGATCAGCGTCTCAATTTTGGTCAGCATCGCTTGATCGCCATGTCCACGTCCAAAACCCTGATACGCAATAGTAGAGTCCGTAAACCTGTCACAAATGACCCATGTGCCGCGTTGTAACGCAGGCAGGATGACTTGCTGCATATGATCACAGCGCGCTGCAAACAATAACAAAAG
>NZ_JBPYDE010000228.1:0-945 GCF_051847555.1 Psychrobacter sp. 1Y4 | reverse complement strand
AACTACAGTTCTCCATCCGTTCAGCTAACCTGTTCCCAAGTCTAGTCATTCAAATGGTTGGTATCGGCGAAGAGTCTGGTAGCTTGGAAGAAATGCTAGATAAAGTCGCTGTCTATTACGAAAACGAGGTCGACAACGCCGTTGATGGTTTGACCAGCTTAATGGAACCACTCATTATGGCTGTACTGGGCGTATTGGTCGGTGGTTTGGTCATTGCGATGTACTTACCAATCTTCCAAATGGGCGCAGTCGTAGGATAATGATTTAATGCAATTTATAACGTTACTACAAGAAAATATAACTTTAGCCTTGGTCATATTTGGTTTATTAGGTCTTTGTATTGGCAGTTTTTTAAATGTCGTGATTCATCGTATCCCGTTTATGATGATTTATGGTTGGCGACAAGAATGTAGCCAATTTATGATTGAACAGGCAGATATGCCACGCGAGCATACGCTACCCATAGCGAATATCGTAGCTGCTGACCAACCCATTACTTTGAGTCGACCTGCCTCACGCTGCCCCCATTGCGCTCATAAGATCAGATGGTATGAAAACATCCCCTTAATCAGCTGGCTGGCACTAAGAGGGCGCTGTTCAAACTGCAAAGCTGCTATTGGTCTGCGTTATCCTGCGGTTGAGCTAGTAACCGCTTTACTATCGGTGCTCGTGATCTACAAATTCGGCGTCAATGCAACTGGGTTGTCGGCGCTCGTTTTAGTGTGGATACTAATGGCTCTAACCGGTATTGATTTTGATACGCAGCTATTACCCGATCGCCTGACTTTTCCACTAGCAGGTCTAGGATTGGCGGTCAACTCACAAAGCTGGTTTGTCTCGCCAACGCAGTCGATATGGGGATTACTCTTCGGATTTTTATCACTCTGGATCGTCGTCAAAGTATTCTATTTAATCACTAAGAAACATGGGATGGGACAAGGTGAT
>NZ_JBPYDE010000227.1:0-946 GCF_051847555.1 Psychrobacter sp. 1Y4 | reverse complement strand
AGCTCATCGACAGAGATATTGGCAGCCGCAGCCAGTGTCGTCAGATCCATATTGTCCAGACGCTTTTGCATACGCGCCTGCAATTGTGGACTGCTAGGGTTGGTCAAGATAATACGTTTGAGCTCGTAGTATTCACTCGCATAATCATGCGGGCTAAATGACACGGTCGCCAGCGGTGCGCTCACCGCAAGTGGTAAATCATTACGGTCAGTAATCATACCTCGATAGGATTTTTGCGTGCGCTCACTGGTAATGAGCTCGTTACCTTTATCTTGATAGAACTGCGCGTTGGCCACCTGAATATAGTAGGCACGGCCAATCAATAGCGCCAATATAACCAGCGCCAAACCCCAAACAGTACGAAAACGGTTTTTATCCTGCTCAAAGCCGCCACGAGAGGACGCGCCAGAGGCTTTACCTAAAAACCCTCTTTTACTCTTTGGGTTTCTGGCACTGGCATGCGTCCCTTTCGTATCACTCTTTTTGATACGATCAAATAATTTGGCTTTACGACTGCCTGCCGCTTTATCACCCGTTTGTCCAGATTTGGCAGCGCTCGCACGGCGTAATGGTTTGGTCACCTTGCCACTGGCTGGTTTTTTTCTGGTGTTTTTTGCTGGTGGGGATTTAGGTTTTTTATCGCTCATTGTCCTGCCTCCGCTACCGGTTCTTCAGGGGAGATATCGGTAGAGGCTCGTGGTCCGACCACATCTAAATCTAACTCATCGTCGTCATCAGAGACTACTGGTGCCAAGGCGGTGGCGACACCAGGCTGAATAATCAGCTTATCCTTCAATGTCGGTGAGTACATACCCAATTCCGCCACTGCACGACTGGCGATTTGCGGTGTGGCGCTAAAGGTTTGCTGTTCAATCAATAGACGCTGATGTTCTATTTGTAGCTTACGCTCTTGTTTTTTCATGTCTTGCAAGGTTTTATAGTCCTG
>NZ_JBPYDE010000226.1:0-949 GCF_051847555.1 Psychrobacter sp. 1Y4 | reverse complement strand
GCACCCATCCTTTTGTCGCTGCTTGCGTTGATGAGTTTCGCTTAGACCACACCATCATGCTCGATAACAATACGCCATGGGTCGATGATGGCATGCGCTCTTTGGGTACGCCTGAAGCACGTGGACGGTTCGAGCAGCGCCTACTAGACATTTTTGCGCGTCACAATATCGCGCCGCACATGATTGACCAGCCGGATTACGATGCTCGCTATCAGCAAGCGTTGTTATTTATCGACAAGCATATCTATGGCAAAAAACCGTAAGCTATACCAATAAGCACCCTATTTATAATAATAATTTATTCAGCTAACGCAGTGCCGTTAGCCTCATATTGAAATCAGTGTCAATTTTAGAGGAAAAAGTTATGCGTATTCAGCTATTGGACAACATCACCGGAAAATGGTCGATGCAATGGATTATTATTTGGTTTATTTGCGGTGTGATTGCTCTGTCCGCCGGTTTTTGGCTCACCACAGACCATACTACGCTTGATTGGTTTTACTTGGCTGTCTCATTTATTGGCTTGGTTTGCGTCGTCTCGCTGTCATTTCGCAAAAACGTCATGGGCAATGGCTTTGGTATGGGCGCAACCGCAGGGGAAGTCATTGTACAAGCAACATCTGGCGCAGTGGGTCTAATGCTCGCACCCCTATTTAACTTTTTCACTCATGTATATGGCATCTTTTACTGGTCAAAACACACCGACCCTGATGGCGACATGATACCAAAATCAGCAAGCAAAGCCGTTTGGTTAATCACTGCCGCATTTATCATCATTGGTCTTGCCCTTTTCCCAACCGTCAATGATTTACTGGCGAGCTACGGTTATGCAGTCGTAGAAGATGATAATAGTCTGTTTTTGGGATTCATCTCTTTCTTTTTGACCCAAGTCCCTTCCCTTTTCCCTTCCCCTCCCCACCCAGCCACCACTACTCCCCGTTCCTCCCTT
>NZ_JBPYDE010000225.1:0-952 GCF_051847555.1 Psychrobacter sp. 1Y4 | reverse complement strand
GCCAAGCAATAAAGCAGACTCTGACCTCATGGCAAGCTCACCTGTCAAAGCAACACCAACCAGTAAAGCGATAGATAAATCAAAAAGTCCAATCGACTCAGATAATAGTGTTATCGCCGCAGCTCAAGGCAGCAATATACCTGCTAATACAGCATCACCTGTGCCATCCAAAACGACGGCTAATCCAAGTGCAGCTAGCAATAAAGTAACGAGTAATGCGACCACTCAATATCAGGTGCAACGCAATGATAGCTTGTGGGTAATCGCGGAGCAGATCGCACGCGAAAACAATCTAGATACGCCAACAGTGATGAAACAGATTCAGTCACAAAATCCTGATGCTTTTATCAACAAAGATGCTGATCAGTTAAAAGCCGATGCTAAGCTTAGCCTACCCAGCTACGATGTCATCCCTTCACAGCAACATTTAGAAGCTGCCATCAATGCCCAAAGACAATACAGTCGTAGAGCGAATACGCCTGTGGTAAAAAAGTCAGCGCAGACAATATCCAAAAAGTCGTCTGAGACAGCACAAGTGGCCAGCGTACCTAAGAAACCAACCACCACTAAAACACAGAAACTGCCACAAGCACAGTTTTCTGTCCTTGCCCCTGGTCATGATGGTAATGCAGATGGCACTCAGGCGAAATCAGCGGCAGATAAGGGCAATGGTTTAAGCACCGATATATTAGCAACGCTAAAAGCCTCAAGACAAGAGACTGCCTCACAAGCTCAGCGCTTGTCAAAAACCAGCAGCGCGCTGGACAACTATACGAAAAAGCTCCAATTACAAAATCAAAAACTGGCTGAGCTACAAGCTCGTCTCAAAAAACTACGCAATCAATAATTACCTAACGGATCAACGCACGATGCTGTGATCTTAGGAGTAGGAATAACTATGGACAATATGCTATATATCATCGCCGGATTGGTGCTTATCCTGTTAGTCGCT
>NZ_JBPYDE010000224.1:0-952 GCF_051847555.1 Psychrobacter sp. 1Y4 | reverse complement strand
ACTGTTTATGACTTAGGATGAGTCAACATGGAAGAGAGATAATAATAACATGAAGCACTGAAGCCCCGAACCAATCGCCCTAGGTTCGGGGCTTTTCTTTGTGCATCATTTGTCGATGTGTAATATTCCTGCCATACACATCTAAATAGATTGGTTTAACCGTCTATTAAGTTAATTGTACTTAGGCGGTTTGCTATCCATTATTCTAATTAACTGGCAGTCAATTTCTAAATAAAAAAAGGGTATATGCATTGGCATATACCCTTTTTCTGTGCAAGCTAATCAGTATTATTAGCGCTCAGTGTATTAACTTATGACCAAGCAGTTAAACGTAGGTCTTTAACCGAGTACTTGGATGTAAGCACCTGCACGCAATTCTTGCAACCAGTCTTCTTGTGCTTGAGGCGCTAGGCGTTGATATAACGCTTGGCGTGCCATATTGCGACGATATTGCTCGCTGACATCTTGCTGACGCTTACCATCAACTTTTAGGATATGCCAGCCGAATTGAGTTTTGAATGGAGCAGAGTAGTCACCAACGGCCGTGTTTTTCATTGTGGCTTCAAATGGACCCACCATATCTTCTTCACTGACCCAATCAAGATCACCACCGCGGCCAGCCGATCCTGGATCGTCTGAATAGGTTGATGCTAGGGAAGCAAAATCAGCGCCATTACGCAGTTGCTCATACAAATCATTAATTTTCTGTTCAGCCAGTGCATCTGTCTGTAACTCATCGACTTTTACCAAGATATGACGAGTATGCCACTGCGGAATCAGCATGGTATCACTGGCTTTTTTATCAGCCAGCTTAACGATATCGATACCTTCAGGCGTTAGTAACGGCTCACTGACTGCACCAATATCGAGGTTGGTAATTTTGCTTGATAGCTCTGTCGGTAGGGAGGCCGCTTTGTGAAAGCCCATATCGCCACCTTGAATAGGGATAGGA
>NZ_JBPYDE010000223.1:0-952 GCF_051847555.1 Psychrobacter sp. 1Y4 | reverse complement strand
CCTGTACGCAGCTGCATTGGACGATCACAGATATCACAATGGACATCTGGCACATCGGTTGGGTCATTCGGACGCATACCATCTTTGCCTTTGGCATGCTCAAGGGTGGTTTTGAACTCACCATAGAAATTATCGAGCACGTCTTTCCAGTCTTTGTCGCCTTCTGCGACATGATCGAGCTTGTCCTCTAACGCCGCAGTAAAGGTATAATCCATTAAGTCTGGGAAGCTGGCTGTCAATCTATCCGTGACGATATCACCCATTTTTTCAGCAAATAGTCGCTTGTTCTCAAGCTTCACATAACCGCGATCTTGAATGGTGGAGATAATTGACGCATAAGTCGATGGACGACCGATACCTTTTTTCTCAAGCTCTTTGACTAGGCTTGCTTCAGTATAGCGAGGCGCAGGCTTAGTAAAGTGCTGACTTGGATCTAGCTTATCAAGGTTTAATTTGTCGCCTTTTTTGACATCAGGCAGTAAGGTATCGTCAGTCTTAGCTGGTGGCATGACTTTTGTGTAGCCATCAAACACCATGGTACGACCGCGCGCTTTTAACTCGATATCGCTTGCACCGACAAATAGGTTCACTGATAGATATTTGGCAGGCAACATCTGACACGCCACAAACTGACGCCAGATCAGCTCGTATAGACGTATGGCATCACGCTCAACACCTTTGAGCTGCGTTGATTTCATGTTGACATTAGAGGGACGAATCGCTTCATGCGCCTCTTGTGCGCCTTGTTTATTGCCATAGAAATTTGGCTTTTCTGGCACGTATTTTGCGCCATAGCTGTCTTCGATATGACCTCGGACCGCAGCAAGTGCATCGCCAGACAAGAACGTCGAGTCGGTACGCATATAAGTAATATGACCCGCTTCATACAGACGCTGCGCCAAAATCATGGTCTTTTTAACAGAAAATCCTAAACGCGTGCTAGCAGCCTGTT
>NZ_JBPYDE010000222.1:0-952 GCF_051847555.1 Psychrobacter sp. 1Y4 | reverse complement strand
CAGCTGGTTTAAGGACTATCCGCTCGCCGTTGAGTTTCGTCATAACGGCTGGCACACCCCGCAAGTGGTCGATAGTTTTGCACAGCAAGGGCTGATTTGGTGCAGCGTCGATTATCCTAAAGTTGGCGGACTGCCGCCCTCACGACTGATATTTACTGAACGTACTGGTTATTTGCGCATGCATGGCAACAACCTGAATTGGTGGGATGCGATGAGCGCGGCTGATCGTCACGACTACCGCTATAGTGCGGCGGAAATGCAAGACTGGGCGCAAGCGATTGCCAATCAGCGTCAGCATTTTGATGTGCTCTATATCTTCTTTCAAAACACGGTTAATGCGCACGCCTATTATAATATTGCGATGCTGCGAGAAGCGTTGACGGTACATCAATTTGAGGTTCTCTGAACAAAACGCGATGGTATAAAGCTCAATCCTTACACGACATTCAATAAGTAGATACTCATGGACTCACTCAGTCAAATTGTCTTGGGCGCAAGCGTACAAGGGACGATACTTGGTAAATATCAAGGCCGCAAAGCCTACCTATACGGGGCACGCTACCTGATTTGGATGTGCTTATCAGCTACTCCGATCCCATCAGTGACATGACCTACCATCGCAGCTTTAGTCATTCATTATTTGTCCTAACTGCAGTGGGTATCGCAGGCGCTTGGCTGCTTAGTCGCTATCATCACTGGCGCAATATGCCGTTGCCTTATTCAACGCGGCGCTTAGCACTCGCCATGACGTTGGTGTTGACCACCCATCCTATCTTGGACAGCTTTACCGTCTACGGCACGCAGCTATTTTGGCCGCTACAAGACCCGTTACAGATCACCCCGATCAGTATTGCCTCCGTCTTTATCATTGATCCACTCTATACCATACCGCTTCTCGCAGCCCTGATTGTGGGACTTATCAAAGGGTGCAAACTTGCGGTATTCAAGTCAG
>NZ_JBPYDE010000221.1:0-954 GCF_051847555.1 Psychrobacter sp. 1Y4 | reverse complement strand
AAATAACCCAAGACAATATCGACATTGATGTCGACGTTTCAACGCCTACTGCAGAAAATAACGAGGCAGATACCTCGTCTAATGATGCGCTAGAGACAGCGTCAACTGATGTCAAAAACACTGATCTTGATAATACTGATTCTAATAACAAAGACGTAAACGACAACCAAGATGAAAGCTATTTGCCACTCTTGGCATTGCGAGATGTCGTCGTTTATCCACACATGCAGATCGCCTTGTTTGTGGGACGTGCGCCATCGGTGAAAGCCGTTGAGCTGGCACAGGCTGAGTATGGCAACAAAGTACTGGTCGTCGCGCAAAAAGACTCATTGACCGAAGATATTGATCAAGACAACTTGTATCAATACGGTACGGTGTGCCGCATCGTCAGCACCATGCCGCACGATAGCGATGAGAACTGCATCAAAGTACTCATCGAAGGTCAATATCGCGCCCGTGTCGATAACATCGAAAGTCATGATGACTTATTGATGGCGAGATTTGAGCGTGCTGATCTTGATGTCACCATGGATGAGAGCCAGCAGAAAAACACTATTCAGGCGTTGACTACCCTGTTTGAAGGCTATGCGGATGCGCGTCTGCGTAATGCCCGTGAGCTGACCCGCGTGGCGAAGCGTATCGATGATTTGCTTGAGCTTGTGTACTTTATCTCAACTCGCGTCTCGATGGATCTTGATATCAAGCAGTCGTTCTTAGAAGAAAACGATGTCAAAACGCACATCAACACCTTGACGGAATATCTGGTCAAGCAAAGTGCTGAGCAAAATATCGAACAAGATATCCAAGATGCCGTTCGTCAGCAAATGGAAGACAATCAGCGCGAATACTTCTTGAATGAGAAGATGAAGGCCATCAAAAATGAGCTGTCAGATATGAATGACGGCGCGTTCGATGGTGAAGATGATGTGGCTGAGCTAGAGCAGCGTCTCGAAG
>NZ_JBPYDE010000220.1:0-954 GCF_051847555.1 Psychrobacter sp. 1Y4 | reverse complement strand
GACGGGTGGCATCACCTGATGGCATGTTCTCAGCACAGGCGAGCGCGCCGACTACGTTGATCGGTAGACGTGCTTCACACAAGGCTTTGATGGTACCGAGCACGGAAGCTGAACCACCCATGTCAAACTTCATCTCATCCATTGCTGCACCTGGCTTGATTGAGATACCGCCTGAATCAAAGGTAACGCCTTTACCGACCAGGACGATAGGCGCATCATCATTGGTAGCTTGTGCATTATCGTCGCTAGCTTTGTCGGCTTTCTTAGTGGATTTTTTGGTTGGTAGTTTATCAGTGAGCGCTTTTTTTAGACCAGTTACTTTTGCGTTGCTAATCGTTTGCTCGGTGGTGCCAGCGTTTGCACTAAATGAGGATTTACCACGGTACTCCATGATGACGAGCTGACCTTCTTTAGTAGAGCCTTGAGCCACTGATAAGAAACAGTTCATACCCAGCGCTGACATCTCGTCTTCACCCAATACCTTGACGGTCAATAAATCAGGATAGGTTTTGGCAAGTTCTTGTACTTGCTCTGCCATATACGCAGGGAAGCAAATATTACCTGGCTCATTAGCGACGTCACGAGTGAGGCTTTGACCGGCGAATACTGCCTCAGCAAATGCGAGTGCAGGCTGTAGTGACTCATCAGCTAACAGATAAACATCAGTCAAGACAGGCGTCACTTGCTCAGATTTATATTTGTCAAAGCGGTAGCTGGCTGCCAATAGGTTTAGGGCAAATTGACCAAAGTGGCTTTCTTCTAGCGCATCACCTAGTGCAACGGTAATAGACGATACCCGCTTTTGCGTGCTGCTATAGATGGTCTTGGCAATTTTTTGCAATACCGTATTGTTGAATTTGTCCGTGCTACCGACACCAACCAACAACAGCTGTACAGGGTTTTGTTTGGTGGTTTTTTTATCCCCTGCCAATGCATAATCAGCAACGGTCTCAC
>NZ_JBPYDE010000219.1:0-955 GCF_051847555.1 Psychrobacter sp. 1Y4 | reverse complement strand
AAGAAGATGCGCGCGACTTACACCGTATCCTACCCGCCTCGCGCAAAGTCTATATCGAAGGCTCACGACCTGATATCCAAGTACCGATGCGCGAAATCAGCCTGGCGGATACGCCTGTTGGCGGTACGGGTGACAAGAATGGTGAGCACAATCCGCCCTTTTATGTCTACGATACTTCAGGCGTCTATACCGATCCCAATGTCGAGATTGATCTGACCCGCGGTCTACCCAAACTACGTGAGAACTGGATCGCTGAGCGCGGTGATACGGAGCAACTAAGCGGTCTGTCTAGCTCATACGGTCAAGCACGTGCTCGCGATATCAGCACTGCCAATCTCAGATTTGCCCATATTGATAAACCGCGTCGCGCCAAAGCAGGACAGAACGTCACGCAGATGTACTACGCGCGTCGCGGCATCATCACCCCTGAGATGGAATATATCGCCATACGTGAGACGCAAAAACAGCATGAACTGACCGATATGCGTCAACATAATGGCGAGAGCTTCGGTGCCAATACGCCCAAAATTATCACCCCTGAGTTTGTCCGTGATGAAGTGGCGGCTGGACGCGCCATTATTCCCAACAACGTCAACCACCCTGAGTCTGAGCCGATGATCATCGGGCGCAATTTTTTGGTCAAAATTAATGCCAATATCGGTAACTCAGCGCTAGGCTCATCGATTGATGAAGAAGTCTCCAAAATGACGTGGGCAACACGTTGGGGCGCGGATACAATCATGGATTTATCGACGGGCAATCATATTCATGAAACTCGTGAATGGCTAATTCGCAACTCGCCTGTGCCGATTGGTACCGTACCGATTTATCAAGCCTTAGAAAAAGTCGATGGCGTCGCTGAAGATCTGACGTGGGAGATATTCCGTGATACGTTGATCGAGCAAGCTGAGCAAGGTGTGGATTACTTTACCATTCACGCAGGCGTCCTACTACG
>NZ_JBPYDE010000218.1:0-955 GCF_051847555.1 Psychrobacter sp. 1Y4 | reverse complement strand
AAACTCGACACTGTTGGCAATTTGGTATGGCGGCACCATTTTTTTGACGTGACGTACCACGGCATTGACGATAAAACCCTTGAGCGGACTCATCATGTCACCCATTGAGGCAACTACGACATGGTCGACGAGGTCTTGACCAATATCTTCATAAGTTTTGGCAAAGTTCTCAAGCAGAATCAAAACTTTGGTATCTGAATCTTTTAACTGGTGTGACAGCTCTTTGGTGGTATAAAGTGGGTTGACGTTGACCAATGTCATGCCAGCACGTAGCACCCCTAGCACCGCAACTGGTAGCTGTAAAATATTAGGCATCATCACTGCCACTTTATCGCCTTTTTGTAGTCCTAATGACTGAAGGTAAGCGGCAACTTGTTTACTATAGAGATCCAACTCTTCGAAAGATAGCTTAACATCCATACAGACAAACGCCGTTTTGCCTGCATGATTGATAAAGTTTTGCTCAATGATATCAATCAATGAGGTGTTGGCTGGTGGCATATCGATATCATACTGAATGCCAAGTTTTTCGTATGTTTTGAGCCATACTTTGTCGTTGCGACGAATCAGGTTACCTTGATTTTCCATAATCTTTTCTCTCCTAGTAATAATACATTACCGTCAACTCATGCAAATCACAGTGTGATAAACAGACGAAAAATCAGAGCGCAGTCTCACCATCGCGATGGTAAGTAAGGCTGCGATATAGTCGTAGGGTGATGAGTAAACAATGTAGTGGTAAATAGCCCTTTGTTCATTAACATACACACTTTATATAGACTACTCAATACAAAAGATTGTTATACGAGTTCTCAAACTGGCTTGACGGCTGATATTTTTATTAATATCAATTATTTATATTAATAAAAACTGGCCATGTCACTGAATTTTGCCCACGGTATCTCTTTTATTTTAGTCACAATATTTACATAATAAAGCTGCCTTCGCGTGTGCT
>NZ_JBPYDE010000217.1:0-956 GCF_051847555.1 Psychrobacter sp. 1Y4 | reverse complement strand
GCAGCTCCTTCTAGTCCGCCAAAAAGTAAAACTTTACTGCGTCTACTAAAATATCTAAAGCCGTATTGGTGGGCATTATTGTTAACAGCTTTAGGTTTCGCTATCAATGCAGGGACAGAGATCTGGACCGCCAAGCTGTTGCAATATATTACTGATGCCATCAATCAAAGTGATCGAAGCAAACAAGCCTTATTTCCGCTATTGATTATCTTGCTATTCTTTGTGCGTGGTGTTGGTAGCTTTTTGGGTAATTATTACGCTGCCTTGGTCTCGCGTAATTTGGTTTATGAGCTACGGGTAGAAGTTTTTAATAAACTACTGCGCTTGCCAAGCTCATTCTATTTGGCCAATCCTGCTGGTACAATCTCATCCAAGTTGATATTTGATGTTGAGCAAGTTACCGCTGCCAGTACAGACTCAATGAAGACCTTACTGCGTGATGGTTTCACCGTTATAGGATTGATAGGTTTTTTGTTTTATAGCAACTGGCGCTTGACGCTCATTTTGTTTGTCGTATTGCCACCAATACTATGGCTTATTCGCATTGCCTCCAAGCGTTATCTTAAGCTTTCGAAAGGTATTCAGAAGACGATGGGCAATGTCAGTCATATTACTAATGAGGTCATCGGTGGCTATCAGGTGGTAAAAAATTATGGCGGCCAGGCATATGAGTCAGAACGTTTTGATAAGACTTCAAAAAAGAACTTACGCCAAGGCATGAAGGTGGTCGTCACCAATAGTATCAATACCCCAGCGGTACAGCTGCTGATGGCGATAGCTATGGCGGTGGTGGTGTGGCTTGCATTGAGACCTTCAGTTATTAGCGGTATTTCAGCAGGGGAGTTTATCTCTTATATTGCGGCAGCTGGTCTGCTCAGTAAGCCCGTCCGATCACTGACTGATATCAATCAAAAATTGCAAAAAGGCATTGCCGCTGGTGAGTCGATTTTTGCATT
>NZ_JBPYDE010000216.1:0-957 GCF_051847555.1 Psychrobacter sp. 1Y4 | reverse complement strand
ACTGCCTACATACAAATGATAATTACCGCTACTGATAAACTCATTCGGGCGAATCAAATCAAACGCACTGGTCAATGCTTGCTGCTGCCACACGGCCTCGGATGAGCGCACGCCCCATGGTTTGCCAACGATAGATAGCGCCGCCTCACCAACAAACAACGCTAATATCAATGGTGTCATCAGGCGAGCCAGCCTACCGCGAGACACGCCGCTGGCATTGATAACAGCCATTTCTTGATCAACATATAAACGACCAAACACCAGCATCAACGCGATAAAAAAGGCTAGCGGTAATATCAACTCTAGAAAATACGGCAGGTTGTACCCAATAATCGTGAATAGCAGGCTGATATCCAACCGTCCTTCAGCCGCAATGCCAAAATAACGTATCAAACGACCGCCAAGCATCATTACTACCAAAAACCCCAGCACCAAAGCAGTGGTCGAGGCAACTTGTCGAGTCATATAGCGGCGTAATATCACAATGGGTACTCTTAAACAGTTGGTATTCGCATGATTGATTGGAGATTTATCGTCATGTTTGAGCACAGTAACAATGCATCGTAGGCATCATATACGGTCAAACAAACAGTCAAATAATACTGACAATTATTGAGTGACTAATTAGTCCTACTCAATAAACACAAACGACAAATATAACCGCTAATCCTAGCATGTTTTGCCTAAAAATGGCTGTGAAATGTGTTTGCAAACATTACGTACACCTTACTGATAGTGCATTACTATTGGCAGACGATAAATATATCAAATATCGGATAAAGCGTTATGAAATCTTATATGGAATTGGTTTAACAGTGTTTTCTCCAATACGTTTTTTATTTATTTAGTTTGGAAAGGTTTGTTTGTCATTCGTATCATCGAACCTCTATCTCTGTTATTAATTGCTAGACTGGCTGACGGATAAAAATAATTTTATGTCATCTAATGTAATGGAGA
>NZ_JBPYDE010000215.1:0-957 GCF_051847555.1 Psychrobacter sp. 1Y4 | reverse complement strand
ACGCTATCATGGCAGAAATGACTGGTGTGGTAAGCTTTGGTAAAGAGACTAAAGGTAAGAACCGCTTCATTATTACTAATGAAGATGGTGAAGTACATGAAGAGCTAATCCCGAAATGGCGTCAAATCAACGTCTTCGAAAACGAGACGGTAGCACGTGGTGAAGTGATCGCTGATGGTCCACAAAACCCGCATGATATCTTACGTTTGAAAGGTCAGACTGCACTTGCTGATTATATCGTCAACGAAGTACAGGACGTTTATCGCTTGCAGGGTGTAAAAATCAACGACAAGCACATCGAAGTTATCATTCGTCAGATGCTGCGTAAAGTTGAAATCACTGACGGCGGCGATTCAAGTCACTTCAAAGGTGATCAGGTCGAGTATGCAGATATCAAAGCATTGAATGCGAAGCTAGAAGCGGAAGATAAATTCCCAGTACAGTTTGAGCGTCAATTATTAGGTATCACCAAAGCAAGTCTAGCAACTGAAAGCTTTATCTCAGCCGCTTCTTTCCAGGAAACAACCCGTGTACTAACTGCGGCTGCTGTGACTGGTAAAGTGGATGAGCTACGTGGTCTGAAAGAAAACGTAGTCGTTGGTCGCTTGATTCCTGCAGGTACGGGTCTTGCTTATCATAAAGCCCGTAAAGACAAGGCTGATCAGAAGCTACAAGACAATGATCTTAATGCAGCGTTTGATATGACTGCAAGCACTGATAGTAAAGACTTTGCAAGCTTTGATGAAGCCTTTGCTCAAGAGTTAAATCAAAATAATTAATCGTATTGAGTATTTTGATTCATTCCCAATTTAAGAAAAAGCCAGCCTAAGTCGCTGGCTTTTTTGTGTGTATAAAAACTGAGAAAGGCATGGTGCTATTATCTAAAAAAATAGTACACTGGAAAACAAGCCTCAATTCACTATTTATAAAAGGATAAGTCGCAAATGGCAGGTAAAA
>NZ_JBPYDE010000214.1:0-958 GCF_051847555.1 Psychrobacter sp. 1Y4 | reverse complement strand
ATAGTTATAATAAATACTAAATATTGTCTTGCGATAACTATAAAGACTATGTCTGGTTACGCTTTAAAACTGGCGAGCGCAGTCATTTTTAACTATGATAAATGTCTTTGTCGTTTATCATCTAATAGCAAACACTAAAAGACAGCGCTACCAATATCACTGAAAAATCAATAAAAGCAACAGGATAGATTTATGAGTGTACTACCCAGCAATTTTGAGACTTTGAAGCGTCGAGCCAAGCAAAGTATCATGCCGCTACTGACCCCGCACCTTTTAAAGTTGCGACTCAATACTTACGCGCCCTATATCGGTGCAGGCATCAAAATCGACCACATCAGCCTCGATCAGGGATTGTGTGTGGTCAGCATGGGACTGACCACTCTCAACAAAAATATCGTCGGTACTCAATTCGGTGGTAGCTTATATTCCATGGTTGATCCCTTCTATATGCTCATGCTGATGCATCAACTAGGTAGCAACTATGTGGTCTGGGACAAAAGCTCAAATATCGATTTTGTCGCACCGGGTAATAGTAAAGTCACAGCACGAATGAAAATACCTAGCACTGAGGTGATTACCATTCAAGAGTTGGCAAAAGACGGTGAACCTGTGTTTCGCGAATATAAAGTCGATATCGTAGACGACCAGCAAAAGCTCATTGCTACCGTCACCAAAACCTTGTATATCAGACTACGCAAATACAGTAAATCTAAAGAGCAAACCAGCCGAATTGAGACGCCTCATACTGAATAATTTTTGACTACCTTACTGGTAAGGCCTTTTGACTAATAGCAAGACTTAATGCTTATCAGCTGCTAATGTGCGGCTAACCATTCAGCAAGTTTAAATTGATAAGCGCGCACATACAAAAACCCCAATCCAGCATTCGCATAGATTGGGGTTTTGTCTTTTTTGGTATGGCCCGCTTATTTATAAATAAACCTATGAATAAGGGCTT
>NZ_JBPYDE010000213.1:0-960 GCF_051847555.1 Psychrobacter sp. 1Y4 | reverse complement strand
CAGGCTGGCTAGCATCAATCAATTATATCGGTTACTTTATCGGTGCCCTCATTGCCATGTTTGTGCCTCAGCGCTCGACATGGCAAGCGATGACGCTTTGGGCGATTATAAGTGTTGTCACAACGATGCTACTCATCGTACCAAATATGTCGCTCACGCTATGGTATATCATTCGTCTAATTGCGGGGATTGCAAGCGGGGTAGCGATGATATTGAGCTCATCGTTTGTGATTCAAAACCTGAGCCCCGAGCGCCGTTCTATACTCTCGGCCGTACATTATGCAGGCATCGGTGTCGGCATTAGCGCCTCTGCCATCGTAACGTGGTGGCTTCTGACATTGGGCTATCACTTTGATGTAATTTGGTTGGTTGCAGGCTGCACCAGTTTACCACTGATATGGCTCCTCTACGCGATAAAACCCAAACCAGTAAATAGTTTGGAGTCACAGTTGACCGATTCGAAACAGCACGTCTCAGTACATCAGAGCTATTTGAACTTCAAACGCTCTTTATATGAAGCGATTTCTGGACACCATAAAGCGCTTGCTTTACTTTTTATGAGTTATATATTGGCAGGATTTGGCTATATTAGCTCAGCAACTTTCCTGCCTGTTATGGCAGCACAGCGTCTAACGACACAGACCTATGCTGGATTGATGATTTGGTTGGTCGTCGGTATTTTTGCGATGTTATCAAATCCGTTATGGGGTGCGCTTGCCAAACGTATTGGCGAGGTAAAAACCCTAATGGGTCTCACGGTATTACAAGCGTTTGGCATGTGCTTGCCGATATGGTTTGATGGTGCGCTTGGATTATATGGCAACGCTGTTATTCTGGGGTTGACCTTCGTCGGTATGGTAGCGATGACACTCACATTGTTTAAAAACATCAATCCTGCTTATTCTAATTTACTGATTGCATTGGCAACGCTCGCCTATGCACTAGGGCAGTTCTTGGGAC
>NZ_JBPYDE010000212.1:0-962 GCF_051847555.1 Psychrobacter sp. 1Y4 | reverse complement strand
CGACACACAAACCTACCTTTTAAAAAGATACCTTCTATGACTGATAAAAGCACTGACACACCAAGCCAAGATTACAAAGACACGCTGAACCTTGCGGATACGCCATTTGCGATGCGCGCAAACCTTGCCAAGCGCGAGCCAGATTGGTTGGCTGCGTGGGAAGCGGATGACGTGTACGGTAAAATTCGTCAAGCGCGTGCTGGTGCGACCAAATATATTTTGCACGATGGCCCTCCATACGCCAACGGTCAGATTCACTTGGGTCACGCGGTTAATAAAGTACTAAAAGACATTATTGTAAAATCAAAAACCTTATCAGGGTTTGATGCGCCTTATGTCCCTGGTTGGGACTGTCATGGTCTGCCAATCGAACAAAAAGTCGAAGCCAAAGTCGGTAAAGTCGGTCAAAAAGTGTCTGCTACCGAATTCCGTGGTCTATGCCGCGAATATGCCAGCACTCAGATTGAATTGCAAAAAGCAGATTTCAAGCGTCTAGGCGTATTCGGTGATTGGGACAATCCTTATCTGACCATGAATTTTCATCAAGAAGCTAATATCGTACGCGCGCTTGCCAAGATCTATGACAATGGTCATGTGACTCGCGGTATGAAGCCAGTCAACTGGTGCTTGGACTGTAGCTCTGCTCTCGCAGAAGCTGAAGTCGAATACCAAGACAAAGTCTCTGACGCCATCTATGTCAGCTTTGATGTGCTCGGTACGGACAAAGTGACCGCATTGGCAGATATCGCAGACAATATCGCTGCGGTTATCTGGACGACTACGCCGTGGACACTGCCTGCTAACCAAGCCATCTCAGTCCATCCTGAGCATAACTATAGCGTGGTTGCGACCGAAAAAGGCAACCTGCTACTAGCAGCTGATCTTGTTGAGACTGCGCTGAGTGAACTCAAACTTGAGAATAAAGGCATCTTAGCGACCGTATCAGGCAGTGAAGCTTGAAG
>NZ_JBPYDE010000211.1:0-964 GCF_051847555.1 Psychrobacter sp. 1Y4 | reverse complement strand
GCGCCCAGCAACAAAACAAGGACACACGCTTGGACTTGCACCCAATAAATACAACACAAGGCTGGTTAGGCGCTTGAACTTGCGAATAAGCCCTAGGTATTTCTCGTTTTTGAATTCTGTTAGCGTCTGCTCTTGTGCCGTTGAGGTTTGCGCTTGCCACGTTTCAAAGAGCGTATCACCAAAAGACAAGTTGTAATGCAATCCTGCAATCGTCTGCATACGGCGACCATAACGGATACCAAGACCACTGCGATATAGGGTTTTTAGCTTGCCTGTATTAGAGCTACCATAATCAGCCAGTGGGATATCTTCATCTTTAGAAGACAGCATACAAGGCATAGATAGTGGCCACATCAGCTCGCCTTCCGGCATACCTTGATACACCAAGACATGCAATTGACGGAGCATATTGAGTGTCTCTTTTGGCGAAGCTTTTGGTTCGGTGATAAGCTCAAGTAGGCTTTCTGAATAATCGGTAGTAATAAAAGGGTGGGTCAATTTTGATCCAAGTTTGACTGGATGCGGCGTCTGTGCCAAAAAACCATCAGGCTTCACGCGCAGGCCTTCTTTTTCGATACCGCGGAGCATACCCGTTAAATGCTGGCTATCAAACCAATTGGGAATGTCAAAATTAACAAAGCTACTCGCAAAATTACTCATAATAGTCATCTATTGTTATTCATTATGGCGGATCAAAACACGATGGGCGTTTGTCCATAAAAGAGGTAAATGTTCGGTCAATAATCCCGTCAGTTTAGCTCAAAGCCGTGGTTAAAACCACGAACAATTACAAATACGATAAGCTTTAGGCGAGCCGAATAGTCTAGATTTGACTTAATGTTTTAAGTCAAATTCGTTAGCCAAAAAAAGCATCTACCCAAGAGATAGATGCTTTGACGGTCATGCTCTAAGCCATCAAACACAGTGCCAACGCACCATGGCATCATCCATACAGTAATGGCGT
>NZ_JBPYDE010000210.1:0-965 GCF_051847555.1 Psychrobacter sp. 1Y4 | reverse complement strand
AGAATCCATATTGCATAGTTATTTTGTCTCACGTGGAGATACACCTTTTTTGAATGAGATTAAGAATTTAATATTTTATACTATTGAAAACTAATCACACAATTGATATTAAAATTAATATCGTACACTATTCTATACTTATTAATAACATGGTTAAAAGCTTAACAGTATATCTATCAATAAGCCGTAATTGTTTTATATAGCGAGACTCTTAAGTTTAAAAGCTAACTACATTGGAAAGCTTTTCTTCAAAAGCTTTAAGTGTTTGTCAGCAAATATTAAATACTCATTTCCCATATCAATTAAATTTTAGAAAGGAGCAAAATAAAAATTATCAGCAAACAAAACCTTATACTTCTCTTATCAAGTAGTTGCAAATGCTTATACAGATATGGCAAACGTAGCTTATCTATTTTGCCAAATATAATTATATTGCCTTAAGAATCCTTTTAAATCACCATCATAATCGATAATAACCTCAATAAAATTAAAATCCACACTATAGAATTCCAGACAAAGAAAAGCCCCTTCTGCTTATGCAGAAGGGGCTTTTACTTTAGAATAGAGAGCTGACGATGACCTACTCTCACATGGGCGAACCACACTACCATTGGCGCAACGATGTTTCACTTCTGAGTTCGGGAAGGGATCAGGTGGGGCCATCGCGCTATTGTCGTCAGCAAAGGGGGTTAGATATGAGTCTGTTTTAGTTTTACTTATTTGACTAAGTATCACTTAACCTAACTGAATCAAGGTTAACGGTGATATCGAAATGTTCTGTCTGTTTCTATAGCGTAAGCTATACAAGATAGATTAATTAGACTTGATACAAACCACTTGGGTGTTGTATGGTCAAGCCAAACGAGCAATTAGTACAGGTTAGCTACACGCATCGCTGCGCTTCCACACCCTGCCTATCAACGTCCTAGTCTTGAACGGCTCTTTAGGGAAATCTAATCTTGAGG
>NZ_JBPYDE010000209.1:0-966 GCF_051847555.1 Psychrobacter sp. 1Y4 | reverse complement strand
CTTATATAAGCTCAAGGCGGCAGTAGATATTTATGAGCAGTTACTACGTAAATGAATTACCAAGCAAAAGTGACACCGCCGCGAGCGCCGACTTTTCCAGTATCAAGCCCGACACCCGCACCGGCCGAAATGGTCATGCTATCGCTCATTCTGCCAGCAAATGAGGTACTCAATGCTGAGCTACTATTGTAATAGCCTGTACCAAATGACATCGCATAGCGCTTACCAGCAGGAATCACTGGCGTCTCTAGAGACAGTGCCATTGCGATACCGTCTTCGGCTTCATCCAAGCGATCTTCTTGACGATCATATCGACTACGTAAGTCGTTAAACTGTCTAGAGGTTGCTAGTGAGTCTACGCTGACACTGGTACCTAATGTACCGTTGGCATCGGTTGTGACAAGATTGGTCGTGCCTGTCTGTGCTGCGGTACTAGCTTGCAGTTGACCTGCGTTACCCAAGACGATCTGATTGTCAGCTGCTGCCGTTGCGCCGTTACCGATAGCGATACTGTTTAAACCGCCTGCCACCGATTCATTACCTAGCGCGACAGAGCGCTCGCCCTGTGCTTGCGCAGCTTCACCCACAGCAGTTGATCGTTCGCCAGTTGCTTTGGCTAAATGACCGAACGCTTGTGAGCGTAAACCAGTTGCTGCTGACTGCCAACCAATCGAGGTAGAGCCAGTTCCTGCTGCATTGGCTTGACCGCCGACCGCGGTGGCTGAGTTATTACCTGCATTGGCTAGATTACCAATAGCGACGGTATCATTACTGCCACCAGCGACCGATTCGTTACCTAACGCCACAGAGCGTTCGCCTTGTGCAGATGCTGCCTCACCAACTGCGGTCGAGCGCTCGCCCGTTGCCGAAGCTATATGACCAAAGGCTTGGGCACGGACACCGCTCGCAGTTGATTGCCAACCTATAGCAGTCGCACCCGCTTGAGTGGCTTGAGCTTGAGCACCG
>NZ_JBPYDE010000208.1:0-966 GCF_051847555.1 Psychrobacter sp. 1Y4 | reverse complement strand
TACGCAGCTCATGACGTTGCTCACGCAAGTAGTTCTCTTCGCTTAGATTGGCAAGGAAAAAATAGATAGAAAAGCCGCGTATGACATCCTTTAAAGTTTGATTGTCTAAAGAAGCAATAAAGTCGATGAGCTGCTGTTTATGTGCCTCATTTGGTTCACGGCGCTGTTGAATAAAGCCTTTGCGTAGTGTCTCAATGGTTTCTATTGTCTGCTCACCAGACTGGCGAGAAATGGCATCGCCTAGTAATGAACCCAACAAGCTGGTGCGTTTACGTAGTACGTTATTATCTAGAGTCATCCTTAACCTTCCTATCAAATGAATGGATAAAATACTATGGCTATCTTAGACGTAATATCCTTATGGTTTTTTGCAATTTAACATAAATGGGTAGTTATGTTTGGCGCCCAAAGCAATTTTTTATCAACCGATGTCCGTCATACTATAGTGTATTTAGCGCTCCGTCTATTTTTCAAACTATTCTTAGAGCGAGATTACTTGGCTGACGTCTTAGCGTAATCTCGCAACTTATCTATATAATCCGCCCAATCTTGCATCATCTGGATTCTAGTATCGATCTCATCGAGTCTATTGTAAGCCCCGCCATGGGTGTCTTTTATCCTGTGGCCCAGCTGCAGTTCTGTGACTATGTCTGAGTAGCGTAACTCTGGCTGTTCCATGAGCAAGGTTTTGGCCGATGCACGAAAGCCATGCGCACATTGCACGTCTTTGTATCCAAGCCGGTGAAATATCTGTACCAGTGTGGCTTTGCTGATATAAGCATTGCTTGAACCACGCATTGAGGCAAAGACGTACTCTTTATAGCCTGTGATAGATTGAATATTTCGTAATCGCGCAATCACTTGCGTGGCTAATGGTACGACCAAGTGCGATACCATGTCGTCGCGACCTTCGCCTTTGGTCGGGGAGAACGCCCATGTATTATTATCCCAGTCGATATCCTGCCA
>NZ_JBPYDE010000207.1:0-968 GCF_051847555.1 Psychrobacter sp. 1Y4 | reverse complement strand
CAGAATCTTATGACTTTTTCCGTTATGGCGTAAAAACAGACATTAACGACACGTTTAGTGTTGGCGTCTTATATGACGAGCCTTTTGGCGCAGCCGCTGATTATACTGGTAATAATGATTTTGTTACTAATGACAATGCAGATGCACTTATTCAAGGTTTCACAGGCAACCCTAATTTAAATCAAGGTTTAGTTGACCAAAGTATTACTCAACTTCGAGGTGCGCTTACTCCAGGTAATCTAGGTAATTTGTCACCTGAGCAATTACAAGCAGCTCAGGGTCAGCTAATTGCTCTTGAGGCTGCAAAAGGCTTGGCAGCTACTGCAGGTGAAACTACACAGGTAGAGGTACGTACAGAAAGTATTACTGGCATCTTTGGTGCGAAGTTTGGTCAAAATAAAGAATACCAAGTTTATGGTGGTCCAGTCGCTCAGCGTGTCCACGCTGATGTAAAACTACGTGGCACAGCTTATAGTGCGGCTTCTGGCTATACTACGCATATTAACCCAGATCAAGACTACGGCTGGATTGCTGGTATGTCTTATAGTAAGCCTGAAATTGCACTAAAAGCAGCATTAACCTATCGCTCTGAGATTAAACATGATGCAAAAGCTTTCGAAGTTTTCCCTATTGCTACAGCTGCCGGAGCTACAGCTGGTTTAGCCTTACCAACCACTAGATATGCCGATATCGAGATTAGTACACCAGAGTCAGTAAATCTTGATTTCCAAACGGGTATCAATCCTACAACCCTAGCGACTGCAAAAGTACGTTGGGTACCATGGAGTGATTTTGCTATCGTACCATCACTATATAATGACGTTAGCAAGGTTTCGACTCGGGATGATAAGGGGTTAGCGTTAGTTAGCTATGATGATGACCAATGGCAAGTAGAGTTAGGTCTGGCCAAGCGCTTAGCACCAGCACTTGCCGTCAGTGGTACTGTCGGTTGGGATAGTGGTGCTGGA
>NZ_JBPYDE010000206.1:0-968 GCF_051847555.1 Psychrobacter sp. 1Y4 | reverse complement strand
ATTGGCATGGACGTAGCACTAGGACTAGCAGCAGAGGGTAAGTTACAAGACTTTGCTCGACCAATTTGGGTGACTGCTGATGCTAAAGCCATGCAAACTCGCGCGGAGGAATTGATTGCAGCTGGCGTGCTCAAAAGTACACCTAGTTGGCATACTATCAATACAGATATAAATGCCGATAACTTCGATGTTAACTTGGTAGCGCAAATATCACAGCAGAGTATAGAAGCTGATAGAGCTTTTATCCTACTGAATATTCCTTGTGCCGCACCAGTTGTCTGCGGGCAAATCAATATCGCTAACTCAGCAATGGTGGCTCAGCAGTTAGATATTGCTCATCAGTTAGCAGTAAATGGAACAGTCGCCGCTATCGTCACAGGGCCATTGCAAAAATCAGCGTTGATAGATGCTGGTATCAAGCTGCTAGATGGTACCATGTTTAGTGGTCATACTGAGTTTTTTATGCAGCAAAGCGGCTGTGAGAAAGTGGTCATGATGCTTGCCAATCAAGCGATGAAAGTAGCGCTTGTCACTACACATTTGCCGTTGAAGGACATCCCTGCTGCGATTACTGCGGACAATGTACGCCAAACGGTACAAATCGTCATCGATGACATGAGAGAAAAGTTTGGTCTCGCGCAGCCTCGTATCTTGGTTTGCGGCCTCAATCCACATGCAGGCGAGGGCGGCCATTTGGGTATGGAAGAAATTGAAATTATCAATCCAGTACTTAACGAGTTTATCAATATGGGCGTCAATATTTCAGAGGCAATGCCAGCGGATACGTTATTTACTACCAGACATTTAGCAAACTGTGATGCGGTCATTGCCATGTATCACGATCAAGGATTGCCAGTATTAAAATCGCACGGTTTTGGTGATACGGTTAATCTAACCTTAGGCTTGCCTTATATTCGTACTTCTGTCGATCATGGTACGGCACTAGACTTGGCAGGAAGCGGCGGTGC
>NZ_JBPYDE010000205.1:0-968 GCF_051847555.1 Psychrobacter sp. 1Y4 | reverse complement strand
ACAAAAGCGCCGACAAAAGCCTCACTAAGGCAAAAGAGTCCGCTATGAGTAACAGCAAAAGCAATCAAGATCTGAAAAATAGCGATAGTGATAAAGAACAATTCAACATTGCTAATGGCTACAAGCGATCAGCAACGTTGAATGAAGACGAGCCGCTGATATCTGAGCTTGTAGACGACCAAGCAAGTAATTTGCAAGACAGCACTAAGCAAATCCTCGATACATCATCAACCACTATCAACTCGTCATATAAAGACATACCGGAGCGTATATTTATGAATGGACTTATCAAGCATACAGGCATTGCGTTAGCGATCATCATACCGCTAGCGGCATTTTCAGCCTATGCTGCAACGCCGCCCAATAATATGGCTACTGCTAGTAATATGCAAGATAATGCGATGAGTAGTGAGACAACGACGCAAATGTTATCTGTTAAGCCAAGCGATATTATCTATAAGTCTGCAAGCACGCCAACGACAGTGGATAGTGTCGATCTCAATGAATACGCTGGGACATGGTATGAGATCGGACGTTTACCGATGTATTTTCAACGTAAATGCGCAGGCGATGTAACGGCAAACTATACGCAAAAGACTGATGGCTCAGGCATTGTCGTCACTAACAAATGCGTGAGCGAGGATGGTTCAGGTATTACGGCAGAAGGTTTGGCAAAGCCAGTAGATGAAAGTGGCAGCAAACTAAAAGTGACGTTTTTACCGAAGTGGATTCGCTGGATCCCAGTCGGCCGTGCTGATTATTGGGTATTAGCACGTGATGCAGATTATAAAACTGCCCTAGTAGGGACGCCTGACAAAGAGTATCTATGGCTCCTAGCACGTTCGCCAAATATCAGTCAGGAAACGTATACTAAATATCGTCAGATTGCCCAGCAACAGGGATATGATTTGAAAGAGTTTACGTTGACGTCGCAGAGCAACCAAACGGTGAACTTAGCACCATAATAG
>NZ_JBPYDE010000204.1:0-971 GCF_051847555.1 Psychrobacter sp. 1Y4 | reverse complement strand
GTTGCCAGATAGCCAAATCCATTGGATAGCCCCAAATACCCGCGATAATACAAAATAAGGCTGTCAATAAAGCACCAGCAGGAATCGGACGCTTAGCAATCGCTGCAGGAACAATATAAGTACCCCAAGAGGACGCAAAGTTGGCACCACCTAGCACAGAACCAACTACCTGACGAAATGACGCACTGGTCATCGTATCATCGATATCCATGAGCACTTTTTCAGTACGCTTAGGGTAGCTAATTTTTTGGAATACCTGATGCCCTAAGAAGTCTGGTGACCACATTGCCACAGCCAAAATAGCAAACGGTAATACCACAATGAAGCTTTCAATCGTCGGTAAACCTAACATCCAACCTGTGTTCTCACCCCACCAATACATTGGGTTCATATGCGGTAAACCTGGTGCTGTTTTAAACGCAAAAGGTGCGCCCAATGCAAAAGCAAGACCACCACCTAACACGCAACTGAGCGGAACTGCAAGCCAGCGTTTTTGCCAATGCTCAAGCAATGCATATAGCAGAATGGTTGCCAGAATAATAAAGAAAGCAATATGCGACATGCCAATCCCTTCTGCCCAAGCAAAGAGATTTTTGACCTGTGACGTCGTTCCGATAAAGCCCAAGTAAATCAATAGGCCACCGCATACCCCTTTACTGGTTAAATTGGCCAGTAAGCTTCCCCCTTTACTAATAGCGAGCAGCAGACCAAAAGCACCAATCAGTAGTCCAAAAGCCATTGGATGACCACCTGCAGCCACAACAATGGGAATCAATGGAATAAGTGGGCCATGAGTACCAGCAAGGTTGGCTGTTGGTAGCAAAAATCCTGAAAATAAGATAATAAAAAACGACACGATCAACAGCTCATAACGAACGTTTTCTAACCCAAAGGCATCACTGAGACCAAGCGGCCCTGCAAACGCAGCGGCACTAGCGCCCACCATTACTACTTTACCGATTGTCGCGGCC
>NZ_JBPYDE010000203.1:0-972 GCF_051847555.1 Psychrobacter sp. 1Y4 | reverse complement strand
AAACAATGATAAATAATGATTTGTATGATCCGATGAGTAAGAATAATGCAACGACTCAACATCAAATGTTTGCAGGGCAGGGCGCCTTTCTTGTTCAATCGATGAACGTAGGTGGCTATATGATGAATCCCGACCTTATTGCTAAGACTGGTGAGTTTGGCAAACCCGCTATCTATCAGCGTTTGTACGAGTAAGGTGGCTGTTTAGTGAGAACTCATAATCAATATTATGCGCAAGGAAACTATATTAGTGCAGATAATATTAATGCAAATAGTTTTTATGCTCGTATACCTAACAGTAAGGCTCCCATAGCGAAGGTTATGACGGCATTTGAACACCAACGCCTCACAGCGCACGATTTCCCGCATGTCTCTGACTTTCATTGGCTAATGGCGCAAGAGTTTGCCGTATTTACCATCAAGCGTAAGCAAGGACAGTGGCAGCTCAAGGTCGGGCATTATATAGGAATTATCCTCTTGCCTAGTGGTATGATACTTGAGCTATTGCCAAAGCTGGATCAATCCACTCAATATAATAATATTGCTCAAACTCGTCACTGGGTACAAGGCATGTTATCCGACTTGACTCGTCTTGATGCGCGTCAAAGTCGTAAGCTGCCTAGCATGAAAAACCTAGGTCAATTTAGTGATCAGTCAATGCCATTATCTGTCGAGGCTCCGCCGTTGTCAGACTGGCTATTAGAGCAGTTTTTGCAGCGTTTGGTTCGTTATCAGCCAACCCAGCATTATCAGGCGCAGATCAATAACCAATCATCGCTACAAGGGCGCCTGCTCATCAAAGAGCAGCTACGACATAACAGCATGCAGCCGCATAAGTTTATTTGTGAGCGTAGTGTACTGAGTCAAGATATGTTGGCCAATCGACTGATTAAGAGCGCATTGGTATGGCTGATGCCATTACTGCCTAGATCTATATGTACACCGCTCTTACAACCATGGCAGCCGTTATCTA
>NZ_JBPYDE010000202.1:0-972 GCF_051847555.1 Psychrobacter sp. 1Y4 | reverse complement strand
GGCCATCATATAAATCGCCCAAATAATCAAAAGCTGTGCGATCAAAATCCAGCTACGACGGCGACCCAGCAATTTCGTCAATATCGGTAGCGGCACTGCATCTACTAGAGGTGCCCAAATAAACTTGAACGAATAACCCAATGCCGCCCAACTAAAGGTTGTCACCACACTGCGATCAAATCCCGCCTCACGCAGCCATAACGATAGACTGGAGAAGATAAGCAAAATAGGAATACCCGCTGCAAAACCTAAAAACAGCATGATCATAGCACGCCGATCAAGATAGGCTTTCGCCGCCTCGCCCCATGATTTTTTGGCGATGGGAGGTTTGGGTGGTACAGATTTGACAGCAGACATAATAACTCACCAACAATTGAGACAAATAACACAACTGCGCACAATTTTTATCAATCTTTAGAATCAGTTATCCATAAAAAGATCGATAAAAATTGCTCTACGTTGCACCAATATGATCATTACAACAAAATTCAGTTATGGTACTTGAGAACCTCTACCTTGACTAGATGTTTTTGCATTAACTCATTGATTCTGGCACTTTCACAACAGCTTATATTTCGCGATAGTAACGCAGATTATAGCAATCTTTCACTATGGTTAAATCAGTCCTTAGTTTTCTTACTACTTACTCTCATCAAAGATGTCTGACAACGCTTTCATTTATCGGTAATATGTAGATAGAGGTAGGATCAATACAAACTTGATCGGCTTATTACTGTCCTACCTAGTAACAAGAGCAATGGCGTTAATAGCAAGCTGGATGAGGTACTACACCAAGACTTAATGATTAATAATTTAAAACTTATAATTCTTATATATTAGTTTTATAAATACACAGTGCTTCGTTATGCTCTTTATATCAACAGTGATTATCTCGATTGACTACTCGTTCTTTTTATTATCATAGCCTAGGAGTTCTACCATGTCCGACTCAACCAAAGCCCCAATTGATAA
>NZ_JBPYDE010000201.1:0-974 GCF_051847555.1 Psychrobacter sp. 1Y4 | reverse complement strand
TACTTAGATATGACAATGATGGAAACGCTTCTATAGATATACCAGAATTTCAAACTAAAGGTGTTTGTAGCTCTGATATCTTAGAGCAAATCATGGGAACATTTGCTATAACCATGGTATGTGAAGCAAAGTGGCTTTCTGAATATTCAGCATTAATTGCAGAGAACCTCTGGAAATCAGAAGAAGGTGTAAAGTTATTTGATAGAATAATCAAACATTTCGGAGATGAGCATCCAGAGGTCTTAAAAATTAAAGGTGATATTAGAACTCAAGAATTTAAATTAAAAGTCAAAATGTTAAAAGGAAGTTGATTTCAATGAAGAAACTGGTTCGTGGCGATGCTCCCTTTTGTTTAGCTAGTTTTAAGTATGGTAAAGATAGTTGGTCTGTTATTAGAGAGAATAGTCTTTATAAAGATATTTGGGAAAAGCTCAATATTATGCAGAAAGGGTTTTGTGCATACTGTGAATGTAGTCTTCATAAAAATAATAATTTCAAAGGGCATGTTGAGCACTTTATTCAAAGAGACAAAGTCCCTAGTTTGACCTTTGACTGGGGTAATTTATTCGGTTCATGTAATAATGCAAATCGTTGTGGAACGTATAAAGATAATAACCCATTAGCTAAAGCAATAGACTTACGTAAAGTGTGTAAACCTGATGTGTTAGGTTCTGATAATTTAATACTTTTCCTCAATTCTGGAAAGGTTAGACCTAGGACTAATTTAACTTTGCAAAATAGAGAGATTGCTAATAATACTATTGCTGTTTTCAACCTTAATGGTGATAGTAAGTTAGAGAATTCACGAAGAACTGCCATCGATGCAGAAAAGACTTTGGCGGATAGTTATTTGGAAATTTTAGTTGAAGGTGATGCTAGTTTAGCTGTACTTTTGGAAGCAGAATTAGATAAAGCGTTAATTAGAATTCAAGAGGCTGAGTATTCAACAGCATTGAAACATTTATGGACAGATA
>NZ_JBPYDE010000200.1:0-979 GCF_051847555.1 Psychrobacter sp. 1Y4 | reverse complement strand
GTATTGTCTTTTATCAAGGACAGTTTTTGCCAGAGGCGATGCGTGCCGAGCGCTTGACTCGTCAAGAAATCGAATGTGCGATGCGTGCTGAAGGTATCAATAATTTTGATGATATCGAAGCTATTGTCTTCGAATCTGATGCCAAGCTCAGCGTGATTCCAAAACAACGCCAAGCCGATTCGAGTGATGATGAGCAGGATGTAGATCACAGCGTATCAGAGACCATTACCCCTTTGATGTAGTGATTAGATAATCGAGCACTGATGGCTATCAATACTCAGACTCAATGCTCGAATGTAAAAATTTTTCAATTTAAAAAATGGTACGTACTATGAAGGTAAGAATTTTGACCGTTGGCAATAAGATGCCTAGCTGGGTGCAAACAGGTTTTGATGAGTATTTTAAGCGTATTCAGCCCATGCTGAGCACAGAGATTGTGGAAATCGCCGCCGCAAAACGGGCAAAAAACCCATCAGATGCCAATCTAGCACAGTACCGTGAGCAAGAAGGTCAAGCGATATTGGCCGCTCATAATGCCGCGAGCCGTGAGCAGTTGTGGGTACTAGACGTCAAAGGTAAGATGATTTCGACAGAAGGGCTAGCTCATAAACTCGCTGATGGCATGCAGCAAGGTGATGATATTGCGTTGGTCATCGGCGGTGCAGACGGCGTGTCACCAGCAGTGTTAGCAAAAGCCGACGCAAAATTATCATTATCAGCACTGACATTGCCGCATCCGCTGGTACGCGTTGTACTAATGGAGCAGCTATACCGCGCGATGAGTATCAATAATAACCACCCTTATCATCGCGGTAATTAACCAAACTCTAAGCTGTTTTTTTGATTTAAAACATCAACCTCAAAAGAGATTGAAAAACTGGCGTACGCCCTAATAAATGGAACATGAAAGATCCAAAACGCGCGATATCCAAAGCCTCTCAGACTACGCATCAGCCTGACCATCATCACGACACTGTAC
>NZ_JBPYDE010000199.1:0-979 GCF_051847555.1 Psychrobacter sp. 1Y4 | reverse complement strand
GTTAAGAGGGCAGTATAATTTGAATTTTGATATATGTGAGTCAGAGTGTCAATTAAGGAGGATATAAAGAGTCAGCCTGTACGAGTTTAAATAATACAATTCTGAAAAATATTCGATCCTTGAGAAGCATCCAAACTTATAAAAAGTAATTGCTTTTTAGAAATAAAAAAACGTTCATCATTCAATGGTGAGCGGTTTTTTAACGTAGTAAGCTGATTAATGATTTTTTTTGAAAACGTCTCAGTGTATGAAACAAAAGACAAACCAAAGACGCAAAAGTAATCTTGTTTGCATATAGTGCGTGGTGCATGATGAATGCTTCATTTGGACTGATATTAACGGTATTTGTCGATATTACTCCTTGTAATTCACTTGCTAAAAATACGATACGACCTTCATGACCCATAATAAAAAAACGTTTTATCATAGGCCCAAGACCAATCAATCCAGAAGTCCGATGATACGCTGGACCTTTGTGACGCTTGGCTGGGTATTTTTTATTTTAGGTATTATTGGGATATTACTGCCCGTCATGCCGACTGCGCCCTTTATACTACTAGCGGCAGGCTGCTGGGCGCGTAGCTCTAAGCGCTTTCATTTTTGGCTTATCAATCACAAGTACTTCGGAAAATTCGTCCGCGATTGGGAAAACAATCATGCCGTGCCGCTGTATGCCAAGGTTTTGGCAACCATAATGATGGCCGCGTCAACTGTTATGTTGTTTTATCGTTTATCTGCCGATATGATGTGGGTGGCATGGCTGGTAGCCGTTGTTTGTAGTGGAGTAGCGATATATTTGTTCCGCTTGCCAAATGCCTAAAATGGTTGCAATTTGAGCCAAATCCACTCAATAAACCGCGTTGGTTACACGAAACATGAGATAAGGCTTGCGATACTAGGATGTACCCCTTATAATACGCCCAAGCTTAAGAGCAGTTCTGCACCAAATCATTACCTCGTAGTATTAGTTATAATCCTT
>NZ_JBPYDE010000198.1:0-980 GCF_051847555.1 Psychrobacter sp. 1Y4 | reverse complement strand
ACCCTAATAGTAGTACCAGTAGTTCGGCCATCAAGATAGTGGTTCCGTCTGAAATTAATGATATGGCAGTCTTGATAGGCCCTGTACCCTTATTTAACTGGTTTCCACTCAATTTAATTATTAGTATGATTCTGATTAGTATGTTTTTAATCAGTTTGGGTGTTTATGCGCTTATTTTCCCACTTGAGCGCAAGCTGCAGCTTATTCAAGTGGGTGTTAATGAGGTGAGTAAAGGTAATCTTGATATTCAAGTACAGGTAATTGGTCAAGATGAGATCGCACGTTTATCAGCCACCTTTAACGCAATGACGTCACATATTAAGCGTTTGATTGAGTCGCAACGAGAGCTCACGCGAGCCGTATCACATGAGCTTCGTACGCCAGTTGCGCGTATTCGATTTGCGGTAGATATGCTGGCTGATACTGACGACGAAGATTCACGCTTTATGCAGCGTGATTATATCGATGAAGATATCGAATCACTTAATGGTTTGATTGATGAGATTTTGACTTATGCCAAGCTCGAAGAGGGCTCGCCAAAATTAGATTTAGAACCAGTAAATCTCAGAGAACTGCTACAGCAGATTGAGCGTGAGACCAATGCACTAGGTAAGCCGATTAAAATAGTGACCAACTTGCCAAATGCGAAAGTAACCGCGATTGCCGATCGACGATATCTGCACCGTGTGATTCAGAATCTTGCAGGTAATGCTTTACGTTATGCCGAGACCACGATCATTATTAGTGCTGGTGTCAAAAAGGGTAATGCATTTGTCAGCGTCGAAGATGACGGTCATGGGATTCCTGAGGCTGATCGTGAAAAAGTATTTATACCGTTTTCGCGCTTGGATGATAGCCGTACACGAGCATCAGGCGGCTACGGTCTAGGCTTGTCTATTGTATCGCGCATTGCCTTTTGGTTTAATGGTAGTATGAAAGTAGATGAGAGCCGAGATCTTGGCGGCGCAAGATTCGTAATG
>NZ_JBPYDE010000197.1:0-980 GCF_051847555.1 Psychrobacter sp. 1Y4 | reverse complement strand
CACGCAAAAGACGATTGGTTTTGATTTTAATATCAAAAAGCCCATTCATCAAAGCTTTGAGATTCGCCATCGCTAAAGTTTATAAGCTAGTATTTATAAATAGAGTAATTCATCGCGGCAGCATAACTACCTGAAACTTAGGTTTTTTGTCCAATGTATATGAAATATAACCATGACCCAATCGGCTTTGATTGGGTCATTTTTTGTTGTTATGATAGAGCATTACTAGGCGATGGATTTGCGCAGTTATAGCGTAAGCATCGCCTTTTATGTCATTAAATCTCTAACGTCTAATAACAAGGATAACACCATGGCTCTATCACTTAACAAAGGCGGTAACTTATCGCTAACGAAAACTGATCCAAATTTGACCAAGCTACTAATCGGTCTAGGCTGGGATGAGCGCGCCACCTCTGGTGCTGAGTTCGATCTTGATGCCAGTGTATTTTTGCTAAATGGTGCAGGTAAAGTGCGCGGCGACCATGACTTTATTTTTTATAATCAGCTGAAGTCTGATAATGGCGCGGTCGAGCACACGGGTGACAACCGTACTGGCGAAGGCGATGGTGATGATGAAGTTATCAAAGTAAACTTAACCCAAGTACCTGCTGACGTTGATAAGGTAGTTGTGACGGTGACTATCCATGACGCTGCTACTCGCAACCAAAACTTCGGTCAGGTAGCCAATGCCTTTATCCGCGTTGTCAATGAAGAGACCGGCACTGAAGTGGTACGTTTTGATCTAGCAGAAGATTACTCTGTTGAGACCGCCATGGTATTCGGTGAAGTATATCGTCACAATGGCGAATGGAAATTCCGCGCGGTAGGTCAAGGTTATTCAGGTGGCCTACAGGCGATGTGCCATCAGTACGGCGTTGATATCTAAAGCCTTATTTTTATTGGCATTTGGGCTATCAGCCATTCCGATTAGCACGTCCAAAATATCAAGCGACCATCGTTGCAAATAGTCACAATTTTTA
>NZ_JBPYDE010000196.1:0-980 GCF_051847555.1 Psychrobacter sp. 1Y4 | reverse complement strand
AATTTACTTACTGTGATTTTCTGAAAGATCTCCTAAGCTTTTAATCCTTTGATCAACCACCCTCATCAATCAATTCTATCTTCACTTTTTCGACTTCAATATCATGTCCTTCGTGATACCCTTCGACGAAAGACCTGAACTGTGTTTTTAGCCATCTAACATCTTGCTGTTTTGCTCTTGCGATAAATTCAAATAAAATAGTCTCGATATCTTCTAAAGGATAGCTATGCTCCATAGCTTGCATGATGAGTGGATGAAACGTAGCTTCGATGTTGTCTTCACCGATAATCAACTCCTCATAGAGCTTCTCGCCGGGCCTCAATCCTGTAAAGACAATTTCGATGTCACCATTTGGGTTGCTCGCATCTTTTAGCTCACACCCTGTCAAACGAATCATACGCTTGGCAAGATCAACGATTTTGACTGGTGCACCCATATCTAGTACAAATACTTCACCGCCAAATGCCATTGCACCTGCTTGGATGACGAGGCTGGCCGCTTCTGGAATGGTCATGAAGTAGCGAGTTATTTCTGGATGCGTGATGGTGATCGGACCACCCTGCTCAATCTGTTTGGTAAATAATGGTACGACAGAGCCTGAGGAACCTAAAACATTGCCAAAGCGCACCATGCTAAAACAAGTTTTACTGTTGCTTTGGCTAAACCCTTGGCAAACCAATTCAGCCAAGCGCTTGGATGCGCCCATCACGTTGGTTGGTCGCACTGCTTTATCAGTAGAGATCAATACAAAGGTTTCGACGTTTGCCCGTATTGCAGCACGAGCACAATGGTAAGTGCCTTTGGTATTATTAATGGTTCCCTCAAAAGGATTAGACTCCACAATAGGCACATGTTTGTAGGCTGCCGCATGATAAATCGTATTTATATGGCTATTTTTGAATATATTAATTAATTTTTTTTCGTTGCCCACGCTCCCGATGATACTAACAATCTCAATATTACGACAATTGCTATCATCT
>NZ_JBPYDE010000195.1:0-984 GCF_051847555.1 Psychrobacter sp. 1Y4 | reverse complement strand
TATTCTTAGCTTTTACATTCTAAAGACTTATAAAACGGCACTGATTTCAGTGCCGTTTTTTTGGGTATTAAAAATTGAGAAGGATAAACGATGAATAATTTTGAGCAAGATAATCTGCAAAAATATCTAGCAGAAAAAGCCAAATACGCATAGGAAAAGGAGCAAAAAGCCAAACTGCCTATGATGTTTGATTGCTAAAGGAAAGTGCGTAGGTGCGCAAATTGATTGTTAAAGCTAAGGAAGAAGTAATTTAAAGAATTATTAATTAAATAACAGTTATCCCAAGGAAAGATTTTATCGGTTTTTATTTATAATGCTGTTCTTTAAAAAATTTAATATACTCACGAATATTTCGTTAATAAATTACTATATCTTTTTATAAAACTGCCACTATCTAGGAAATAGTTTGGATAGGCCTCTTCAATTTTGTTGACATCATCCACTGATACTAAAACAACATCAAACTTATCACTTTCTTTGTATGTTTTTTCCAGTCGATAATAATCTTCATTTGCTCTTTTCCCATCAGAGTAATGTAAGACTCTCGTTTCTCGAGATTCTAGGTTTAACTGTATTAGATAGTATTTAGCTTCGAAGCTTTTTTCTAAAAGCTTAATAGAATTGACACTTTGTAGTTTTTCAATAATTTTTAATTCTTTTTCTAATTCATTTAGTCTAATACATACGTCCGCTGGAGTTAATTCTGCATAACTAGGAATAGTAGGAGATTTTTCTTCAATCGAAAATAAGACACTAGTTAATTGAAGAAATCTTAAATACTTTTCCTCACCTTCTCCTGCCTTAAAAGAAGCCTTATATAAAGAACCGAGTATTTCTACAATAGTTGCCCATTCATGCTGTATCTTAGTACGAATCTGTAATTCTAATCGGAAAGTTTTATCTTTAACTTTACACCTGAAAATCTGGTGTATTCCTCTATAACCGTCCGATTTAGGTATTTTTATATAGTCATTAATTCTTATT
>NZ_JBPYDE010000194.1:0-985 GCF_051847555.1 Psychrobacter sp. 1Y4 | reverse complement strand
AAGACAGTTAGACGGCGATAACAATTAGGTGACATCTTGCGATATGAACTTACCTAATCATCAGCAATAGAGTTTTTAATTTTGTATTATCGATTTGGCCCTAACTGATTAGACAAACGGTCGTAATAGTGGGGTAATTGACAACATTTTGCTAGCTTAACACCCAAACTTACGAAACTCAAATACTAATTACAAGATTTAATAGCTGCTTATACCTGATTGTCCCCAGTAAAATCATAGAGTTACTATAAGACAATCATTAGTTAACAATTTGCTAAGATAAAAGGTTCAGCAATAACGGTCATTTTGTCCTTTTAAGCAAAAATCAAATATCTGACATTACTTCGTTTTTTTCTTTGTCACTCGATAGATAGCGACATCTGCGAGTAAATTGGGTGCCTGTCTAATCAGTGCCGTTATCAGTGGGGAATGACCTTTATCAGAGTCGCTTACCGCAAAGCGATTGACGATATGAATATCATGCTGCGCACACAGTTGCTCAAAGTCTTTAAAGGTGCATAGATGAATATTGGGGGTGTTGTACCATTCATAAGGCAGTGCCTCAGATACAGGCATCATCCCTTTAAGTCCTAAATGAAGACGGTTTTGCCAATGGGCAAAGTTAGGGAAGGTGATGATCGCCTCTCGAGCGACGCGCAGCATATCAAGTAGCAGCACATCAGGGGATTTTACCGCTTGTAGCGCGCGTGCCATAACGACGGTATCAAAGCTGTTATCGGCGAAGCGTGCCAAACCATCGTTGAGGTCTTGCTCAACAATAGATAAGCCATTGCCAATGGCCTCGTTGATTTTGTCTTCGTCAATCTCAAGTCCGTATCCAGTGACGCCTAGCTTCTGCTGTAAGTGCGCAAGTAGCTCGCCATTACCGCAGCCCAAATCCAGTACATGTGCTTGCGGCGCGATCCAGCGCTCTGCCAGTTGGTGATCCATTCTCATGAGCGCTCTCCTATAGCTGGGCGATGAT
>NZ_JBPYDE010000193.1:0-985 GCF_051847555.1 Psychrobacter sp. 1Y4 | reverse complement strand
ATCTGTGTCCGCCTATTCCTGGACGTGCCGATTATATTCACTATATTGCAGATTTACTCGCGCAAACCACGCACGTCAATGCCGACAACACACCGCCGACGGGTAAAGAGATTCATGCTCTAGATATCGGTACGGGTGCCAGTGCGATCTATCCGATCGTCGGTAGTCAGAGCTATGGCTGGCGCTTTACCGCGAGCGATATTGATCCGATTTCGGTCAATACCGCTGCACTCATTTGTGACGCCAATCCAAAGCTAAAAAGCGCGGTCAAAGTTAAGCTGCAACCTGAGCCTAAGTTTATCTTTAAAAATATCATTGGTCGTCAAGATTACTTTGATGTGGTGGTTTGTAACCCGCCGTTTCATGCGTCATTAGAAGAAGCGATGGAAGCCAACAGTCGTAAGCAGCATAACTTGCAGCGTCATCGCGGTAAAAATGAAAGCGAGCAAATCAGCCGTAGCTCAACCAAATCAGGTAACGCTGCTCAAAATCTAAACTTCGGTGGTCAGCATAAAGAATTGTGGAGCGAAGGTGGCGAGATTGCGTTCTTGACCAAGATGGCAAAAGAAAGCCAAAGTTTTGCAGAGCACGTTGGTTGGTTCACGACTTTAGTCTCAAAATCTGAAAACGTAAAACCATTACAGCTACTGCTAAAGCAGCTAGATGTCGCGCAGATGCGTATCATTGAGATGAGCCAAGGTCAAAAGAGTACTCGTGTACTGGCGTGGCGCTTTGATACTGACGAAGAATAGTCGTTAAATACGTAACACACTTAAGTTTCACGTGAAACAAAAAAGCACCGCTTTGATAATCAAAGCGGTGCTTTTTATTGGAAAATAGCTTGAAGTAAAGTGAACGATTAAGGCGGTGTCTCTATTTTAAAAATGGTGATAAACGTTTGAATGAGGAACACGCCCTAACCAAAAAACATCACTTTTATACCAATCGCAATCAGTACTACACCGCCCAATACTTCTGCTTTTTC
>NZ_JBPYDE010000192.1:0-988 GCF_051847555.1 Psychrobacter sp. 1Y4 | reverse complement strand
TTTTCATCAGTACCGTATTCGAGCTCGATTTTTGCCATATCTACGGCGCCAATATGGTGCGGTAGCATGCCACGTGCAAATGCCATATCCGGCATAGGATCAGCAATACCCAATGTCATCTCACCATGCATGCTTTCCATGCCCTTAGCGTAGGCCTGTTGCATAGCAGCGGTATTGGGCTTAGGTTTGGCTGCGTCAGGATGGCTAGCAAGCCATTTGTTTAGGATATCAATCTCAGCTTGCTGCGCCGTGATGATGTCTTGGGCAAGCTGGCGCATGGCGTCATCTGTACCGTATTTTAGTTGAATTTTCGCCATATCTATCGCGCCGCGATGATGCCCAAGCATGCCTTTGGCGAACGCGGTATCAGGATCGTTATAACCCATACCGATCATCATCTCGTCATGCATACTGGTCATGGACTTTGTGTAGTCTTTGAGCATATCCGTCATCTGAGCGTCATCTGTGACGTTTTCGCTATCTACCGATGTATCGTGGCTCATATTCTCATGCTCAGCATGAGTCATGTCAGTCATTGGCGGGGTGGCTTCTTCTACAGGCGCTGATTGACTATCTGCTGCTGGCTGACACGCACTTAATAGCAGTGCAGTAGAAATGCTGGTGGCCAACAGAACAAAACGATGAGAAGCAATCATGATATATCCCTACTATAAGAAGACCAAATGATGAATAAATGAGGTCTATTTTACATAACTAATGACGTGCTGAATCTTAACAGATAAACCTTACCCATTCGAGACGCTATGTTTAACAAGACGTAATATATTTACTTTAAATGAAAATATATGTCGGTAGCTAAGCGTTTAGACATGACAAACTAATAGCTAATACCCAATTGCTGATAGTGCTCACTAGTTAAGTGAATACGCACAAATTCGCCAACCGCTATGTCACCCAATTCAAACCCTGCAACCGACCAACGTATCAAACGCAGACAGGGCAACCCAACGTGCGCGGTCATGCGTCT
>NZ_JBPYDE010000191.1:0-989 GCF_051847555.1 Psychrobacter sp. 1Y4 | reverse complement strand
ATCTTATCCAGCTCATGGAGCAAATCATTAGGGAACTCGATATCTGCTTTATCAATCTCATCGATTAGTAGTACGCTGCGCTCAGTGCTAGTGAAGGCATCCCACAGCTTGCCCGGCTTGATATAATTGCCAATCTCATAAACCTTGTCATCACCCAACTGCGAGTCACGCAGGCGCGATACCGCATCGTACTCGTATAAACCCTGCTCAGCTTTAGTCGTCGACTTGATGTGCCACGTAATCAGTGGCATTCCTAGACTTTCAGCAACCTCTTCTGCAAGCAATGTCTTACCTGTACCAGGCTCACCCTTGATAAGGAGCGGCTTTTGTAATGTCATGGCCGCATTCACTGCCAGTTGTAAATCGTCTGTTGCGATATAATTTTGAGTGCCGGTAAAGGTTTGCTTGCTCATAATCAGGTCTCGATTGTTGTTATAGATGAATTGTTATGAATGTATGGTGATAAATAAATAGAACTAAAAATTTGATAATGAATAAAAGATAAATTAGATTAGCACAGCCTGACGTATTGCCAAAATACTCATGCGTTCGCCTTTATGAACCATGGTTATATCCCGTTAACTATTCATATGATTGGTACACACTCTGGCATAAAAAAAGACACTCATTGGTGTCTTTTCATTCAAGTATGCAGTCATTTTTTAAGACAATAACTTTATATTAATGCTGAGTCTACTTTTATCATTTATCGGACATATCGCTATTGGCTTTCTTATTTAATGTACTGTCTTTTTCTAGGTTTACGTTATTATCGGACTGTTCGGTAACGGTAGCACCTTCTGCCAAATAACTACCGGTCGTCAGTTGCATCGTCGCTTGCGTATCCTCTGCCGTACGGCTACGAGCTTTATCCAAGCTCGATGCGAATGCGCCGCGTATCAGCTGCCACATAAAACCGATAAACAAACCGATGACCAGTACCACCAATATTGGCAACATATTGGCAATCGCGCCTGCAAAGTCTTTCA
>NZ_JBPYDE010000190.1:0-991 GCF_051847555.1 Psychrobacter sp. 1Y4 | reverse complement strand
AAACAATGGCAGTTGTTGATGCGAACAGGCCGCGGCGATGAGCTATGGCAAGCGCATTTAATCTCTGTCAACCGCTATCAATGGGCAATGGTTTTTGAGTTCAGTATCGTTGAGCCTTATCAGCGATCTTTATCAATGACTATATTTCGCGATCAAGTAAGCCTTGAGCAATGGCGAGAGCTCAGTATTTTAGCCAATATAAATAAAGGTTAAATTTGCTAATTAGCATTCATACCTTTATTCAGTTTTTCTCTCTTTTTTGTGAGCTTACGATTACCTACATGCCATAACAAAACAACTATCTCGATGCTCAAAGAGTTTTGTTATATTAAAAGTTAATAATAAAGCACATAAACCGACTGTCTCATTTCTCAAATTTATACAAGCGAAAAGCAAGTATTTATAGGATTAGGCAGTAGGTTTTTATGATAAATAACATGACAAAAAGAGGAATAGAGTATGAGCTTATTAGGAAATTTGGTCAGCCAAGTTGCACGTAGCGCGATGAATCCAGACGATGCTCAGCGCAATCCAGTCAACCAACGCACCGACCCACGTCGTACTGGTGGCTTGGGCGATATATTAGGCAGCGTATTGGGCAGCGGTAGTCAAGCAGGTGGCTACAATCCGCAGCAATACGATCGTAAGCCTGATAATGGTTTTGGGCTAGACGATATCATTGGTGGTTTGGCTGGTGGCAATCAGCGTGGTAATGTAAGCTCAGGCGCTGGTGGACTGGGAGATATCTTAGGTAGCGTATTAGGCGGTCAGCGTAACAGTAGTGGCTTTGGCGGCAAAGGGATGCTTATCGCTGTCCTCATGCCAATGGTACTGAGCTGGATCAAGCGTAATGGTGGTATAGGCGGTGCATTATCAAAAATTACTGGCATGGGTCATGCTGAACAAGCACGTTCTTGGATGAGCACGAATGAGGCTAATGACAACTTAGACCCGAATGAAATAAACCAACTGTTTGACGAAAACGAAATTC
>NZ_JBPYDE010000189.1:0-998 GCF_051847555.1 Psychrobacter sp. 1Y4 | reverse complement strand
CTAGATGATACACAATAAATGCTATCGCTCAGAAAATCTCAATATAATCAAATATCTATGCCGATAAATTCATCGTACAGATAGCTATGCTAATGTACATTCTGTCAATTTACAGAATGTTTGGGTGGCTAGTATAACATTATTGATTCATAAATTTATGAAATAACTTACTTTTCTCAATACATAAATAAAAAAAGCCACCCAATTGGGCGGCTTTTTTTGTAACCATATATCTAACTATACGATTAATTGTCCAATATTTACTGAACAACCATATCTTTAGTTTGCTCAACAGTCATAGTTTTGTCACCAGTGATGATGGCATAAACACGACGGTTCATAGCACGACCTTCTTCAGTATCATTTGATGCGATTGGTTGGTCATAACCATAACCAACAGTTGATAGACGGTTTGGAGCAATACCGAATTCGTTAGTTAGCATAGATTTAACAGCAACGGCACGAGCTTCGGATAGACGTTGGTTGTAACGTGCTGAAGGACCAGTTTTAGATGCATGACCTTCTACACGAGCTGTAGAGTTTGGATATTCACGCATTTTTTCTGCTACTTTAGCGATTTCTGGCTTGTATTGGTTTTTGATAGCTGATTTATCGTTATCAAAGAATACACGTAGTTCCATTTTCAGCTCATCAGTAATATCTACTGGTACTGGGCAACCGCGCTCATCAACCACTACATTCATTGGGGTGCCTGGGCATGCATCCATGCTATCAGGTACGCCATCGCCGTCAGAATCAAGGTCAGCTTCAACAACAACTACTGGAGTGTTGTCAACCATTGGCTCTTCCATTGGCGGTACAGCTACTGTAGGCGCTAGATGGCCACCAAGTACAACTTCTAGACCGGCCAAAGCCATGCCTTCCCACCAGTTGTTATCAAAGTTATGAATTGCACGAGCTTCACCACGTAGGCTTAGTGCATCGTTGATACGATACATAGCACCTAGACCTAGGTCACCGATAGTGTCTTTAGAGTT
>NZ_JBPYDE010000188.1:0-1001 GCF_051847555.1 Psychrobacter sp. 1Y4 | reverse complement strand
CTCCTTATTTTTTCTATTAATTTTCAAACGATTTTAAGCAAATTACTATCAATTTTTATTCACTGACCACTCTATGATAGAGAGCATAATTAGTGGTCATGTGCTTGGTCTATTTTGGTATAAATTGAGGCTTGATGACTTTATCAAGCTGACTATACGGAATGCTCAATACAGGCATACCGTAGGCGTATGGACCAATAGAATAGTGCTGATAACGAATATTGATCCCTGTCTCTGTCAAGGTCACATTGTCGCTCAGCATAAACGGCCAGCTTTTCTCATAGCTACTGACATCATCAGCGACCGTTCTAACCCATGCTTTATACGCATCATGCGCGAGTGCTTCAAAACGAGGCTTTTTGCCTTTGATTAGCATGTCATCGAGGGTAACTTGTTTTTTGGTGGTCAGATCAAACGTCAGATACTCGCTATAAGGCATGCCGTGTGCACCACCGGTAAAGACGTAGGAGTTGATTTCGAACAGCTCAAAGTTATTAACGTGACCCAAGTAATCGGGCGTCACCATCAAGCTATAAGCCCATGAAACCTCTTCAGGCATATCTTGAAACTGCGATGTCGCAAAGTCATTAATCGCAGCAGTTACGTCTGCCTGACTGCTTTTTGTCTTAATAGGTGCTGATTCAGTTGGCTTGCTATTCACCACCAAATTATCGATACGTGCATTGACTGTCTTATTTATCCAGCCATGATTGGTCTTAAGATATTTAATCTCAATTTCTGGGCAATTATCACGCTCAGTACACATCTTTTGAATTTTTTCTGGCAGTTGATAATCGAGATATTCTGTTGAGCTGATCAGGCTACCTGCATTTGCGGACAGACTAGCGGCCCCCATCAGCAAACCGCTTGCTAAGAGACCAATTCGCCGTATACGCCCTACTCTGCCTGAAGAAATATGCGTCAGCGTGAACCTATTAAGATGAGATTGAATCATAGCTTTCATGTATCCCTTTTTATAAATATAAATTATTGTTTAACAT
>NZ_JBPYDE010000187.1:0-1003 GCF_051847555.1 Psychrobacter sp. 1Y4 | reverse complement strand
CTAAGTTTTAGCAAGATATTAAACAACATGGAGCTTGGTCACAATGTCATGCACGGTCAGTATGATTGGATGCAGCACCCGCATCTGAACAGTCAAAAGTTTGATTGGGATATTGTTTGCCCTGCGCCATTGTGGCAACACTCGCATAACTACTTACACCATACGTTTACCAATATTGTTGGTCGAGATCATGATGTCGGCTATCACTTAATTCGGGTGACCGATGAGCAGCCTTGGACGCCAGAAGATCGCTACAATATGTTTAGTACAGCGGTACTGGCATTTGGCTTTGAATGGGCGGTAGCCTTTCATGATATTCAGATCAGTGTCGATGAATACGCCGACTCCCTTGACTTGCATAAAATCATGCAGCAAAAATCTCGCGCACTATTTGCCAAAATCGGCCGGCAAGTGGGTAAAGACTACATTGCACTGCCAGCCATAGTAGCAATGACACTAGGCTGTCGTAGTGCTCTAAGCACACTGAGCGGGAACATGACGGCCAATACGGTTCGTAACCTGTGGACGTGGGCGGTGATTTTCTGTGGTCATTTCACTGAGCAAGCACATATCTATACCCATCTCGATACTGATGAGAGCAAAGGCGATTGGTACGTGCGTCAGATTTTGGGTTCTAGCAATATCAAAGGGAATAAATGGTTTCACATTTTGACTGGCAATTTATCGCATCAGATTGAGCATCATATCTTTCCTGATATGCCAGCCAGCCACTATGCCAGTATCGCCCCGCAGGTAAAAGCCATCTGCCACAAATACAGTCTGGCCTACAACACTGGACGTTTTAGTACACAGCTGCGACAAGTAATAGGACGTATCCACCACTTTAGCAAACCTAGCGAACAAGAATGGCATGCGTATAAGGCGTCGATGTCAGATACCGATAATCGTATCGAGCGTGAGACCAAACTAGCGGTCAAAGGTGGCCTTGGTCGGTTTTTACCACCAGTTGTCCGCCAAGCCTTATCCTATGCATGGTAATGTG
>NZ_JBPYDE010000186.1:0-1006 GCF_051847555.1 Psychrobacter sp. 1Y4 | reverse complement strand
GATAACTTTACGCTGCTCATTGGCGACATCATCGTATTTCAACAGGTTCTTACGCGCATCAAAATCGCGGCTCTCTACTTTACCTTGCGCGTTTTCGATCGATTTTGAGACCATTTTATGCTCGATGGCTTCATCTTCTTTGAGACCCATTGCACGCATCATATTGACCACGCGATCGCCTGCGAAGATACGCATCAAATCATCTTCGAGCGATAAGAAAAAGCGTGACATCCCAGGATCACCCTGACGACCAGCACGACCACGTAACTGGTTATCGATACGGCGTGATTCATGACGCTCAGAGCCAATGATATGTAGACCGCCAGCCGCAACAACTTGGTCATGCTTGACTTGCCACTGAGACTTTAGGCGCTGCATTTCTTCTTTACTGACGCCATCAATATCTTCGATAAAGGATTGCCAGTTACCACCAAGAATAATATCCGTACCACGACCTGCCATGTTGGTCGCGATCGTCACTGATTTTGGGCTACCAGCCTGTGCGATAATCTCAGCTTCACGCTCATGCTGCTTGGCGTTTAGAACGTTATGCTTAACGCCTTCTTGGTCGAGCAAATAAGATAATTCTTCACTGGCTTCAATCGTTGCCGTACCGACCAATACTGGTGCACCTTTGGCTTGAATCTCTTTAATCTCGCGAATGATGCCTTTGTATTTGCCTAACTTGGTTAAGAAAATCTGATCATCCATATCGATACGAGCAATTGGCTCATGCGTCGGGATGACAATGACATCCAAATCGTAAGTAGATTTGAACTCGGCTGCTTCGGTATCAGCAGTACCCGTCATACCAGACAGCTTGTCATATAGTCGGAAGTAGTTCTGGAATGTCGTGGTCGCAAGCGTTTGGTTTTCTGCTTGAATTTCAACGTTTTCTTTGGCTTCTACTGCTTGATGCAGACCTTCTGACCAGCGGCGACCAGGCATGGTACGGCCCGTGTTTTCATCAACAATGACCACTTCGCCTTCATCGACGATATAGTGC
>NZ_JBPYDE010000185.1:0-1007 GCF_051847555.1 Psychrobacter sp. 1Y4 | reverse complement strand
AAGTTCTCTAATAAGTCTTGCTCTTTTATTCCACTAATATTCTGCGCTTGCTCATGGGATAGGGTAGTTGCCATCTCATCAGGATAATCTGCGATTTGCTCGGTGCCAATATTGGCTTTTATAAGCAAATCAAGCGCGCCAGTCGGTTCAAGTACTGGCGCTGTATCGAACTGTATGGCTTTTTGATTAAGGTCTCGGTACAGTCTGCTGCTATAGAGATAGCCTATGGTATGCAAGTGCTCGTCAACGTGGTGAATAGGCGTCATTTTGGGCGCAAGCAACGCGCGAGGGTTGCCTGACGCCCCTGCCAAAGGCGCTGATTTATCCAATAAGGTCACAGTAATACCGCGATTGGCAAGCGACCAAGCCGTCAGCAACCCTGAGACGCCTGCACCAATGATGGCAGTGTGATTAAAGATGCTATCTGTTGTTATCTGTTTCACATCGTGGCTTTCGTTATCACAACTTATATTATCACTAGTAACGTCAATATGGTCTGTATCGGTCATGATGGCGGTGAGCATTTCTCGCTTGCGACCAAACCCTTTTACCTTTTTGATGTCAAAGCCATGTTCCTTGAGCCCGCGCTTGACGATGCCTGCACAGCTATAAGTGGCGGCGGTGGTATGCGTACGCGATAGACGCTGCATCTGCGCAAAGATACTGTCAGCCCACAATGTACTGTTGCAAGAAGGCGCAAAGCCATCCAAAAACCACGCATCGATATGAGGCTGAGGCGCAGACTGCTGAGGGTGATCTATTGCCAGTTTGCTAAGACTCTGCGCTGCATCACCAAGCCATATATCAACCGTCAGATTATCATAAGAGAAATCCAAACGATGACAGCCTGCGATGAGAGGCGGATACGCTGCCAAAAGTAGCTCAATCAACGCTACAAGCTCAGGCGCACGTTGACCCCATAGGGCAAGTATGTGCGTCAAATCTGCAAGCGGTATCGGGAATTTTTCAGTAGTAATGAAATGTAGGCGAGCATCTGCCAGTTGTGG
>NZ_JBPYDE010000184.1:0-1009 GCF_051847555.1 Psychrobacter sp. 1Y4 | reverse complement strand
TGCCGTTTTGACCCAAATAAATTTCGTTCAAATAGGTCTGTAAAATTTCATCTTTACTATAATGCAGCTCAAGTAGTACCGCCATCAACGCCTCATTGGCTTTGCGTTTGAGGGTGCGATCAGAGTTGAGGTAAAAGTTTTTGATCAGCTGCTGGGTGATTGTCGAGCCACCTTGTCTAGCACCACCAGTAAAGTTATTGATTACGGCACGGGCGATACCGCGTATCGAGACGCCTTTATGCTCATAAAACGCGCGATCCTCGGTGGCAATCAAGGCATCAATTAGTGGCTGAGGCACGTCATCTAAAGACACAACCATTCGATCTTCGTTACTGTCTGGATAGATGCCACCGATACTCACTGGCTCTAGACGAATGATGCCGCTTTTGGCAGGTAAGGTGCTTTGAATAGAGTCAACTTTATTACCAGCAAGGGTCATTTTGATGACTTGCTCAGCATCTATATCGCTCGAGCTATAGGTAAAGCCGCGTGTATGGATAAAATAAGTATTGCCCGATCTATGATAAGTGCCAGTACGATCATAAGACTTGTTGCTTTGATAATTAAGCAACTCTAGCCACGTTTTCATCGTATCTCTATCGATATTGGCACCCTGATATAGCTCAAGCGGCTGTGAGTATACTTTAGCTGGAATATCCCAGCGCTTGCCTTCGAACTTATGGGTAATGGTGCGATCAAGCTTGACCAAATACAGTGCAAATAGCACCATGCCAGCGATGATGATAATTAAGAGAAGACTACTAAATACCAAGCCGCGCTGCTGTGAAGGTAAAGCATTCATAGCAGGCTTAGATGATGGTGATAGCTTGGTATTTGGTAACTTAAAATTGGATTTTTGCACGGATGTCGCACCATTTTTGGATAAAAAACTGCCTCATAATGACGCAAATTGACAAATTTTTCAATCTATCATCGTTAACGAGCGCATTCATTGGTATTAGACCATAAGCAATGGTACTGCCTAGGGTGATTGCTTGTAGTATAATCT
>NZ_JBPYDE010000183.1:0-1010 GCF_051847555.1 Psychrobacter sp. 1Y4 | reverse complement strand
CTTTCATGTCTAACCAGACGCAGCCTGACGCGATACAGTCGATAACCAACAATCCACCGACACTATGCACAGCCGCGCTCAACGCTTTGATATAGTCATCTGACAAAATCATACCTGATGAGGTCTCAACGTGCGGCGCAAATACCACTGCTGGTTGCTCTTCTTTAATCTTAGCGACCGCCGTGTCGATATCGACTGGTGCAAACGGCTTTGGTGATTCGCTATCGTCCGCACGATTGGCTGTGAGCACGGTTGATGATTTGGCAATTTTGCCTTTTTCTAAGATTTGTGTCCAACGATAGCTGAACCAACCATTACGAATGATGAGGCAATCTTCGTCATTTGCGAGTTGACGAGCGACCGCCTCCATACCATAAGTACCAGAACCTGGCACAATCACCACGGCATCCGCGTTGTAGACAGATTTTAGATCACTAGATAAGTCATTCATCACTTGCTGAAAGGCCTGTGACATATGGTTCAGCGCGCGATCGGTGTAAACCACTGAATACTCTAATAAGCCGTTTGGATCGATATCTTGACGTAATGCAGGCATTGAACACTCCTAGTATATGATTAGATGATGACTGTCTCTTAATTCTTTGTACCGTAATATCGGGATAGGAAATAATATAGATACTAATATCGTTAAATACCATAGATAATTGGTATCAACCGAATACTCATATCGAACAAAAATGAAGAAGATATAGGATAGACAAGATAGCCCTTTAACCCAGCGCTATTGTCTTTGATGATGAGGTCATGTGTTGTTTTGATATCAATGCTTAAGATTTATGATACGCAAATGCCCTGATTATAATGAACATTAATGAGGGCTATAAATATAGGGCGAAACTATTTCTAGTCACATTATAGTCACAACATGAGCTAGTCTCAGCACCCTATTTTAAGCCAAACTGCCTTGACCTAAATCATCCATAAGATTTGATAGTAGCACTGATACTAGAGGTTGACAACGATACGCTCAGGCACTGATATGGCTTGCG
>NZ_JBPYDE010000182.1:0-1010 GCF_051847555.1 Psychrobacter sp. 1Y4 | reverse complement strand
ATTGGCTTTTTTCAATTTCGGGGCTTTCTTTATATATTTTCAATAATAAAGCCACCATCACCAAGCTAATCAACATTGAAGAACCGCCATAACTAAAGAACGGCATGGTGAGGCCTTTGGTAGGAATGGCACCCATGTTCATCGCCGCATTAATAATCGTCTGCGCAATAAACACCACACCGATACCGAACGCGGTATAGCTCATGCGCATTTGGCGACGTTTTAGCGCGTTGTAGCTGATACGCATCGCACTACCGATAATCAGTGCTTCGAGTATCAATACCATGCTAACACCAACAAAGCCCAACTCTTCACCCGTAATCGCCAATAAAAAGTCAGTATGCGCCTCAGGCAAATGCGACAGTTTTTGCACACTTTCGCCATAGCCAACCCCAGTGAACTGTCCACGGCCAAAAGCAATCAGACTACGTGCCAGCTGATAATCGGTATCCTGCACATCATCAAACGGATCCATGAACGACATCACACGTACCAATCGGTACTCTGCCGTGGTCACCATCAACACTGCGCCACCAACGGCAGCCGCGCCCAATGCTAAGAAGTGCTTGTAAGGTGCTCCAGCGATATAAAAAATCGCGAACAGCGTCCCCAAAATAACGACGAAAGAACCAAAATCTGGCTGCGACAATAGCAGTATCGTTATCAGTGCCACTACTAACATAATTCGTAAAAAGCCATCTAGACCATTACGAACTTCAAAAGAGCGACGCACCACAAAATCAGAGACAAACACAATCATGACCAGCTTGGCCAATTCTGCTACCTGAAAGTTAAAGCCTCCTAGCGTGAGCCAGCGTTTAGAGCCATTAATAGGTGTACTAAACAGCGTTGCCACTAGCAAAATACCGGTGATACCCAACAGAAGAAACTGCGTTTCAGTCTTATATAGCGTCCGTAACGACACACCATAATAAGGGATAATGGCAACGATTAACCCAATCGTCATGTACAGTAGCTGGTTATTGAAAAAATACAGCTCCGTCATACCG
>NZ_JBPYDE010000181.1:0-1011 GCF_051847555.1 Psychrobacter sp. 1Y4 | reverse complement strand
CAGACGCTCAAGCGGCTTGGCTAGCGTGATATTGGCCGCAAGGCGCGTCTCCATGATACCGCGCTCGTGCTCGTCGACGCCATATTTGAGCACACCCATCACTTCATCGACAGCATTGACTGTATAGCTTTTGCCATCTTGATCGTAGATCGTATCGCCGACCTTAAACACCACGCGCGATAATGGCGCAGAGTTTTTTGCGTAGACGCGTGTCTCTTCACTTTGTGGAAATAAAATATGCACACATCGATCATCGACGTCGATCACCACACCTAAGCCAAGCTCAGACTCCGTATCAGATAAATAACGTTGGCCAACGGCGAATTCAGTACTGTGCAATGAAGCAATAGAGATAGTCATAAGGCGATGTCTTTTGTACTCAGATAATTAAAAATTAGATAGCAATGGTGGCTTGTGATAGTAACCAAATTAACAATGATGCAAATCATCAATAGATGCAGATGCAAATCATCAATAGATGCAGATGCAAATCATCAATAGAGGCAAACGCGATGCCATAATGTTAGTGAAACCAATAGCCAAGCCTTACCATTATATAACGTTAGCGGCTAGATGAGTGCGTTAAGTTTAATTTTCAAGAGGCGGTTTTTGTTACCCATGACTTTATGAGGTATTTGGCCCCAATCAGGCTCTATAAACCTGCCAATGATATAAATTGCTTTGTTTTTAAACGCTTATCTCTCAATAGCAGATATTTAACAGATTCGTTTTTGACTAAAAATGCCAACGTGCTACATTAAACTGATAACCATTCATTAGCCAATGATCCATACACCCCCTATCGATAAGACAACCATAAACAAGGAATAACGATGCAAGCCGTTTTTTTAGATAAAGGCACTTTTTCTGATGGCATTGACTTACCCGCACCAGCAGGCGTGAGCGATTACATCACTTATAACGACACACCAAAAGACACCGACGTCATCATTGAGCGCTGTGAAGATGCCGATATCATCATCACCAATAAGGTCCAAATTGGCGCGGAAG
>NZ_JBPYDE010000180.1:0-1012 GCF_051847555.1 Psychrobacter sp. 1Y4 | reverse complement strand
ATAAAACTTCTGGATAAAGTCACGAGTCTTGCCCATGAGTCTCTCGTGAAGGGGCTTGCGCTCAAATAGCTTAACTTTATAGTTAGGTAGCGCTTTCACTTCGTTACGGTCAGGTAGTCTCTTGCTAGTCTCATATTTTCTGAGGATCTCTTGCATGACGTCGGCTTTTAGGTTGTTGTCTTTGCATAGTTCTTGATAGGCGGCTTCTTTTTCTACGTCCCAAAAGTGTGCAAAAGCCTCCTCTACTGTCTGACCATCTGGCATTTTAGGCATCTGCTCATTGATGAACTTTTGGATAAGTTCCTGCTTGTCACGGAAGGTCGGCTCATTCATGATTAAGTCGTCCACCTGGGCTTGGTACTGGGCTGCCTTTTCCTCGTTACCCTCGTCTTGCTCTTTATTGGCTTGCTTGAGTAGCTCTAATATGTAGCTGACGTTGATGCGGTCGCTGTGCAGCATCTCAATCTGGAAGTTAATGTCATCTAGTACTGAGGTTTTATCCTCGCTATTTTTATTTTGGGTACGAATATTGCGGTATAGATCTATATATTTACTGGCAAAATTGGCAAAGTCTTCTTTATTCAGATCTGTATCAGCTTGGTCGTAGTCCACGAAAGTGCCTAGCTGCTCGTTATAGCGCATCACTTCTCGAAATGCTTTGATAAATGCCAACTGCTCGTCTTCAGTCTCTAGTGTGTCAACGGCCTTATAATCAGCACAGATATCTAAGAGATTCTTAGCGGCTTGATCATAGTGCTTTTGGAGCTCATGCATCTCAGGAATGACGGCGATATCTTTCGCTTTCTTGTTAGCAAACAGGGCTAGAGCGTCGTCGGTGTTTTGCTTTAGGTTACGAAAGCAGACGATATTACCAAAGGGTTTTTTGTCGTTATAGATACGATTGGTGCGTGAGAAAGCTTGCACCAAACCATGGTACTTTAGGTTCTTATCCACGTATAACGTATTTAAGGTTTTGGCGTCGAATCCTGTGAGAAACATGTTCACAACGATA
>NZ_JBPYDE010000179.1:0-1015 GCF_051847555.1 Psychrobacter sp. 1Y4 | reverse complement strand
CTAGGACAAGCTACATTCAAACGCATTTTAAGATGCCCTTCCTCACCATATTTGATCCCAGCGTTTAGCTCTACCCTCGCCGCACGCAGCGCCTCATAGAGCACTTGGTCGTCTTGACTGTACGCTGAGCAATCCAGCCAAATCAGATAGGACGCTTCTGGACGCATGACCTTAATGTTTGGCAGATGCTCAGCGAAAAACTGCATGGTTAAATTAATATTAGCCTCAATATATGTCAGCGCCTGTGCCAACCATTCATCACCTTGCTCATAGGCATTACGCATCGCTGTATACGCAAATAAATTCAGCTCATATTCGTCATTTAACTGCTGCTGTTGACTGATTTTTTGGAGTAAACCTTCATTTTTGGCAAAAATCATCGAGCCTTTGATACCAGCGATATTAAAGGTTTTGGTCATTGAGGTCAGGCTGACTACCTTGTGCTCGTAACCTGCTGCCAGCGTTAAAAACGGCGTGAACGTGTGCCCACTCAAGGTTAAATCTTGATGAATCTCGTCACTGACAATCGCTACATCATGCTTTTTACAAATCGTCAGTAACGCTTCAAGCTCTTCTCTCGTCCATACACGCCCGCCCGGATTATGCGGATTGCAGAGTAAATAAAGCTTCACATCATGCTCTATTATTTTGGCTTCGATATCGGCTAAATTAAGATGATATTTGCCCTCGCTATCTTGTAGTGAGGAAGTGATGAGCGTGCGACCATTTTGCTCAACCTTACTCATAAATGGCGCATAGATAGGATCATTGACCAGTACCGCATCCCCCACCTCGGTAAAGACGTTCATCATCAGCGCTAGGCTTGGGACGACACCCGGGGAGAACAAGATATTTGCTTGCTTAAGCGCCAAATCATAGCGACTGCCATGCCAGTCAATGATCGCGTCATACAATGCCTCGGTAGGTTTGGTATAGCCCAATATGCCATGCTGCACGGCTTGCTCAATCGCGTTTAAGATAGGCGGCGCGGCCTTAAAATCCATATCCGCCACCC
>NZ_JBPYDE010000178.1:0-1015 GCF_051847555.1 Psychrobacter sp. 1Y4 | reverse complement strand
ATAACACCGTTTGGAACTAATATAAATTACCCTACAAGCCTACTTTAATAAATAGTAATATAGAAGATAAATTTACCGCCCTAACAAGTAGTATGTGCCCTGCGACATCGGTAGTAGCTATAACTGAGTACCGATTTACTAGGCGAGATAATCCTAAATATTATCTTGAAAACTCCCCACCACATACCCCGAACAAGGCGCACTTTCAATCCATGTTACCAACAGCGCTTTATCAGAGGCAATACTCGCATCTAAGGGTAAAAACACCGCGCTACCTGAGCCTGTCATGCGCGCTGTGCCCAGTGCTTGTGTTTCTAACCCTTGCAAATAATGTAAGGCCTCTGCAACAGCAGGAGCGAGGCTTGTCACTACTGGCGTAAACACATTGTGATAAGGCGTATTCAAATTTTGAACATAATCATTGGATTGATTTTTAATCGTATCAATCGATAGAGGAGCGATATCTCGCTGTAGTTTGGGGTGAGCGAATAGTTTGGCAGTATTGACATGCGCCTCAGGCGTTAAGACTAAATACTGCTGGTCAGGTAAATTGATGGCAGTTAATTCCTCGCCAATACCCATCGCAATGGCATCTTGGCCAAAGATAAAGATGGGTACGTCTGCGCCTACCTTTGCACCAATTTTTATAAGCGCATCGCGAGTAACGTTAAGCTGCCAAAGCTCATTGAGCACTAGCATAGTCGTTGCGGCATTGGACGAGCCGCCGCCCAATCCTGCGCCCATTGGTAAATGCTTGTCTAAAACTACAGCTACTTGTGCCAATTTATTAGGTAGAGTATCTGACTGTATGGCAAACGCTAGCAATGCGCGCGCGGCTTTGAAGATTAAGTTGTCTTCTATATCGGCAGTTATCGCCTCTGCACCAGCTAATACCAATAGCTGATGACAGAGGATGTTGGCATCTGCTTTATTATCAGCCGTTTGTATCACAGCATCATCCATGAGTGAAAAATGCAAATAATCGCCCCAATCAAGTAGGCGAAAAACCGTTTGC
>NZ_JBPYDE010000177.1:0-1016 GCF_051847555.1 Psychrobacter sp. 1Y4 | reverse complement strand
ATCTTGGTGTCATGGCACTTGGTTGCATCCCGCGTAAGTCTACTCGCCGTGATGAAGGTCAAACGGATATCGAAATCAGCTTTGGTGATTTAACGTTGAACTCGGGGATGTTCGTCTATGCTGACAACAATGGCATTATCGCTAGTGATAAACCGTTAATTTAAACTTGGTTTAACCAGTGTGAATGAGAACCTCAGCTTATCAGTTGGGGTTTTTTTATGTAATGATAATTAAAGCTTTATAATCGTTGTTGATCCTCGATCATGAATGAGTAAACTTTTAAGTGACAAACCGTTACGGCATAAGTTTTGGTAATTGCTCAAATATTCGTATAATAGCTTTCTGACTCCTTAACGTTGACCTTATTCTTTATGCCTATCACTGCTTTGACTGACGCGTTTGATCCCATTAACCAGCAGTTGTTCCCTATCCAAAATGCCGAGCGGCGTTGGCTAGCGCCTGTCCATGGGGCGGTCAGCAGCTTATGGTTGGCAAGCTTGGTGCAAACACCGATGTGGAATGTTGCCGAGCGCCTAAAAGTTGTGGTGGCACGTGACCAGAACCAACTCAATCAAATAGAGACTGAGCTAGCATTTTGTGGAGTCGATGCTTATGTGTTCCCTGACTGGGAGACACTGACTTATGATGAGCTATCTCCGCATCAAGATATCGTCAGTGAGCGTATCAATCTGTTGACGGATATGCCGAAATCGGGAGTGCTACTTATTTCGATACAAGCCCTCATGCATCGCGTCGCACCGCCAAGCTGGTTGATTGGACAGCATTTTGATTTGAGTGTTGGCGATCGATTTGATATCAATACCCAACGTGGGCTGTTGGCAAAAGCAGGTTACCGCGCGGTTGAAAATGTCTTTGAACCAGGTGAGTTTGCAGTACGTGGCAGTATTATTGATATCTTTGCTATGGGTCAGCCTTTTCCGCTGCGTTTAGACTTATTTGACGATGAAATTGAGACAATTCGCTTTTTTCATCCGCAAACCCAGCGCACATTGACC
>NZ_JBPYDE010000176.1:0-1017 GCF_051847555.1 Psychrobacter sp. 1Y4 | reverse complement strand
TAGCGGCACCTGATACTGCTCAGCGATAATCTCACCACCGCCAGTACCAAAAATCGCTTCGGTATGATTGCAGTTACTACAAGTGTGTAACGCCATGTTTTCAACGACACCAAGCACAGGAATACTGGTTTTGTTAAACATCTCGATACCCTTTTGCGCATCAAGTAGTGCAACGTGCTGCGGCGTCGTGACGATGACAGCGCCTGTCACTGGGATACGCTGTGCTAAGGTCAGCTGTATATCGCCCGTACCTGGCGGCATGTCAATCACCAAGTAATCTAGCTGTGGCCAGTTGGTTTGATTATAAAGCTGCATCAGCGCACCCGTGGCCTTTGGCCCGCGCCACGCCACTGGTGTGTTCTCCCCATCGAGCAAACTACCGATAGAGAGCATCGCTATTCCATGCGCATCCACTGGCACAAACTGCTCATTTTCTAACTGCGGCTTCACATCGGCAACGCCTAGCATCGTTGGCATGCTAGGGCCATAAATATCTGCGTCGAGCACACCAACACGATTGCCCAGCTTCTGTAATGCCAGTGCGATGTTCACAGTCGTCGTTGATTTGCCAACGCCGCCCTTGCCTGATGCCACAACAATAATATGGCGGATACGAGGATGCGCAGCTAATGAAGATTGTGTTGGAGCAGCTTTGGTAATTGGCGGCTCGGCGTTAGCGTTATTGGCATTACTCGCGTTGTTATTAGCGCCAGATGAAGGCTGGGACTCCATTGCATTTGTCGTCTTAGGCATTTGCTTTGGTAAGCTAGAACCTGACCCTTTTTCTGGCGCAGGTAAACGTACATTCATATGAATCGTGGTAATACCATGTGGATGCAACAATTGACCAAGCTCTTGTTGGACAGCTTCAGGGTTGCTGTCTTGTGGTAGGCGTAAGTCTAACGTCAGCGCCTCGCCGTCACGCTCAAGACCTGTGACCATCGTCGCAATGCTGACTGTTCCTATCTCATACCCAAGCAATACTTTGTCAACGGCACTATCACGTTCTGCTTGCTG
>NZ_JBPYDE010000175.1:0-1022 GCF_051847555.1 Psychrobacter sp. 1Y4 | reverse complement strand
ACAGTTGGCTAAAGAGCTAGAGGTAGTGCTACCGATTAGCTTTTATGAAAAGTCAGGCAATACCTTTTTTAATAGCGTGACCGTGATTGATGCTGATGGCGAGATACTCGGCACCTATCGCAAGAGTCATATACCAGATGGCATTCCTTATGCCGAAAAATTCTACTTTACCCCTGGTGATACAGGCTTTAAAGTTTGGGACACCAAATACGCCAAAATTGGCGTCGGTATCTGCTGGGATCAGTGGTTCCCTGAATGTGCCCGTAGCATGGCATTGATGGGCGCTGAGCTGTTATTTTATCCCACCGCCATCGGTGATGAGCCGACACTGGGTATCGACTCAAAAGGTCATTGGCAGCGCTGTATGCAAGGTCATGCTGCCGCCAACCTCATGCCTGTTATCGCCTCCAACCGTATTGGCACGGAGACTATTAGTCAAAACGGTCAAGACAGTACCATGCAGTTCTACGGCGGATCATTCATCACTGATGGTCGCGGCGAGATCATACAAGAAGCATCGGCGGATACTAGCGAAGTGATTAGTACGACCTTTGATTTAGACAAACTTGCTATCGAGCGCCGCCAATGGGGCGTGTTCCGTGACCGCCGTCCATCTATGTATGGCACGCTGCTGACTCATGGCTAACTGATGTCCTATTTTTAATCAATCCTCATTACTTTTATCATCGCTTGAATGCGATAAGGTGATTTTATGTCCAGATTACTGACCGATACGACACCAGAGCAAGACGGCTTTCATATGCCAGCAGAGTTTGAGCCGATAGAAAAAGTATGGATGGTATGGCCATACCGAGCGGATAATTGGCGACAACAAGCCGCGCCTGCAAAAAAAGCTTACAGCGATGTTGCATTGGCGATCAGTAAATTTTGCAGCGTAGGCGTGCTGGTCAATCCAGATGACTATGAGCAATGCCGCGATAGCTTGCCTGCCGATATCGATGTCATCTCCCTGCTAAGCAATGATGCGTGGGCGCGAGATACCGTTCCGACGTTTTTGGTCA
>NZ_JBPYDE010000174.1:0-1022 GCF_051847555.1 Psychrobacter sp. 1Y4 | reverse complement strand
GGTTTTCATTGCTGGACTAAACAAACTATCGACAGCTATTCTTACATCGCTATGCTCAATTTGACGTTCTTCTTCATCGAAAATTTCAATAAGCTGCTCACATACCAACCCTAGATAATAAGGCATATTCCAACCTACTTCATCAATGATGGTTTGCTTAGTCTCTATATCTAGAGCGATTTCTGGACAATGCTTTTTAACGTAAAATTCTATAAACTCTATTGCTCGATCATCTTTAAAAGGACGAACACTCATAGTCACTAGCATATTGATCAAGTCAGTAACTGCCAACTTTTCTGCTAATGTGTCTAACCCTATCGAGCCTGTTAAGATAAACTGAACTTTTTCATTGAATTCAGGGTCTTGACATAGTGCACGAATACCAGATAAAAACTGCTCTACACCCTTTTTGCCCTGTTCATTAAATATTTTTTCTAGCACATCAGGGAATTCATCAATCGCAATAATGATAGTCTCTTCACTCAATTTCAGACTCTCATACAATACATCTCGAATCATTTCATGAGTAATTATTTTGGTCTCGCCTTTTTCTTTACCTAATCCAGCTTCGATGTTCGTTGGACTAACTGACAAGCTAAAATTAATATCTTTAGCCCACTCTGTGAGTTTACTCTTTATTTTTTCAGATTTTTTTATGTGCTTGGACTTGTAGATTTCACGTAGCATTTTTTGATAAAAACTCTGCTCATTATCACAAGCCTGTACAAAGACATATATCACTGCATATCCTAATTTAGGTTGGTCTTTAATATGAGTAATCAGTGAAGACTTTCCCACCCGTCTAGGTGCAAGCAATAAAACATGAGCACCATCTGATAAGTGTCTCCATAGTTTTTTTTCATCAGCAGGTCTTGAAAAGTAATTATCACCTGTCGCTATATTTCCTGTGCTCATCTCTCATCCAATTATGACTACAATTTTATAGTCATAATACTTAGCTACAAATCCATAGTCAAATACTTTAACTACAAATTTATAGCCAAGATCCACCACCTTATTCA
>NZ_JBPYDE010000173.1:0-1024 GCF_051847555.1 Psychrobacter sp. 1Y4 | reverse complement strand
AATCATGTATATAAGGTATTGATAAGCTGTTTAGTGTCGCTTGTCGAGCTGACAGGCCTACAAAACAACCTATCTATTATACAACAAAGAAAATAAACATGAGTAAGATCGACTAACCAGTCTATTTTTATTGGTCGTATGAATAGCCAGACAACGTTAATATGTCTTCTCTATCAAAATAAACCTTGTGCTGAGCACTAAATAATTGTGCTGAGCATCTAAAAATAGAGCGGTTAACAAGAACATTTAAACCACAGAATTCGGTTTGGTTTATCGCAACACCAGACAGTCGTAAATAAGCATGTATAAAGTAAGCTCTAGACAACACTATATCATGACCACTTATCAATTCGCACAAAGCTAGTGCCAGTTAATTCCTACAATTATAAAATGACTGGGCGATAATTACAAATTTATCCCTGAAGTAATAAAGGCACACACTTAATTAACAAACGAATAGATATATGCAATACTGAATGTGGAAAACGCTTACCTCTGACAATTATGATCGACACTCAACCTGTCTGCTACTCATGCCCTGTCTGTTTTTAGCCTCGTTTTTTACGAAAATTCTGCTGCGTTTTTGCGACAAACCCAAAAATATAACGTCAATATTGACGTTGTAAATATTTTTGATAAACAGAAAGTTTGGCGCAAAATAACCAATCAGACATATTTTGATACAAAAATTACAGCGAACAACCACCGCTAGGCCGTGCCAATTGGACCCATGGTCAATAAAAGTTTTTTCAAATCACAAGTAATTGCTGCTAATATACCTTGCGTATTAAACGAGTTAAACACATTCTACCGTTTGACCAATGATGACGTGAGGTGTACGTCTGCAGTAATTTTATTCTAACAAATCAAAAACAATGGAGAGCAATTTATGGCTGACACTAATGCCAAACTAACCGTGAATGGTGAAGAATACGAACTTCCTATTATTGAAGGTACTTTAGGGCGCCCAGTTATCGATGTTGCTGCTTTGCAAGAAGCCGGTTACTGGTCTTATGATCCAGGG
>NZ_JBPYDE010000172.1:0-1025 GCF_051847555.1 Psychrobacter sp. 1Y4 | reverse complement strand
AAAATCATTACGTCAAATAATGAACGTATTCCCAAGAAAATTAGTGTTGTATGGAAAGACTATCTAGAAAAGGAAGAGAATAACAGTTTAGTTTTTTATTCTATTTCTTTAAATGTCCTAAAATCTCGATTGGAGCTTTTTGGATATACTTTTGAGACTTCCAAAAAAGCCTTCGAATCTTCTTTAGCAAATGAAATACTAAGGTATGAAAGAGACTATATGAATCATGATGTTTTCAAATCTACTTTGAAAATTTTTAAAGAAATGACTCTTAATAAATGGTTGTCTACTCTTAAAGAGATTCATGAACAGGAACTGACGTATAAAGAATATGAGAAGAATCACAATACTTTATTATCAAGTGAGGAAAGTGATGGCTCATTATCTTATATAGAAGATGCTTCTTTACTAGGATATATGTTACGGAATGAAGATAGTTTCTATGGATTTCCTGGTGATTCTATATATGTAGCATTGAGACTTTGTCTTGAAGTTATACCAGAAAGAGACGATTTAGTTTACGACGTTGGAGATTTGATTTTGGGAGGGTACTTTGATGTAGATGAGGATTTAGTTGAGTATGTAACTAATTTAAGCTCTGTTGAATATTACGACATTGGTAAGTGTATTATTCTAACTGAAGGAAAGTCGGATAAATTTATATTATCAGAATCTCTAAGCTTACTTTACCCACACTTAGCTGAATATTTTACTTTTATGGATTTTGAGGGTGCTAAAGTTGGAGGTGGCGCAGGAAGTCTTGCTAATATTGTTAAATCCTTTTCTAGTGTTGGCATAATCAATAAAGTTATTGCAGTTTTTGATAATGACACTGCTGCTCATGCTGCACTAAAAGGAATAGAAAAATCTAAAATCTCTAATAATATTAAAATATTTATTTTACCTAACATAGATATACTTAATGATTACCCAACTATTGGGCCAAGTGGAGAGGTTAATATGAATGTCAACGGAATGGCAGGAAGTATAGAACCTTATCTTGGGAGTGAGTGTATTTCTAATTC
>NZ_JBPYDE010000171.1:0-1025 GCF_051847555.1 Psychrobacter sp. 1Y4 | reverse complement strand
GCAGGGTTTGGGGCTGGCTATCGCAGAATTACGGACAAGCAGCAATTGCTGGAGGCGCTAAAGACAGACACAACAGGCAAGCAGCCGATCATTTATGAGATTGATGAAGCAGATGAGTTTCTCAAAGAGATGGGTGAGACGGTTACCTATTTTAGTTAACGGTACTCATAAAAAATGCTTAAAGGACTAGAACGCGGGTCGCTCAGGGAAATACGTCTATTAGAGCAAACCTTGCTATTAGGGCGTGTCCCTAATTCAAACGTTTATCACTAAATGGGCTAAAAATGGCTAAATCTTTACCAAACGGCGTCAAATAGTTGGTCAATATCTCGATATTGTCTGCACTATTTTCCTTGTTTGTCTGCGATTTATCTCATTTTTATCACTATTTTTAAAATAGCGACACACCCTAGCAAAAAAGCATATAAAACTCTTTATTGACGATAATAAGAAGCCATGACATTTAAAGACAAACTACAAGCCTATATCCAGCTCACACGTTTTGATAAACCAGTGGGTATTGAGTTGTTGCTGTGGCCGACATTATGGGGGGTACTACTCGCTGCAATGGGTCAAGCGCAGCAGCAAGGAGTTACAGCAGGTCTGCCAACGCTCAAGATATTTGCGATATTTGCGCTCGGTGCGATATTTATGCGCGCCGCTGGTTGTGCGATTAATGATTTTGCTGATCGTAAAGTAGATGGTCATGTGACTCGCACTAAAGGCCGCCCATTAGCAGATGGACGCTTATCTGGCAAAGAAGCCGTCGCTGCATTCTTAGTACTGGTGCTGTTAAGTGCTAGTCTGCTATTTTTCTTGCCCATAGCTGTGTTCTATTGGTCGCTTGGTGCTGTTGTATTGGCGTTTATTTATCCATTTATGAAGCGCTATACCCATCTGCCGCAAGTATTTTTAGCAGCTGCTTTTGGGTGGGCCATCCCGATGTCTTATGTGGCGGTGCAGGGCGCTCCCGATATTTGGTGCTGGCTATTATTCTTTGCTTATATGTGCTGGACGGTGGCCTA
>NZ_JBPYDE010000170.1:0-1028 GCF_051847555.1 Psychrobacter sp. 1Y4 | reverse complement strand
CTATCGTCTACTTAGACTGCATTGTCGTCAAAGTTCGTCAGGACAAGCAGATCATCAACAAAGCTATCTATCTGGCCTTAGGCGTTGCTCTTGATGGTAAAAAAGAGCTGCTTGGTATGTGGCTATCAGAGAATGAGGGCGCCAAGTTCTGGCTGGGCGTTCTCACTGAACTACAAAACCGTGGAGTACAAGATATTCTTATTGCCTGTGTAGACGGCCTAAAAGGCTTCCCTGATGCCATTAACACCGTCTACCCCAACGCTCAGGTTCAGCTGTGTATTGTGCATATGGTGCGCTATTCGATGAAGTTTGTACCTTGGGCAGATAAGAAGGCAATAGCGGCTGATTTAAAGGCCATCTACGGTGCTGATACGCTTGAGATGGCAGAGGCCAACCTTGAGCACTTTGATGAAGTATGGGGCAAAGAGTACCCGCATGTCATCAAGTCTTGGCGCAATAACTGGGAGGGCTTAACGGTGTTCTTTGGTTATCCTAAAGACATCAGAAGAGTGATCTATACCACCAATGCGATAGAGTCGCTAAACAGTGTGATTCGAACGGCGGTGAATAAGCGTAAGGTGTTTCCCTCTGATCAGGCAGCATTCAAGGTAGTATATCTGGCAACCCAGCAGGCCTCTAAAAAGTGGTCGATGCCAATCCGTAACTGGACGTCTGCCCTTAATCGCTTTATGATTATGTTTGATGATCGTATCAGCAAGCATTTAATCTAAACGGCAGTTACACAGAATTCGGGATGGTCTCGTGATGTTCGGCTAGTTGGTGGAATTTTTGGGTTTTATGATAAAAAGACTAAGGTTTATACAGAGGATATCACTTGCATAACTCATCTCAATGGAACAACTAAAGAGCTGACTCTGCCCCCTGAGAAGGTTTTGATGCTGATGAGCTATTACATAAATGGCCAACGTGTATTGACCATGATGCCCTGGTGATGGGTTTAGATTAAAGTGCAGTTGCACAGGATCATGGATAGTCTTTTACATATCAGCATAAAACTTCTGGATAAA
>NZ_JBPYDE010000169.1:0-1030 GCF_051847555.1 Psychrobacter sp. 1Y4 | reverse complement strand
AGTGCGATCATCGCAATCAGCGTATTCTCAAGCCCGAAGCGCTTACCAATGGCTGGTGAGATCAGCGCACCAAGGGCAAAACCCAGCATCGGCACAGCGCCCAGCCAGCCAATCTGTATCTCCGAGATACTGAGTGCTTCTTTTACCACTGGCGCGATAGCGCCCAGCGCAACGATAGGGGCACGCATATTGGTCGCTAGCAAAATCATGGCACATAGCACTAACCAAAAGGTGAAACGTGATGAAGGCAGATTGGATGAGGTAGACATAGCAGCACAACGATACAGGGAAAAGAACACGTTATAAAACAGCGCCGAAAAATCGTCGCTTGTAAAACAACACCAAAGATCATTTACTCAGACACGTACCTAAACGGTAATCGATAACGTCAATCAGAACCAAAAATTTGCAGAGGGCAAAACAGATATGTCTGCTGGCCAATTTTTTAAATAGAAAATATCTAAGTAGAGAGTGTCTAAATAGGAATAATAAGAGATGGCGATATAAAAATAGCGCCAAGTCACTTTGAATGACTTGACGCTATTATACGAACAGATGTTAGGTAAATACTACCCGCGTATGGTAACCAATGAGTTTTTACACAGATTTGCCGAGTTGGGCAGCTCTTAACGCGTTTTCTTGTTGTTCTGCCATCAATGAATCGCACTTGTTGGGATCATCGCCACAAAATGAGCACTGCTCATCACCCATCAATTTGGCAACGCCGCCACAAGAGCCTTTAAGCGGCTTTTTTTTGACCATATAACCGATGCCCATAAAAATGAAAAATAGGATAAACACCGTAAAGGTAATGGCAAGCATGGGAAGCAATTGGCTAAGCATAGAGGAAACCTCATTGTCAAAAGTGGAGCAGTTGCTGTTAGTGATAACGATGTACTTTTAATGGCAACTAACTAATAGTATAGCAAATTTTGGTGTCGCTCGTTGCGCGTTATCGTATTCTCTTGTTTCAATGCCAGAAACTTACTAGGGCTTTTTGTCAGCGCGTAATGCTTGCATTGCTGGTGTC
>NZ_JBPYDE010000168.1:0-1031 GCF_051847555.1 Psychrobacter sp. 1Y4 | reverse complement strand
AGAAAACGTGGTGTTTTGTGCGGTTAGAGATTACCAAGAAGAGGAGATGGAATTAATCAAAAGACATAAAATTCCTTTATACAGCGTGGCTGAAATAACCAAAAAAGGCATCAGTGCCACAGTAGCCGAAATCTTCAAAAAACTAGAGTATTGCGATCATATTTATGTGTCGTTTGATGTGGATAGTGTTGATCCTTTATACGTTCCAGGTACCGGTACACCAGCAATGAATGGTCTGTCTTATGAGCAAGCCATGCAGCTTAATATAGAGCTCATTAAAAATGAAAAAGTATGTTGCTGGGAAATGGCAGAAATAAATCCCTTATATAACAATTCAAAAGATGACTCAACGAGAATATTTAAAATTTTAGAAGAGGTCACACACTCTCTTTTAAATAATTACTAGTATGAAATATCAAGAATGAGTTACAGGGTATTTAACTTAAAAATATTACATAAATCTTTAGGTTAGTTCAAAAGGGACGAAAGGTAAAAATAATATGGACATTATTAAAGCCAGCACTGCAAATCAAGATGCTAGCAGTGCTAATACTACTATCAATCTCAAACAGTTTTTGAAATTCTTTATACCCTCTATGATAGGGTTGATCGTCTTCGTATTTCCCATTCCTTATGTAGATGGTAAATTTGTCAGCTATGCAGACGGATTTACCATTCCTATCGCTGTGTTAAAGGATTATATACAGGGTTATATGAGCGACTTTTTGCCATTGCTCGTTGTCATCTCAATTATGATTACGGTGGTTGGTAGCTTATATACCAAAATCATGAAACCTGCATTGATTTTAAACAATCACTTTTTGAATAACTTACTGAACGTCAAAACATCTTGGCTGATGCTTAGACTACTTGGTGCGTTTTTTGTCGTCGTTACCTATTTTCAATTTGGGTTTGAGAGCATATATTCAGACAGTATTGGTGGTCTATTGTTATATGAGCTCATGCCCATACTGTTTATTGTGTTCTTTTTAGCAGGATTATTACTGCCGTTATTGCTTGATTTTGGCTTA
>NZ_JBPYDE010000167.1:0-1031 GCF_051847555.1 Psychrobacter sp. 1Y4 | reverse complement strand
CGGGCAATATCTATACGCGTATCATGAATCCGACCAATGCAGTGCTAGAAGAGCGCGTTGCTGCGCTTGAAGGCGGTATCGGTGCGCTTGCGGTCGCCTCTGGTATGGCTGCCATCACTTATGCGATCCAGACCATTTGTGAAGCAGGTGACAATATCGTCGCCGTATCGACGCTATATGGTGGTACTTACAACTTATTTGCGCATGCATTGCCGCGTCAAGGAATTGAGGTGCGTTTCTTTGATCACAAAAACCCAGAAGCGATTCGTGATCTAATCGATGACAAGACTAAGATGGTCTTTGCCGAAAGTATCGGTAACCCACTAGGTAATATCGTAGATATTCAGGCGCTCAGTGATATTGCTCACGAGTATGGTGTGCCTGTCGTGATTGACAATACCGTTGCCACGCCTGCGATATGCCGTCCGTTTGAGTTTGGTGCGGACATTGTGGTTCATTCATTGACCAAGTATATGAGCGGTACGGGGACGTCGATTGGTGGCGCGATTGTTGATAGCGGTACGTTTGCTTGGGGCGATTATCCTGATCGTTTCCCATTACTGAACACGCCAGATCACAGTTACCATGGGGTGAACTTTGTCAAAGACGTGGGCGCGCCTGCCTTCATCGCGCGTGCTCGTGTCGCACCGCTACGCAATACGGGTGCTGCTCTTAGTCCGCTCAATGCGTTTAGTATTCTACAAGGGATGCAGACGCTGAGCCTACGGATGGAGCGTCATGTACAAAACGCACAAGCGGTTGCGGAATACTTGCGTGACCATGACAAGGTCGCTTGGGTAAAATATGCAGGCCTCTCTGACCATCCTGAGCATGAGCTTGCCCAAAAGTACATGAAAGGCACGCCTTCTGCTATTTTAACCTTTGGGGTAAAAGGCGGTCTGGAGGCAGGGTCGCGCTTTATCGATGCGCTACAATTGATTACGCGCTTGGTGAATATCGGTGATGCCAAGTCATTGGCCTGTCATCCTGCCTCGACGACGCATCGTCAGTTAAATGGACAGGAGCTTGAG
>NZ_JBPYDE010000166.1:0-1032 GCF_051847555.1 Psychrobacter sp. 1Y4 | reverse complement strand
CTCTTGTGGTTTTGACTCTATCCCATCAGATTTGGGCGTTTACTTTACGCAAACCAAAGCAGAAGAGAAGTTCGGAGAAGCTTGTAATGTGATTCACATGCGAGTAAAGGCAGCAAAAGGTGGCATCTCTGGTGGTACGATTGCCTCGATGGCTACGATATTCGAAGAAGTTGGTGAAGATAAATCACGCCGTAAGCAAGTAGCCAACCCTTATCTACTAAACGATGACACAGATGTGCCCAATGTACGTCAAGACAATGTCAGCAAACCAGAATACGACAGCACCCATAAACGTTGGTTGGCGCCCTTTGTGATGGCGAGTATCAACACACGTATTGTACATCGCAGTAACCAGCTACTCAGTTATGAATACGGTCGCGATTTTAAATATGACGAAGCCATGTGGATGAAAGATGGTGTCAAAGGTAAGTTATCAAGCTACGCGATGAGCGCAGGTCTACTAGGATTTGCCACTGCCATGATGATTAAACCAAGCCGTGAGTTATTGTCCAAGCATGTACTACCCAAAGCAGGCACAGGCCCTTCTAAAGATGAGCAGGAAAATGGCTACTTTGATATTCGCCATTTTGGACAAACAGCTAAAAACGATACCATCACGGTCAAAGTTACAGGCGATAAAGATCCTGGTTACGGCAGTACCTCTCGTATGCTCGCGCAGGCAGCATTATGTCTGGCACAAGATATCAGTAAAGAAGACGTTGGCGGCGGATTCTGGACGCCTGCCTCTTCGATGGGTGATAAGCTCATAAACCGTTTAGAAGAACATTCAGGCTTAAGTTTTGATGTTATCGATGGTTAATCGAATGTAAAACATTTAAATAATGATTTATTAACGCTGATGATTTTTGTGACCGTATCTTGATAACAAGGTGCGGTTTTTTAATACGCAAATTTTATAGTACTCATCTATCATGTTAGCGAATACTAATAGCGTATTTTTTTGGTAAGCAATATTGCGGCTTTTCGATTTTTTAGTACATTATGCTACACATTTCTAGTCTAATGTCACAG
>NZ_JBPYDE010000165.1:0-1037 GCF_051847555.1 Psychrobacter sp. 1Y4 | reverse complement strand
GTATATGGGTTTGTGAAAACCCATCAAAAATTGCTCAATAGTACTGATTATCAATTTCTTGACCATGAAGACCTGAAAATCAATAGCATTAAGGGAGAATCCCTATCTGAAACATCTTATGAGGTTATTGTTTGGGGACATTCTCTAGCTGACTCTGACGCAGAGTATATTAGAGCAATCTTCGCACTAAATAAGAATGAACGTAGCCCGAACTGTAGGCTTAGGGTTATGTGTTATGAAGGAGATGCACATGAACCATTAGCTAATTTGATTCATATCGTAACAAAAGGAGTTATAGAGCAATGGATGAAGAAAGGCTGGCTTGTATTTGAGACAGCGCCTGATATCTACAAAGAGAACGGATATTGACAGCACGTTCTTACTAACATCAAACGCAGTTTTACATATCGCACCTTAAAAAATTGCTCTCTATCTTATAAGATAACTGTGTAAAGCATGACCCACTAAGCATCTATGTAAATGCTGTGCAATAACTATAAAGTTAGGCATGCTCACGTATCTGATAATTATAAAGTTAGGGATGTACTTATGTTTGATATCAAGTCGTTTTTTAAAAGAGAAGTAGAAAAAAAGCTCATCAACGTAGATGATTATATTTTTATGCCTGAGCGCGTAGAGATGGAGCTCGAAGGTGGTCAACTGAACTGTGTATTGAATAGTGATGGCCGCGTAGATATTTTTTATAGTAAAGAAGGCGTGACTGAGGTCGGTTCAGCATCGCGTAAGCATCCGTTTACTGCATTCGAAAAAGAGCTATACCACGGTATCTATGACGACGTTATCAGTGATTTGGTTAAGGAAGTGGATAAAATCATCGACGGCTCTTCTAAGTACTTCCGCCGTGGCCAGTTACTGCCTTTTACCGCCGCTTTATCACAGAACCCAACGGACTCCAACAAGTTCTAGGCTGCTGAGCTTAACTAAACTGAAATTATGGTAAAAAAAGGTATGGCAAAAAAGCAAGCTAATAAAAAAGGTGCGTTATAAACAACGCACCTTTTTTATTAGCTTGTTTT
>NZ_JBPYDE010000164.1:0-1037 GCF_051847555.1 Psychrobacter sp. 1Y4 | reverse complement strand
GACGGACTTCATCGAATGAATATCTTTTTGGCTTTGTAGATGTTTTATCTTCTGTCTTTAGTAGTTCACTATGTTTTGGTTTAGGCAGTGGTTTAAGTTTGAGCTTGTTAAGCAAATAATAATTAATTGCAGTAGGTGTAGCACCTAACAGCTTTTCCCTACGTCTAGGAACGCTTAGTAATTTATAGTGTCTAGCCGTCAACTGGTAATCCATGTGCCAAAGTAGCAATCCAATCTGAATGTCAGTCAAATGCACATAAGAGTCAAAAGTAGTGCTAGGACTGGCATGTCCAGCTACTCCAGCTAAGGCATATATTTTTTTGTATTGTAGGGATGTCTCAATATAAGCCAATATTTTACAAGACTTGTCTTCGTCATAAGGTAATAAGTCTTTTAAAGTTTGAGAGCATTGATGCCCATTAAAAGCATTAGCTTTATCATACAAAAATGACATTAATTGAAAATTAGTTAAGAAGCTATGTCTTAAATGATGGGTCGTGAGATGAGAAAGTCCTGTTGTAGTTTTAATTAACTGAGATATGGTTTTTGACAAATCACTGGCACGATAAGCCATACCAGCTTGATTAGCGATTAAGGTATCCCCTTTACTTTTACCACGCCTAAGCTCGACTCTCTTGAAAAACGACATTTCTGAATTTGTTAAAAGTTGTTCTAACAATGTCCGTCTTAAGGCAGAACCCGTTTTATTATTACCATATTTATTATTACGCACTTCTAGATAAGCTGAAGTTATAGCCACATCTTTTAATCTAATCTTAACTATTTCACCTATCCTGAGTCCACAGCGCTGCCCTAAAATCAAAGCGAGCTTCACCGCTTCTATTTCATCCTTAGTCATTTCAAGATTGTCAGCATTATTAAGAATAGCCTGAAACATGGTTTCTGAAAGATAGCCTGTCCTATGATGCGCTCGCTTGGTAGATGAAAAAGGTGCAATAGGTTCAATGCCATGATGATTAACTAAATATGCATGTATCTCATCAATATTAGTGGCAATAGCATTTTGAGCGTCTTTA
>NZ_JBPYDE010000163.1:0-1043 GCF_051847555.1 Psychrobacter sp. 1Y4 | reverse complement strand
GTATTGATACCGACTAGCTCACCGCGAGCATCGACCAGCGCACCACCTGAGTTACCTGGATTAATCGCCGCATCCGTCTGGATAAAGTCTTCGAACTTATTGACGCCCAGTCCAGTACGCCCAGTCGCTGAGATAATCCCTTGAGTTACCGTCTGACCGACCCCAAACGGATTACCGATAGCCAACGCCAAATCGCCCACACGTATCGGATTTTCGCGGAAACCAAGCGGTGTCAATCCCGTCATATCGACCTTAATCACCGCTAGGTCACTATCTGGGTCGGTGCCGATAATTTTAGCGCGGCTCTTACGACCGTCGTTAAATGCGAAAGTGATTTCATCCGCTTTTTCGATGACATGCGCATTGGTCACGATATAGCCATCTTCTGATACAATCACACCAGAGCCTAAATTGGTATTGCCCTGCTCCTGTGATGGGCCACCATGATATTCAAAAAACCGGCGCAGTACAGGATCATCCATATAAGGATGCTCGGTCATCGTTTGTGTGGTGTAGATATTGACAACCGACTGCGACGCACGCGCAACTGCATTATGATAAGAAGAAATGGGCGCTGGTGTATCCGCAACAGGTTCTGACGCTTGCTGCTCCGCAGGCGGGGTTCTCGGCGGCTCCCACGTGGCCTCCGACGTCGACTTCATACTCGTGAACAACCAGATAAACGCTACTAACACTAGCAGCAATAAGACCCAAGGTAACCATTTTAATAAAGACGCCTTGTTATGGGTGTTATTGGTGTTCTGGGATGACGACATATAGAACCTCTATAAATTTAATGCAGACGGACAGTGAGAAATAAGGTGAGAAGACTGCGACTACTCGGCCATCATGGCTTGATTAGGTAATTGTTTGATTAGGCAATTAATAGCCAGAGCTATGCAGGCTCACATGTATAAATTATAACCGCAATGCCGTGAAATAGTAACGTATCGTGTACCATTTCAGTTATCCATCTTGTCTACTCTTTTACAGTGCCATGTTAAAATCACTGTTATCAGACATTTGCAATAAATAATGGTCAA
>NZ_JBPYDE010000162.1:0-1043 GCF_051847555.1 Psychrobacter sp. 1Y4 | reverse complement strand
TTCTGATGAGCGCAAAAATCCAAAACCATCAGGAAGAACCTCAAGCACGCCATCACCATAGATAGCTTCACCGTTCCGCGCATGGGTTTTTAGGATAGCAAAGATAATGTCTTGTTTACGGCTACGCGCCATATTATCAAGACCCATTTCCTTGGCGATAGCCAATAGCTCAGCGATTGATTTTTTCTTTAATTCAGTAAGATTCATAGATAGGTCATTAGCAATTGATCAGATGAGAGATGCCATTAGCAGCACAAATCACGACAGTGATTAAAATAACGGTAATATGATGATATAGGTGTGAGCACAGCGCTGTATTTTATGTAGTTTTGGTTTTACATGTCTGCTTATGTACGCACTGCAATCACGGGATGCAAGGTCATAAGAAATAAGGATAAAAAAGGCTACATAAGAGTCTGCGTCAAAAACCCAATATCAGTAATTGCGTTTAGTCATTTTGTTCAGCAATGGTGTTTATAATGACGATTGTGTTTTTGTTGATAAACACGAGGAGAATAGCGACAAGATACTAGGAAAACAGTTGGTTTTCTCTTGTCAGCAGACTATACGGTCTTCACAATAGCGTTGTCAATAAATTTTGCCAAAAAAATCATATAATCAAGTTTTTTGCACAAAAAACAAGCAAAAAAGCCACTATCATAGTCAGATAATGGCTTTCTTGATGAGTCTATCTCGTCCGTTTAAAGTCATCTGAAACGAGTAGATTCAGCTTATAAATGCTTGTCTAATACTTTAGCTAGTTCAGCTTTTGGCTGTAGGCCCATGACTGAGTCAACTTTTTCGCCATCTTTGAAGACAAATAGCGTTGGGATGTTACGGATACCAAAACGGCTCGCTGCTTGTGGGTTGCTATCCACGTCAACTTTAACGATTTTAACTTTACCTTGGTACTCAGTCGCTAAATCTTCTAAAATAGGCGCAATCGCTTTACAAGGACCACACCAAGTTGCCCAAAAATCTACCAATACAGGCACATCTGATTCTAGAACGTCTTGGTCAAAGTTTGTGTCGGTAGTATTAAC
>NZ_JBPYDE010000161.1:0-1044 GCF_051847555.1 Psychrobacter sp. 1Y4 | reverse complement strand
TAAACGCCAGCGTGTCGCGACACCTGACCTACTAGCGAAAGTTGATACTTCACAGCCAGTGATACTGCTGGATCATAGACCAAGCGATATTGATGAACACAGTCAGTTACCAATCGATCTGCAGGTATCAGGACACACTCACAATGGACAAGTATTCCCCGCCAACTTCATCGTGAGCGCCATCAACCGATTAGGCTATGGGTATGAGGCCATTGGCAGAGGACACTTTGTGGTATCCTCGGGTTATGGCTTTTGGGGTATTCCGTTTCGATTGGGCTCACGCTCAGAGATTTGGTTAATTACCGTTTCTGGTCATACTAATAAATAGCTAGTACCAGCTAACCGCTATGCCACGAGCTGCGATTTTGTACTAATGACCTCATGGACGAAGCCGCCAAAACCATTAATAATATTTTTTGTTTCCTGCCCAAGTCCTTGATGCACGCTCATAAAATGAATAAAGCCGTGCGGTGCGCCCAACACAGTATGGGTCTCAACAGGGACTTTATAACTCTTTAGCTGCTTGGCATAAGCAAATGCCTCATCACGCAATACATCGAGTTCAGCGGCGACGATATAGGTGGGACATACTTTACTGTTATCACCAAGCATTGGCGAATTTAGTATATGTATGCGTGGCAACGGACTATTCTCAAGACAAGCAGCGTCAAATACTGCCACATCAGCGTGATCCAATAGCAGGCCTTCACCATACAGCTCCCAACTTGGATAATCTGTCTCAATATCAGTCACAGGATACAGTGGCATCTGTGCTAGCGGCGCAGGTAGCTTCTTTAATAGGTCAAACATTTTCTGACCATCTGTACCCAGATCTAGCCAAGCGTTTTCGTTTGGTGCGGTGAGTTGCTGTGCAATCAAGGTAGAAAGGCCACCACCTGCGCTATCGCCTGCAAGAACGATACGTGACGGTAATGCACCTAAGGTATAGCAATGCTCAGCCAGCCAAGCATAAGCGGTGATACAGTCTTTTAGGGCTGCGGGTGCAGGACACTCAGGAGCCAAGCGATAATCCACACTGACCAC
>NZ_JBPYDE010000160.1:0-1044 GCF_051847555.1 Psychrobacter sp. 1Y4 | reverse complement strand
TATCCTTGTGATGGATGCCACCGAAGACACGCAACTTGCGCGTGCCAGTCAGCGTGATGATCAAAGCATTCAAAAAATCAAAGCTATTATGACCAACCAACTCAGTCGTGAAGAGCGCAATCGTCATGCAGACGATGTCATACTCAACGAGAGCGACCTTGCCTCTCTATACTTACAGCTAGAACCCTTACACCAAGAGTATCTTACGCTTGCCCAGCAGCTAAAGTTCGCTGGCGATTAACCTCATATAGAGCCATACCAGTAGCGACGCTTACGTTTAAGCTTTGTAGGTTACCATGCTCGTTTCCTGACATCGGAATATAGACCAGCTCATCGCAGCTCTCCATTGTCAGGCGGCGCATCCCCTCTCCTTCTGACCCCATGATGATGGCGGTTTTACCAGTCAGATCAGCGGCATGGATAGGCTTCGCATCGGCATTGAGTGCCGTACCAAACACAAATACTCCTGCGTTTTTGATTTGCGAAAGTGTACGTGCCAAATTGGTGACACTAATAATTGGCATCATTTCTGCGGCACCAACCGATACTTTAGCGACTGTGGGCGTCAGACTTGCTGCATGGTGCTTTGGACAAACCACAGCATCCACACCCATTGCTACGGCTGTACGTAAGCAAGCGCCAAAGTTATGTGCGTCTGTGATTTGATCTAGCACTAATAATAGGCACTGTTCGCGACCAATAATGGTATCAAGTAGACCTTCATCAGCAAAACCTAGCGGACGAGCATTGAGTACCACTCCTTGATGCTGCGGGCTACCACATAGCTGTGTCAGCTTATCTTTTTGGGTCGGCTGGATACTGATACCATTAGCTTCCACCTCAGCCATAATGGCTTGTACATGACTGTCACTTTCGCGTCCCTGTTGCACAAACAAGCTAAGACCATCCAAAGGGCGGTGTTTAAGTAACGCATCAATGGCATGAATGCCGTAAAAATAAATGGGTTTTGCCATAATAGGCCTATTAAATATCAGGTGGGTATCGCGCTAAGCGATGGAATAAGAAGAATGTCATTGGCATTGA
>NZ_JBPYDE010000159.1:0-1045 GCF_051847555.1 Psychrobacter sp. 1Y4 | reverse complement strand
CATGGAACTTTCCGCTACATTTAACCCAGCGCTCTATTGCACCAGCATTAGCACTTGGTAATGCTGTTGTGCTCAAGCCTGCGAGCGACACACCAGTAACGGGCGGTTTACTGTTAGCTAAAGTATTTGAAGAAGCGGGTTTGCCAAAAGGTTTGCTAAATGTCGTGGTCGGCTCAGGTAGTGAGATAGGCGACGCCATCGTCGAGCACAAGGCGCCAAGTTTAGTATCATTTACAGGCTCAACCTCAGTGGGTAAACACATCGGCGAGCTTGCGAACGGCGGTGAGTATATCAAGCAAGTGGCGCTTGAGCTGGGTGGTAATAGTCCATTTGTGGTATTAAAAGATGCTGATATCGAGCAAGCGGTGAAAGCGGCTGCCTTTGGTAAATTCTTGCATCAAGGCCAAATCTGTATCGCGATTAACAGAGTTATCGTAGAAGATGAGATATATGATGATTTCGTAGAGCGTTTCTTGGCACACGTCAAAACATTAAATGTCGGTGACCCAAGTAAGCAAGATACGGCTGTTGGTCCTATCATCAATGAAAAACAAGTTAAATCGCTTAAAGAGAAAATCGCCCAAGCACAAGAGGAAGGCGCAAAAATGATACTAAGTGGCGAGATCAAAGGCCAAGTAGTACCGCCTCACATCTTTACTGAAGTCACTCGCGAGATGGATCTATCATGTAATGAAGTGTTTGGACCATTGGTTGGTATCATTCGTGCCAAAGACGAAAACGATGCATTATCAATCGCCAATGACTCTATGTATGGCCTATCTAGTGCCGTATTCACTGCTGATATGCAAAAAGGTCTGCGTTTCGCTCGCGGTATCAGAGCAGGTATGACCCATATCAATGACATCTCAGTGAACGACGAAAGTAACACGCCGTTCGGTGGTGAGAAAAACTCAGGTATCGGTCGCTTTAACGGTGAGTGGGTACTAGAAGAGTTCACCAGAACACATTGGATCTCAATGCAAAACGAACCACGTGAGTATCCGTTCTAATAGCATTGCACTACGATAAACAATAAAAAAAGACC
>NZ_JBPYDE010000158.1:0-1046 GCF_051847555.1 Psychrobacter sp. 1Y4 | reverse complement strand
AGCAAATTCTGCGGTTGGGGAGTGGGGGGGTAGTCGAGGTGCTTTCGCCAGCATAGTGGGTCATTTTTTCTGCATTTGCTTCGTCTTCAACGGGTGCATCTTCATTATTATCGTCTGCTTGTTCTGCCTCAGTAACTTCTTCGGCAGTGTCGTCATTATCATCGCTTGCGTCAGCACTTTCTACTTCGATCAATACCATGCCTTCGCTGACTTGATCGCCAATGGCAACATTGATTTTGGTGACTTTACCAGCAGCAGAGCTTGGTACTTCAACTGAAGCTTTATCAGACTCTAGCAGAACGATGTTGTCATCTTTTGCGATGACATCACCCACTGCTACCATAATTTCGCTGACTTCAGCACTATCGACACCCAAATCGGGGGCTTTAATATCCATGTTTTATCTCCTAGTCTTATGATTATTATTCTTTGACATCACCATCATTGAGCAAGGTCGCATCTGCTTGATCTTCGGCGCGGCCTTCATTGCTGATTTCTTCATCGTCTTCAGCAACGAACTCAGGTACAGGACTTGGGTTTACTTTGCCTGGTGCAGGTGCATCTGGAGAATGATCATAATAAGACTGTTGGTGCCATGCAGGTGGCTGATCCGCATCGATGCCTAAGCTTGAAATCGCATCTTTCACCAAACGCATCTCCACTTCACCCTCATCTGCTAAGCGCTTAAGCGTAGCAACAACGATGTGAGCCGCATCAACGTTGAAGAAACTGCGTAGGTTCTCGCGAGTATCAGAGCGGCCATAGCCATCTGTGCCAAGTGTGGTATAAGGACGGTTGTCTGGTAACCAAGCACGAATTTGCTCTGAGTAGTTACGCATGTAGTCAGTGGCTGCAACTACGATACCTTCGTGCGGTGCTAATTGCTCAGTAACCCATGGCACTTTTTCTTCATCCATTGGATGTAGACGGTTGTAGTCATCACAAACCATACCATCACGAGTCAACTCGTTAAAGCTGGTCACGCTCCATACGTTAGATGTGATATTAAACTCATCTTTTAGTATTTTTGATGCTTTTTGGACTTC
>NZ_JBPYDE010000157.1:0-1046 GCF_051847555.1 Psychrobacter sp. 1Y4 | reverse complement strand
GTTCACGCGCTAGCAATTGCTATTGGTACGAGTCACGGTGCTTACAAATTCACGCGTCCACCGACAGGCGATATTTTATCGATTGAGCGTGTAAAAGAGATCCATGCCCGTATTCCTAATACGCATCTTGTCATGCATGGTTCTTCATCAGTGCCGCAAGAGTGGCTAAAAGTCATCAATGAAAACGGTGGTGATATTGGCGAAACGTATGGTGTGCCTGTCGAGCAGATCGTCGAAGCGATCAAGCATGGTGTGCGTAAAGTAAATATCGATACTGATTTGCGTCTAGCATCAACAGGCGCTATCCGTGAGTTCTTGGCAAATAATCCAAGCGAATTCGATCCACGTAAATACTTTAAAGCGTCTATGGTCGCGATGTCAGACATCTGCACCAATCGTTTTGAAGCGTTTGGTTCTGCTGGTCAAGCGCATAAAATCCGTCCAATTAGCCTCGAAGGCATGGTCGATTTTTACCAATAAGGCTAGGCGTATATAAGTAATAGACCATGCTAGTGAAAGATGGTCTTGCATAATAAATGGCAGCTGATTTAACTTTATAATAATCGACAGAGGTGAGTGATGATTGGATTGATTACTGGACAGGTGCAATATTTAATGGCGCCAACGGCCTGTATCATGACAACCTCTGGTGTGGGTTATGATATCGAGCTGCCATTGCCGTCATTTTGTCAATTGCACCTTAACGAGCAGGCGAGTATTTGGACACATTTTCATGTACGTGAAGATGCGCAACTGCTTTATGGTTTTATTGATCGTAAAGAGCGCGATGTCTTTCGCCAATTGATTAAGATCAATGGCGTTGGGGCAAAAATGGCATTGGCGATGCTGTCTGCAATGTCAGCGGCTGAGCTAAAAATGCATGTTGAGCAAGAGTCAGAGACAGCATTGACGCGCATACCGGGCATTGGTAAAAAAACAGCACAGCGCTTACTGATTGAGCTAAAAGACAAGCTAAAAAATATCGAAGTGGATAGCGGTTCGTTTGAGCTAACACCTCAGCAAACCGCCGTTTCTCACGAAGGCAG
>NZ_JBPYDE010000156.1:0-1046 GCF_051847555.1 Psychrobacter sp. 1Y4 | reverse complement strand
GTTATCAGACTCGCGGTGAAGGCGATTTAGCTAACTGTGACACATACGATAAAATTGGTGGGACAGAAGCCAATGCAACCGCAGGCAGTGAAGTAGCTGAAGTTAAGATTGCAGACACTACAGCTGTTATCACCGCTAAAGGCGAAAGTACGGTGGATAGCGCCACATTTACATTGTCACCTGAAGAGTCTAATAACTCTTTGATCTGGACGCAAAGTGGTTCATGCGTTGCTGCAGGTCTTTGTTAATCTATAGATTTAGTTTGTATTTCGCTTAGACTTTTCAACTGAAAGCACAAACAGCCCTGCATGCTTAGACATAGCAGGGCTATTTTATGTCTTAGATAAAGGAATAGTTCTTGAATATCTATTAGCTATCTACAAGGCGAACCTTATGAAAAAAAAACAAGGCTTTACGCTTGTTGAGTTAATGATTGTAATATCTATCATTGGCATCTTAGCTGCTATCGCACTACCTACATATCAAAATCACGCCAAAAAAACGCGCTTCACTGAAGTAATATTGGCTGCTGCTACCGTTAGAACTAACATTGATATCTGTTTTCAAGGAAGAGGTAATCACATGCTGTCTAATTGTGATAGCATCAGCGAGGTTAGCATTGATGCTTCAGCGGTGACATCAGCCAACAATGTGAATTCTATATCCATAGCGCCTACGATTGCTTTGGTAACTGTAACGGGCGAGCCTAGCGTAGATAGTGCAACCTATACCCTATTGCCTACGCCACTTAATGATAGTCTAGTTTGGACCGTGAGCGGTACTTGTATCGCTGCTGGTCTATGCTAATATTTTTCTCTTCATTAGGAGATCAGCTAAATGTCTCAAGAACCAATTCGTATTTGGAAAGCCTCTTTCAAAGCGGCTGCTATCCATCTAGGCTTTAGTTTTATATTGGTAAGCGCTTTAGCTATCTTGGTATTTACTATCTGGTATCCTGCACCACTTGCAAAAGCTACGGGTGTATATGCTGTATTTACTATGACTCTTGTGGTTGATTTTTTTATTGGACCATTACTGACGCTGTT
>NZ_JBPYDE010000155.1:0-1048 GCF_051847555.1 Psychrobacter sp. 1Y4 | reverse complement strand
CTTACTTCATTATTATGATAATCATCATCGCTCTTTGTAGCTTCTTATATTACAACTTTAAGCGACTCAAATGGTTGTGACAACTCATTCATACATAAAAAAGGGCTACCACTGGTAGCCCTTTTTTATGCTGATCGTCAATCATTATTCGCGGCGGTGCTTGGTATGGCTGTCTGGTGCTTGCGCATTATCAGGCAGCATAGCCTTGACCGTTAAATTTGCATACTGTCTATCAAGATTGTCTTCTGGGCGACCAAATGTTTTTGCCGTCCAAGTGAGTATGACAATAGCACCACTCAATAGCATGATTGCCACAGAAATCGTGGCCAGTAACCACAGATGGAAATAATCTGACACTGCCTGCACATCGACCACTAGATGTCGTGATAAAGCCGTTATGGCAATAAATATCAAAAACTGTACGGGCAGACGATGGGTTTTAAAGTAAATCCCTATCATAGCCAGCAGCTCAAGATAAATGAATAGCATCAAAATATCTTTTAAATCCGCTGAGCCTTTTTGAACAATATAAATAAACTCTTTACCTGCCGTCCAGACCACCACCACACTGATTAAAAATAAGATAACGTAATGACAGACATCGACAAACTCTCTGCCAATACCTTGTAGTCGCTCATGAATACCTACGTCTTTTTTAGCCATTTTTAGGTCCTATCAACTGAGGGGTGGTTGATTTGGCCTGAGGCTACTTTGCCTCAAGCCCCTTATCTATCGGCGATCAGCACTCACATGACTATCTTTTTAGTTAATACCCAAACCTGCTGATTTTTCAGCCGCATCGACTGTCTGGCGAATAAGCGTGTTGATGGTCATTGGGCCAACACCGCCTGGCACTGGTGTATACGCACTAGCAATATTTTCCATGCCTTGCATTTCAATGTCACCAACACCACCATTATCCGTTGGATGGAAACCAGCATCAACGACTACTGCACCAGCTTTGATCCATTCTGCTTTGATCAGCTCAGGCACACCTACCGCACCAACAACGATATCGGCACGCTTAATATGAGACTCTAAGTCTTGC
>NZ_JBPYDE010000154.1:0-1048 GCF_051847555.1 Psychrobacter sp. 1Y4 | reverse complement strand
AACGTAATCCGTACCCAATAATACAAAGCGCTCTGCACCGCCGCCTTCTTCACTCATCAAATACTCAACCGCTGGAATGGCTTGCTGGTTGGGAGCCGCGCCAGTATAAAAGATGTTTTCTGATTGCTCTTGTCCTTCGTACTGTACAGGGTAAAACATCAAGCCGTTCAGCTCTTCAACCACTGGCAATACTGACTTACGCGATACTGATGTCCAACCACCAAAGATGACATCCACTTTATCTTGAGTGAGCAGCTGACGGGCTTTTTCAGCAAACAACGGCCAATCAGACGCAGGGTCTACGACTACTGGCTCTAGTTGCTTACCGAGCACGCCGCCATTGGCGTTGATCTCGTCAATGGTCATGAGTGCAGTGTCTTTTAGCGAGGTTTCAGAAATGGCCATGGTGCCAGATAGCGAGTGCAAGATGCCTACTTTGATCGTGTCGCCATCAGCGGCAGGAGTGGTCGTTGTCTCTGTCGTGGTTTCAGTCGTTGTCTCTGTCGATGCCGCAGTTTCGGCAGGCTTTTGACAGCCAGCGAGGCTCAGACTACCAACGACGGCAATTGCTAGTAACGAAAAGCGTGATTTGATTTTGCCGTGTGATTGAGCGTCAATAAACTGAGGATTGGCTAAAGTTGGTAACGAAAACATGGACATCTCCTAAATAGACACAAAAGATAAAGTACTGCTCCTGAACAGTTATTAAGCGTTCAAGTTCCGTGCCAAGTCAAAAAAGCCAATAATCGCGTAATAATTGAGCAATAAATAAATATTGTCTGTTATTTTCGTTAATTTAGTGCACGATTGTTAATAAGCTGCACCATAACGGGGAAGGAGATGAAAAATTGGTGCAATGTAAAAACAAAGTCACGACATAGAGAAGAGCTGATATAAGCACATAGGTTGCTAAAAGCACTTATTGCTAAAAATCTGCAAAACGGCTACGGTAATGCTTATAGAATAGACATTATTTCACATACTTATCTCATGAATATATTACGCTGACGCCATGATCGATTTCACTTCTAAGGAAAGATATATGAAC
>NZ_JBPYDE010000153.1:0-1049 GCF_051847555.1 Psychrobacter sp. 1Y4 | reverse complement strand
CGAATATTTTTGCCAGCCATGGCTTATGTCTCATTAAAGCAGTTTTTATGGAGACAAGGGTATCTGCATGGTTATAAAGACGTAGGGAAGGAGTATCGCCTGAAGCCATTCTTAAAGTATCTTTGAATGGTCTAGGAATATCATTTCTTTGGTTGCACAATTTTAAAGTAGTTTCAGGATAGACATAGCCTATTCTATATAAAAACGTAAGCGCCTCTCTTCTTTCCAAATTAACAATAACACTATTCTGTAGCAGACTCTCAATTAAAGAGTCTGCGTTATCATATTGCTGAGTTTGAACATAGTGTTCAAACTCTTTCAAAATTTCATTCATGTACTATAAACGCCAGTCAGGGTTCACTAATGCGCCTTTAACATCAATGACTACTTTAGGTTGAGTACAAAAGCTATCAATTTTGTCGTCTTCACCAACGAATTCTGAGTGGTTAACTGCGACGATAACAGCATCGAAACTGTTTTCTTCAATATCTTTATAATCTACATGCTCAACATTTAAGTGATTCCAATCTTCTTCAGCAACCCAAGGATCGGAATAAGTCATTTTTACGCCATATTTTTCGAGTTCAATACCAATATCTGTAACTTTGGTGTTTCTTACGTCAGGACAGTTTTCCTTGAAGGTAACTCCTAAGAGTAGAATACGAGCATCTTTAATATTTTTTCCGTATGAAATAAGCTTCTTGATGGTTTGCTCAGCAACAAACTTACTCATAGAATTGTTGATGGCACGAGAAGTTAGAATCAAGTTAGGATTGAGTCCCAAAGATGATGCTTTATGAGCCAGATAATAAGGATCTACACCAATACAATGCCCACCCACTAGACCAGGCATAAGCTTAATAAAATTCCACTTAGTAGCGGCAGCCTCAATTACTTCATGAGTATCAATACCAACTTCGTTAAAAATGAGAGCGAGTTCATTTATCAGAGCGATGTTGACATCACGCTGAGTGTTCTCGATGACTTTAGAGGCTTCAGCAACTTTTATCGAAGAAGCTTTAAAGGTGCCAGCAGTGATAACTGAGCCA
>NZ_JBPYDE010000152.1:0-1051 GCF_051847555.1 Psychrobacter sp. 1Y4 | reverse complement strand
ATGCTAGCTTGAACCAAATGCGCATAAACCGATTGGTCGGATTGGTATTGAACGTTTGTAACCCTGACCACAGTGCGATATACGCGAGCAGTGCTGCTGCCACAGAGATAATTAGCGTATAAAGAGCGGGGTCAGTCATATTTACCTAGCAGCTGTGTGAGATTATGAGTCTATCAGGCGACTCATACCATATTAGAACGTATTAAGCGATCACCAAACCACTCTATGAGTAACTTTAGAATGAGGAAGTACCCTCAATGGTTTGATAAAAAATCCAACATTATAGAGGCCGACCTCTATGTCGGACAAGCACAATTATTGACGCGCCCTGCTATAACGATATCAGTAATGCTCTGATAAAGATATCTACTCAATACGCAGACCAATAATAGCAGGGATACCTTGGCGGATGACCTCTATGGTCACAACGCCTTTCTTTGGTAAAGAAGAGATCGCACCAGAGAAATCCGTTACCTTTTTAATAGGCTTTTGGTGAAAGTTAGTGATGACGTCACCTGCCAAAATACCTGAGCGGGCAGCAAGCCCTGTCGGATCAACGGTGGTAACCAAAATACCCGTTTTATTATCTGCAGCGATTTCTGCTTGCTCATCCTCGGTTAAATCACGCAAGCGTAAGCCCAGTTGTACATCATTGCTCTGCTGATCCCCACTTTGGGCTCTGACATCATTAGGTGCATAAGCGAGCTTACCGCTAATGATCATCTGCTTACCATTACGCTGAATCTGTGCGCGAAACGGATCGCTTGGCTTTGCTCGATTAAGCAGATTCAATAAGTCGGATGCTCGCATGATTTGTACATTATTGTACTGCAAGATAATGTCACCAGGTTTTAGACCTGCTTTTTGTGCTGGCGAGTCTGGAGAAACACGGGTCAGCAAAGCGCCTTGGGGTTTATCCAATTTATAAGCTTCTGCTAGATTACGGTCGATATCTTGCGGAGAGATGCCAAGAGAAGCACGCGCCACTTCACCGTTAGATTTGAGCTGCTCATAAATATCTATCGCCGCATCTATCGGGATGGAAAACGAC
>NZ_JBPYDE010000151.1:0-1052 GCF_051847555.1 Psychrobacter sp. 1Y4 | reverse complement strand
AGATATGATCTGTGTGGTACTGGGCGAGGTTGATATTGCTACTGCTTTTAGTGAGTTGCCATTTGACCACTTGCTATACACGGGTTCGACTGCTGTAGGCAAAAAGGTGATGGCAGCCGCCGCGCCTAACTTAACACCAGTGACGCTCGAACTTGGCGGTAAATCACCAGTGATTGTATTGGATGATGCCAATCTAGAGTCGGTGGTCAACCGTGTCATGATGGGCAAAACACTAAATGCAGGTCAAACATGTATTGCCCCAGATTATGTATTGATTCAGCGTCAATATCATGACCAGTTTATCCATTTGGCAAAAGAGTGGATGGCCAAGCACTATCCCAATATCGAAAACAATCCAGACTATTCACGCATTATCAATGGTGAGCAGTTTAAACGGGTTAAGGGCTACTTAGACGCGCTAACAGGTGATGAGATACACGCACTTACTGTGGTTGAGCCCAACATAGAAACGCGTCTGATGCCACCTGTGATTGTGAGCGAGCCTGCGCCTGATAGCGATCTGATGCAAAATGAGATTTTTGCCCCGATATTGCCGCTGATGCATTATGAGACACTCGACGATGCGATCTATTTTGTGAACTCGCGTCCAAGGCCACTGGCGCTATATGTCTTTAGTGACAACTATAGTAGCATCGAAAACGTGCGTAACAATACGGTCTCTGGTGGTCTATGTATTAATGAAGTCATCATGCATGTCGCCCAGCATGACTTACCGTTTGGCGGGGTAGGTGATTCTGGTACGGGCGCATACCATGGCAGAGCAGGCTTTGAGCGCTTGAGCCATATGAAACCTATCTTTGTACAGACCAAACTAAATGGTCTCAATTTCTTATTGCCACCTTATGGTGGACTGTTTAAAAAGGCGATGGCACTGTTTTTGAAATAGTTGTCCTATGGGAGTTATTCAAAAATTGATTTTGAACTCTCTTCATTCGATACTATAATCTATAGGACTTGTATCTATAGCATCTATCAAAATAGGTGCTATTTTTTTGTCCAAAAAATCAAAGGTTAGCATTGGGGAAAGTGTT
>NZ_JBPYDE010000150.1:0-1056 GCF_051847555.1 Psychrobacter sp. 1Y4 | reverse complement strand
TGACGACCTCAAGATAGCTGACCCAGCGCATCTGTGCGTGTACGGTGCCCAAAAACTGATTCATCGCGTATTTGGCATAACCCAGTTCGCGCTGCGAGTGGCTAAACAGCTTGACGGTCATGATATTGGCATAAGCATCGGTGATGCGACCTGTCATCAAGGCACGGGCATCCGCTTGCACAATGGCCGTTCGTTTGAGCTTTGGAATAAAGTACCACATAGCAAGCCCAAACAGTACAAACCAAACCGCAAATGGAATGAGCAGCAAGCTGTCCAGATTAAATAAAATCACTCCAGTAGTGACAAAATATACCACCACATACATCATCATATCCGTGATGGTCATCACCGTATCACGCACCGCAAGTGCAGTTTGCATCACCTTTGCTGAGACACGTCCTGAAAACTCATCTTGATAAAACTGCATCGATTGTCCGAGCATGCGGCGATGAAAACGCCAGCGCATTTGCATCGGAAACACGCCCTGAATGACCTGAAAATGTATCAAGGAGGACATGGCAATCCAAAAAGGACTGAGAATCAAGACGGCAAACATTAGCAGCAGCATATCGCTTTTTTCTGCCCATAACGTCTGCGGGGTATAAGCACCCAGCCAATCCACCAAGTTACCAATCCATGCAAACAGCATGGCTTCATAGACCCCGACGCCAGCGGAGAGGATCATAAATAAGAACAGCCAGCCGCGCAAACCATGCGTACAGGCCCACAAAAATCTCAATAACCCCTTACGAGGTAATGGCATAGGCGTTTCAGGAAAGGCGGGGAGACGGGATTCGAAAAAGCGAAATAGAGCGTTCATAGGCGGCAATAATACGTCAAACCAGAGCGGTTTTGAGTCGTTACTTATGTTAATAAAATAGCAGGGTATTTTAGCAAAACTTGGCAATCAGGCATGCAGTAAATTGTAATTTGCCAAATATGAAACTCACTAATGCGGCGTTGATAAGCATGATAACTGTAGGGATAATGACAAATAGATTGCTGTAAAAAATATATGTTGTTACCTTCTAAACCTCAACTTCCTCAGACATTCAA
>NZ_JBPYDE010000149.1:0-1057 GCF_051847555.1 Psychrobacter sp. 1Y4 | reverse complement strand
CCAGCTTTTTATTCCCGACTGACTTGGTGTTGATCAACGCTGATATCGCACAAGTACCACCTGCCGACTTAAAAGAAGTGTTGACGAATTTGTTGATGAATTTGGTCGCCAATCCGGTCAATGCCATCGCAGAAGCCAATTATATCGGCATCTTGGCATGGGCAATCATTATTGGTTTTGCCTTGCGTCAAGCCAGTGATACGGCACGCACTGTCGTGGGTGACTTTGCTGATGCCATCTCACAAGTGGTTAAATGGATTATTGCTCTAGCGCCGTTTGGTATTTTGGGCTTGGTTGCTAGTACGGTCGCTGAGACAGGTTTTGCTTCTTTGGCAGGCTATGCTCGAATTTTGATGGTGCTCATCAGCTGTATGCTGTTTATCGCTTTGGTCGCAAACCCGCTTATTGTTCTTGTTAAGACGGGTAAAAACCCATATCCATTGGTATTCAAATGTCTACGCGAATCAGGAATTACGGCATTCTTTACACGCAGTTCAGCTGCCAACATTCCCGTCAATATGAACCTTGCACGTAAGCTTGGATTGCACGAGGACACTTATTCAGTAACCATTCCACTGGGTGCGACCATCAATATGGCGGGTGCAGCGATTACTATTAACGTGTTGACGCTTGCCGCTGCTCACACGTTGGGTATCGAAGTGACATTTGCTTCAGCGCTTTTATTAAGTCTGGTCGCGACGATTAGTGCTTGCGGTGCTTCTGGTGTTGCTGGCGGTTCGTTGCTGCTCATTCCATTAGCAGCGAGCTTATTTAGCATACCGAACGACATTGCTATGCAAGTGGTTGCGATTGGTTTTATCATCGGTGTGATTCAGGACTCGGCAGAGACGGCTCTGAACTCGTCAACTGATGTTTTATTTACCGCAGCAGCTGATCCTACTTATTCACGTTAATTTTTAGCAAAGCAGTTTCTGTAAATGTAAAAAAGGGCCTTTAGCGGGCCCTTTTTTTATGCGGTATTTTTAGGTTTTAACTACTTTAAATTGTCTACATCAATTTCGATTACTGGTGTTTGCATCTCTATTTGACGCTTGAG
>NZ_JBPYDE010000148.1:0-1061 GCF_051847555.1 Psychrobacter sp. 1Y4 | reverse complement strand
AGCATAAGCTTTAAAGCTCAAATTTATTAGTTTAACTGGTGCTGCTATTGAGCAATAGCAGCACTCCATAGCCCAAGCCAACTATCAAAATAATTGGCTATTTTTTGAATTTTCGCCGTATTTCTATACCCTTTAAAATTTTGAATAAACAAAGCTAAAAAGCTACTTTGTTAATTTATATTTTGACTGGGTATCATCTCAAAAATTTAGGTACAGACCCCCTATGACTGACCAACTCAAGCGCGCTATCAGCGCTGCGAAAACCGCACAAGCCAATCAAGCTGAAGCTACCCGTATAGCGAGCAGTAGTGCAGGTGATCAAACCTTCGATATGAGTGAGTCTTCTTATAAGACCAGTCACACTGCTATCCGTAAGGCGCGCCGCTTTGCCATGCAAGGTCTATACGAGTGGCTCGTCACCGACCGCCGCTTTGATGTAGATGGCAAGCTTGGCTGGAAAGACAATGCTCCGCACGATATTGCTGCTCGCACGCGTGCAACCAATGCCATGCATACCGTCCATATCGGTTATTATCATGAAATGATGCGCGACATCCCAGAGCAGATTGAAGCACTCGATGCGCTTATCAGTCAGCATCTCGATCGTGAAGTTGATAAATTAGATACGGTTGAACATGCTATTTTGCTCATTGGTGCCTATGAGCTACAAAACCGTATGGAGATTCCATATAAGGTTGTGCTTGATGAAGCGATGAAGCTAAATAATCACTTTGGCGCGACTGACGCTCATAAACTGATTAATGCGGTACTGGATAAAATGGCCGGTGAGCTGCGTGCTTTAGAGGTACAAGCAGATACCAATGCCAATCTACGTACGTCACAAAAAGTGGCGGCTAAACAATCTGAAGCGAGTTCGGCTGAAGTAACCGTAGCTGACAATATCGAAACGGCTGCTGAAACAGAAAGCGCGATCGATAATGCGCCGACTGCATCAAATAAGCCGCGTATCAGCGCCAACAAAGCCAATGTCAAACGCAGTAGTGCCAGTAAAGCCAGTGCAAATATCAGTGACTTTAAGGCGAGCAAGAAAAACGCTAACG
>NZ_JBPYDE010000147.1:0-1064 GCF_051847555.1 Psychrobacter sp. 1Y4 | reverse complement strand
CGCTTTGTACGTCTACGTGTGTCTACCAAAGGTATGCGCATCATTGACAAACTTGGTATCGATAAAGTGTTAGCGGATCTACGCGCACAAGGTCAAAAAGTTTAAGTTAAAAATAGCAGCTGAGTGATGACTCTCATTATTTAGCTGCCGTTTTGCTACATTATAGGTAGCGACTTATTCTTCTAGACACGTACCTATCGTTTGAAGACCCCTCATTTACAGGAAAGCTATCATGAGAGATAAAATTAAATTAGTATCAACAGCTGGTACTGGGTATTACTACACCACTACTAAAAACAAGCGCACTATGCCTGGCAAAATGGAAATCAAAAAGTTTGATCCAAAAGTACGCCAGCACGTGATCTTTAAAGAAGCTAAAATCAAATAATCTCCATTTCATAAATGGTATTATTTGAACAAAAAAAGGGTTTATCAATTGATAAACCCTTTTTTTATGTTTGTATATTTATCTATCTTCAGCTCGCTAATAAACTAAAGATCAACTGTAGTGCGTTGGTTCTTTATCATACACATGGGCATGCCACTTACTCATCTGCTTTTGCATAATAACCTGAATCGCAGCATGAATCATATGTTGACCAATGGCCTGAGTGTCACTACCAAGTAGCTCTTTTAGTTTGTCAGAAAAGTCGATAGTCATTAGCGGTGCTTCGTCTTGTTCAGCATCACGCAACAACAATCTACCATCATCTGCTTCCACTAACTCTAACGTGGTCTCTTTGGCAAACCCTGCAAATTGATCGCTACTCTCGTTGTCTACTTCTATATCGTTATCGATATCATATGGCATTAATATGTTCCTTATTATCCCGTTTAGTACTGGTAGAGAAACTAGTCATTGCAAAGCAGTTATTTATTGAAAACAAACTCATTCGGCAAATCTATCATCTTACAGTAACGCGGGTAAATCTGTCTTACTCATACAATGGACGCTTTAACACTAGAATTCAAGGGCTATCACATAAGTCTTCACTATAAAAACAAACCTGAATGCCTTGCAATAAGGACACATTAGCGCCAATAGCGCAGTTTCGCTAACGTAA
>NZ_JBPYDE010000146.1:0-1064 GCF_051847555.1 Psychrobacter sp. 1Y4 | reverse complement strand
GTGGGTGCAGCGCTCTGTGAGTGGACACTTTGAGCAAATGGACTCAGAGATTATCACCCATGCAGCTTTTAATCTGCGTAAACGCATGGTTAGTGTTAACGAGCCCATAGAACCATTCACAGTGTCAAAGTCCCAATCACTCATTGATGACAATCACTTGCATTCCTCTTGGCTGGATTATGATTTAAAAACCTTAGTAGCAGATAAAAAAGGTAAGTTATTATCCAGTGACCCCAGTAATTTCATTCATAGTTTGCCAGCCGATTTTAGCTTGTTATCACTATGGCAGGAACATCACGATCAGCAGTTTATGATCAAGATAAACAATAGGCATTACCGAGCCATTATTATTCCAAATCAAGAGATTTTGGCGTTTATCGCCCTACCTACCAATGTGCATCATCAATATCTTATCCAGTTTAATCGCCAGCTGAGCTTGATACTCACAGCCATCACCTTGTTGTTGGTTTCAGTAGCGGCATTAAGTGTGTATTGGGGGTTTGCGCCTTTGTCCACTATCGTACAAAAAATGAAAGGCATAAACCTCCAAAGGTTAGACGAAAGAGTTGCGGTTGACGATATGCCGTTAGAACTGAGGCCACTAGCAGAATCTTACAATTCAATGATGGTCAAGCTTGAAAGTAACTTTGAGTCTTTGTCTCGGTTTTCAGACAATATTGCCCATGAGCTACGTACGCCAATAGCGACGCTGAGTACACAAACGCAGGTCATGTTAACTAAGCCAAGAGAAGGCGACGAATATATCGAGCAGCTACATCATCAGCATGATACGTTAGAGCAGTTATCCGCCATGATTAACAATATGCTGCTACTGGCAAAAACCCAAAAAGGATTAAGTGACTCGCAAATCAGTCACGTGGATACAGACAGCTTAATCACAAAGCTCGTTGATTACTATGAAATGATTGCAGAAGATCGAGGGATAACTTTTGAGAAATCAGGTAAGTTCGAAAGAGTATTAGGTGATGAAGGCTTATTGCAACGGCTGTTTGCCAACCTGATGTCAAATGCCATTTATTACGCAGCTAGTGATAGTACTATCA
>NZ_JBPYDE010000145.1:0-1065 GCF_051847555.1 Psychrobacter sp. 1Y4 | reverse complement strand
CGCCTGAACCGCCAGTGGTCACGCCTGAACCGCCAGTGGTCACGCCTGAACCGCCAGTGGTCACGCCTGAGCCGCCAGTGGTCACGCCTGAGCCGCCAGTAGTCACGCCTGAGCCGCCAGTAGTTGATACCACATTTATAGAGTCAGTAACTAATCAGTCTCAACGTAATGATGTAGGCATCGCCTATGTGTTAGATAAAGTCATTCAAGACCGTGTGACAAATGGCTATAATGCATTGGCTGATAGCTTGATTAGCTCTACCGTCAATTTCAATCAGGCACAGCTTGCAACTGCTGCCAATCAGCTACAGCCATTATTTATGGGCGCAACCAATCGTATCATCACTGATGCTAACTATGCAGCGACTGATGCTATTAACGACCATAGCCAGACCACTCCTCAGCATAACCTTTGGGCTCAGCTGCTTAGTGACGACAGTAGCCATGATGCCGAAAACGGTATTACCGGTTATGACTCTGAAGGGTATGGTGCCATTGTAGGCTTAGATACTCCTATCAATAGCGATCTCAATTTAGGTGTTGCCTTCTCGTATATCAAAAGTGATGCTGATACTGATGGCACCAATCTTGATCAAGAGTTGACCAGTAAAAACTGGCAAGTACTGGGCTACGGTAATTATGCAGTCAGTGATGCAACTGCTTTAAATTTCCATGCAGGTGCTGGTCGAAGTGATGTCGAAGGTGAACGCCATATCACCCTACTAACGGATGCTATTGCACAATCTGATTACTCTGTTGATACCTTACAAGCAGGACTAGGTGTTGATCATCGTATTGGCACTCAGCAGCGTAATGTGACTCCATTCGCGCAAGTCAACTATGCGCGTGCTGAGAGCGACAACTATCGTGAAACGGGTGCTGGCGTTTATAACTTGAATGTCGATGAAAACACTTATGAGTCAATGCGCTGGACTGCAGGATTACGTTTATCACAAGCATTGACACCAACGCTTGCGCTCACAGGACAGCTGGCAGCGGCTATCGAAAATGGCGATCGTCGCTCTGATATTACGGCAAGTTTCATCAGTATGCCTAATGATGAAT
>NZ_JBPYDE010000144.1:0-1065 GCF_051847555.1 Psychrobacter sp. 1Y4 | reverse complement strand
AAAAGCATTGATGCTAGGATTATCAAGAATAACTAAGCCAAGTGGTGCTTGCTGACGCGCCTGCGCATTAAGTCGCCACGTCATGTCTTTTACCGTTTCCTGCACCCAAGGGTCGTGCTCCATTTTGACCCGACCATTGATATTCTGTAATGACCACTCACCCAGCATTTTGTTTTGATACTGCTCAGCAAAGCTCAGTCCTTGCCCGCGCAAATTGGGTAGCTCTAACGATTGTGACTCTACTGTTTGCCATGAATGATTGGCAAATGGCATAGCTTGGCTATCATCACCATCCTTGCTATGAGCACTTGTAGCGATTACCAGCAATGTCACTGACAGTCCAATTTTGATACTATTTGAAAAAGATAAAACCACAGAGTTGCGGCTATCTGTTTGCCCAAATAGTTTAGATAGCGAGCTTTCCGACAGCTTATTCATCGAATGGCTGGTGGCTTTAGTAAGTCGTGGCGGTCTATTAGCGTGGTACAAATTCGTATCCTATCAGATTGTTGACGACGTCTTTTCGACTATACGAGCTTGTTTATATAAGGTCAATTCTACTATGTGCTTAGCTACCAATCACTTAGCCACCCGTCAAGATTGTGCAACATGATTGTGTGATTCTAATGAACCGAACATGACGTTGATTATATTCAAATGCAATTATACATCGGCTATTTGGTATAATGGTTAAACACAATAATAGTAAGCTCATGGTTGTCGTAAATATATTGACGATAATCAAAATAATTGTTAGAGCCTTTTTTAATAAAGAAACCGAAATATTGATACTTGTAAGGTTTGTATTATGTCCGCTGATAGCCAATTACCCATCAAACGTGCATCACACTTTATTTACTTATCAGCGAGCTTATTCGATCCAGAACAGCAAGAGATCAATCATCTGTTAGACTTATTGCCAGTAGAGAATGGTAGCTCAGATGTTGACACTGAGACGAAAATAAATAAAGAGCAACCTTTACTAAATATCAAGCGTTTCGTCGATGGTCGCGGGCTTGCATGTCCAATGCCACTGTTGAAAACCAAAGTTGCGTTACGTGATGT
>NZ_JBPYDE010000143.1:0-1079 GCF_051847555.1 Psychrobacter sp. 1Y4 | reverse complement strand
TCAATAAATGGCAGCGCGGTTTCACTGGGCGCATCTATGGCACGATACGTCATATTATGCTGATGGTCGGTAACAATCTGGCCTCGGTACTACGAATATATAAAAATTTTATCGTGCAAAAAACGGCTCAGCCATTACCTGACTCACTAAAAAAGCTGGTCAACGTCATCAATGGTGTTATGGGTGATCATCTGGTCAACAATCAAAATGCGCTCGCGATTCCGATGATGTTATACACCAAAGATGGTAAACCCCAAAGTGAGAGGCTATCAGGGCGGATTGCTATTTTGTGCCATGGCTTATGCATGAGCCACTTAAGCTGGCAGTCACAAGAAGGCAATGATCTGGGCGAGGCGATTCATATCAGCCAGCCTGACACCACCGTTCTGTACTTAGATTACAATACAGGTCGACGTATCTCTCGCAGCGGTCGTAAATTCTCTCAACTGCTACAGGACTTGGTCGATAATAACCCAAATATTCCTCAGATAGACTTGGTTGGTCATAGCATGGGCGGCTTGGTCGCGCGTAGTGCGCTGTTTTATGGTGAGCAGGAACGCTTAGATTGGATGAAGCGTGTGGGTAATCTCATCACTCTAGGTTCACCGCATCATGGGGCAGTGCTTGAGCGTATCGGTAACTATGTACAAGACATCATCGCCAAGCTGCCATTTGCAGGCTCGCTTGCCAAGCTCGGTGATATGCGTAGTGCGGGTATTATTGATCTGCGTCATGGCAGTATTCGTGATGCTGATTGGAAAGCCTTAGAAGGACGCAGCGTATTACCACAAGACTTCCGTCATCCTGCGCGCCTGCCAAGTGGTATCAAAACTTACTTTGTCGCCAGTGCTTTGCTCGAGACGCATTACGAATCTAAGATGACGGATTTGCTAGGAGATAGCTTGGTATCGGTCGCATCCGCGTTAGGTGAAGATGATGCCGAGCATGCGTTGTTTGTACCAGATGGTCATAAAGCCGTGTTTTATGGTGTCAATCATCTTAACTTAATCCATAGCAGGCGAGTGCGTGAGCAAGTCGTTGAATGGCTGCTGGATAATGGTCTAAGCGACTATGCTGGA
>NZ_JBPYDE010000142.1:0-1080 GCF_051847555.1 Psychrobacter sp. 1Y4 | reverse complement strand
ACGCAATACTCACGTCTTGAGCAGTTGATTGTTGAGCGTACCAAGAGTACTAGTAATGATCGCGCAGCAGGCGAGGCCCGTGCTCGTCATCTGATGGCACGTATATGCGAAGAAAAACTGAGTAAATATAATTCCATAATCGATTGTCCGTCGTTGGATAAATTGATTAATGAAGAAAATATTAACGAAAAGGAAAATGCTGCACAATCACACATCCTGTTGATTGACCAAGTAGCAGGTGATGCCTCTGTTAAAGGCGCTGGTGCGAATAAACGTCAGTTTAAGCAAATGTTAAAGTCAGCTTGTCGTCAGCACCCTCATGCTCATATTTGGATAAAAGCTCATCCTGCGTCAAAATCAGGTTACTTAACCAGTTTGAAATTGCCCAAAAATGTCAAAATACTGACTCAAGCGCTCAATCCAATAGCATTACTATCACAAGTGGATCATGTTTATACAGTCAGCTCCCATATGGGGTTTGAAGCCTTAATGCTAGGTAAAAAAGTGCATTGCTTCGGGGTCAGTTGGTATAGCGGTTGGGGGCTGACCAATGACGCTAATGCGCCCAAAAGTCTACTTAAATCAGTTCAGAAACGTCGCTTAGCATCAGCTAAGATACTTCTCAGTAATAGGGATTTGTCAAACTCAGTAGTGTTTCCTACAACGTCACATAAGACGCTTGAAACGTCATTAGAAACATTATTTTATAGTGCTTATATTGATTACAGTCGTTATGTAGATCCAGCAACGAAACAAGCTTGTGATATCGATACAGCCATTGAGTGGTTGGTGATCAATCGACTGTGGCAAGCGCGCCTTGAAGGCGATTTGACTGTATATGAGTTTAGCCGTTGGAAGCTGCCATTTGTCAAAGCTTTCACAGACCTACCACGTACGACATTATTCGTTAAACCAAAGCCACGTCTAAAAAACCTTCTACATCCAGACCATTTCCGTGTCAACTACCAACAGCCTTTATTGGTATGGGGTTTGGCCAAACGTCAGCAAGTACAGAAGAAGCTACAAAGTAGACTTGTTGAGCAAAGCTCGGATATGCCAGCTATTTATTGTATGGAAGAT
>NZ_JBPYDE010000141.1:0-1084 GCF_051847555.1 Psychrobacter sp. 1Y4 | reverse complement strand
CTTGGTGCTTCGCGTGTGCTGCTCATTTTAGAGCGTATCTACGCGCTCACAGGCGATCCACGTTATCGCCCAAGCCCTTGGTTACAGCGCCGCGCCAAGCTGGATGTGTCATTGTTCACTCAGCAGGCCATTTATTAGTACAAACAACAAAATATTGTTATAAAACTATTTATTCAAAGTTAAAAAATACAACAAGGAAGCGTTATGTTAGATGCCTATATTTATGATGGATTAAGAAGCCCTTTTGGTCGCTATGTCGGTGCATTGGCAACGGTGCGTCCTGATGATCTGGTCGCCACCGTGATAAAAGCGTTGGTCGAAAAACATCAATTGCCGAGCGATGTGTTTGATGAAGTGCTGCTAGGCAGTGCTAACCAAGCGGGCGAGGACTCTCGTAACATCGCGCGCAACGCTGCTCTGTTGGCAGGGCTGGATGTCACCACGCCAGGTCAAACCGTCAACCGCTTATGTGCGTCAGGTCTGTCTACTGTGGTCGATGCTGCGCACAGTATCACATGTCATGAAGGGGATATTATTTTGGCGGGTGGTGTGGAGTCGATGACGCGTGCGCCTTTTGTCTTTGCCAAAACTGAGCAGCCGTTTAGCCGTGACTTTAAAGTATTTGATACGACCATCGGCAGCCGTTTTCCTAACCCAAAGATTATTGAGCAGTTCGGTAGCGATACCATGCCGCAGACGGGCGATAATGTCGCGCAGAAGTATGGTATTACGCGCGAGGAAGCGGATACATTTGCCGCTGCATCGCACTCCAAGTACCAAACTGCCAAACAAGCAGGATTTTTTGACGATGAGATAACGCCTATCACTGTTGCGCAAGGTAAGAAGTTGCCCGCAAAAGTCGTTACGGATGATGAGCATCCTCGCGCCAGCTCCGATATTGCAGCGCTACAAAAACTCAAACCCTTAAGCCAAGATGGTGTGGTCACCGCAGGTAATGCCTCCGGTATCAATGACGGCGCAGCTGCGCTCATCATTGGCTCAAAGCAAGCGGAGGAAAAGCTCGGCTTTAAACCCATTGCCAAAATCTTATCATCAGGTGCGATGGGGGTTGAACCTAACATCA
>NZ_JBPYDE010000140.1:0-1084 GCF_051847555.1 Psychrobacter sp. 1Y4 | reverse complement strand
TATCACTTTACCTGTACTGGCATTGACGATGACTTCTTGCTCGTTGTTGTTGGCAATAATTTTAATCTCATAATGGTTATTTTCCATATGGTCTTCTTGATCAAAGCCTGCACTAATAATATTGCCTGTTACCGCCTTATTGGCGAGAACCATCGCTTGCTCTAAGCTGATTTTACTCTGTGATGCCGCTATAGTTTCATCCATTGACGTAGCGGCTTGGCTCATTGGAATAGCAGCCGCGCTAAAGGTGGCGACACTCAATGCTACTACTAATGATTTTTTTAATGTTGATATGTTTTTCATAATAAAGCCTTCAGGTTTTCCAGATACATTATCAAGATCGTTATTTATTGAAATAATGTCGTGAAAGATGGTGACACAGTCCATCGCGTCATGTCTAAATAATTTATGCTGATAAAACGTAACTTATGTTGTGTTTACAAGGTAAAATATTTTGTAACTATGTCAAAGCGTGGCCAAATTGTTTACTACTTTCGACATATAGTGGCTATCAAAACTATCCGCAAAGCTTATTACAAGAAGCATTAAAGGATGAGAATCCGTTCAATATTTTGAGACTAGTTAATGGTGAAGTGACCCGAAATAAAATTTAATATAAGAAATTAACGAAAAAAAGAGACCCATTGAAGGTCTCTTTTTTTACTGTATATGCCATTAAAAAATAACGCCCATTTAAGGCGTCATTTTTGGATTATCGAAGGTTAGTTTTAAGAACGATGTTCGTGAGTATTTTTACCTTGATATTTACCTTTCACCTTATATTTAGCAGCTGCCGCCTTTGATCTATCGTGAGAATCCTTCGCCTTATTTTTGACAACTTTATGCTTACTATCTGCCTTGTTACCATGTTTTTGGTGTTGTACTTGAGACGCATGATGTTGTGAATAATTTGGTGCAGCATTGGCTTGACCAACCATCGACAAACAGGCAGTAGCAGCTAGAATCGAACTTACTATTATCTTTTTCATTGTTTTTCCTAATTTAATTCATATTAATAAATGATGATTAAAGATACCTTATGAAGTATCACGATAAAGCATCGCTCTATCGACAAAGAAAATGA
>NZ_JBPYDE010000139.1:0-1085 GCF_051847555.1 Psychrobacter sp. 1Y4 | reverse complement strand
TATCTTTGATAAAAATCGCTTCACCAGTAAGATCGACGTAATCGGTACCGTTTTCGGCGCAAGATTTTATCAAAGGCTCGCCGTATTTAAGGTAAGGGCCGACGGTTGAGATGATGACTTGTGTCTGTTTGGTCATCTCATCAAGGCTGGCAGAGTCTTTACTATTGGCAATGATAATATCTACTTTGCTCTCAAGTTTCGACTGTAGCTCATTGAGTTTTTCTTCATCGCGCCCTGCAATTGCCCAAGTGACGTTAGAGCCGTCTTTATTTTTAGCATTAGATAAAAAATTGGTTAAATAGTGAGCGGTGATTTGTCCGACAAAGCTTGTTGCACCATATAAAATGACAGCATAAGGGCGGTTGTCGCTACTATCTTGTTGCGTAGGTTTTGCGGTATCCGTCTTGGTACTCATAAGTATTGTCCTTAATAGATTGGATGATAATGTGACTTTGAACTATAAACCAAGTGGAAACTATAAACCAAGTGGTCTAAATAAGTTAGAAGTTTATGGGGTCGCTATAGTTTTCATTGCCAAATCTCTTTTTCAGAAATTTTTAATGTCATTTATATACAACTATAAGGCAATCAATAATTTACCAAATAAGGTACTCATCATCCTAAATAATATGTTTATAGAGACAAGAAAAAATAAAAGGTATTAACACTTGCTACAAACTTTACATAATCTACTGACATCATTACTAAAATGCACGTTCTTTAAAGAGAAATATTGCTAATCTATGTTTGTAAGCAGATATGACTGGTATTAGAAAAACAAAAAGTTAAATCAATACTATATAAAGTTTACTATCTGATTTTTAACAATTATTTGAGGAGAATATTATGTTTCGTTGGGCTATTATTTTTGCAGTAATCGCACTGTTAGCAAGTTTATTAGGATTTGGCGGCGTCGCAGGATTGTCTGCTAATCTGGCATACATCTTCTTAGCAGTCGCTGTGATTTTATTTATTGTGGCGTTTGTTAGTCGCAAAATGTAAACACAGCTTATTACTATAAAAAATCCAGTATAAAAAAAGACCCTCAATTGAGGGTCTTTTTTATGTTTAATTAAAGCACTTCA
>NZ_JBPYDE010000138.1:0-1090 GCF_051847555.1 Psychrobacter sp. 1Y4 | reverse complement strand
GATGTCTTATATCGATGAAGACATGGGCTATCAGGAAATTATCGATAAAGGCTTTGATGCTGAGATGGTCGCAAAAGTCATCAAGATGGTAGACAATAGCGAATATAAACGCTTGCAATCGCCAATCGGTACAAAGATCAGCCACAAAGCTTTTGGACGTGAACGCCGCTATCCATTGGTCAATAAGTGGTCAATTAAAGGCTAAATCGCACTTGCCTTTCAGCTTGTATGACTTATGAATTTATGAGTTGAAAGGTGCAAGTCAGATCGTTTGACAAAACGTCGAATTTTTCCTATTAGCTGGGTGCTTGCCCAGCTTTTTTGGTTTTTATTCACCAAACAATTTATAGATATTCCTATTTTTTCCACATAAACCTACCCAATATTTTTGACTTAATTACCTTTACTTCTTTTTCGAGTATGTCATGAGCTTGCTAACTGCTAGTGTTTTTCTTCTCCTTCTACTTGCCTTGAGTACCTTTGTCTCTGCCGCTGAAATTGCCATTGCCGCAGGGCGTAAAATCAAACTTCAAATCATGGCAAAAGAAGGCGATGTTCGCGCACTTGATGTCCTCAATATGCAGGAGCATCCCGGTAGTTTTATCACCGTGGTACAAATAGTACTAAATGCGGTTGCTATTTCGGCTGGTGCCGTGGGTGAATCAGCCATCAGTCCTTATCTAGAGCAGTTATTCAATAGTGAAGCGATCGCATCGGTCATATCATTTGTACTCATCACCAGCTTGTTTTCGCTACTTGCCGATCTCATGCCCCGACGTTTGGCGATGTCGAATGCTGAGATGATAGCGGTGCGACTGGTACGCCCTATGATGCTATTAATTTTTGTATTAAAGCCGATCATATGGGTGTTCGATGGTGCTGCAAATATCCTCTTTAAGTTTTTTGGTATCTCAACCATACGCCAAGACGATATGACACCAGAGGATATCTATGCCGTCATGGATGCGGGTGCTGAAGCGGGTGTGATAAAAAAACAAGAGCATCATCTGATAGAAAATATCTTTGATATGCAAGAGCGGACAGTCACCTCAGTGATGCATCCCCGCGAACATATTGTTTACTTTGATAC
>NZ_JBPYDE010000137.1:0-1091 GCF_051847555.1 Psychrobacter sp. 1Y4 | reverse complement strand
AGTGCCGCTTGCCGCTGCGGTTATGGAAGGACTCTGCTACAACTCAATAGAAGTTGAAGACATGCCTGAGCGTTATTTAACTCAGCGCGAAGTTGAAATTCAACGCCGCCGCGTTGAAGGCATCCCAATGAATATGAACTATGAAGAGCTGCAAGAACTGCTCGATCCTTTTTACCGCAGCTATATATGTAAAGATGGTCGTATGTTTTATGTGGTATGCCCAAGCCACAAGTATCATGCCAAGCGCTGCTTAGAAGTGCTTGGATTGTACGATGAATTGGTGGCAGAAGGACTGACGGAGGAAGATGACACGTATCTACCCTCTAGTGAGTGGACCTCCGACACCTCTCTTGGTGTTTACCCCATGCCAAAGTACTGGGCAGATCATATCGCTGCAAAAATGAAAGACGCCTTTTTACTACGCACCTCTAAAGAATGGCAAAAAATCTTTGGTAAACGTGGTATCCCTGGCGCGCCGCAGCGTTGGCTACAAGAGTGGATCCGTGATGATCATGCAGAAACGGCAGGTTTGATGATCGAGGTCGATGACCCTACTTATGGCAAGATGATTCAGCCAGGTCCGATTGTGTGGCTAGAAGAATGTGGTGAGCTTATGTTAGAACCCAAGCCGCCTAAGCCGAGTACCTTTGATGAGGCCTTAGCAAAGTTCCAGAACTTTAGAACCAAATTGCCTTCAGTTAATGAGAGCAGTGAAAAACGTGGTTGGTTAGACGGCGTTCGCGTCCTTGATCTTTGTAATGTGATTGCAGGGCCGCACTCCGCCGCTTACTTGGCACGTTTTGGCGCAGAGGTCATCAAACTTGATTCTGCCACTCCACTGTACGACAGCTGGAACACTGTTATTTATGGTCTTTCTCAAATGACGGGCAAACGCTCTATCCTTGCTGATATTGGCAAAGGCGAAGGCCGCGAGCTGTTTGAAAAATTGGTCAAGTCGGTTGATGTGATCGTCTGGAATGCCACCGATACACAGATTAAGAAAATGGGATTAGATGCTGAAGGCCTAAAAGCCTTAAATCCTGAAGCCATCTTCTGTAAGCTGGACTGCTTCAGTGGCGTACGTAAAGGTC
>NZ_JBPYDE010000136.1:0-1091 GCF_051847555.1 Psychrobacter sp. 1Y4 | reverse complement strand
AGGACGCATACCAATCGCTTGCGACGCTTCTCGTTGCCCTATCGGAATCTCTTGAATCGACATGCGAAAAATCTCAGTCGCATACGCCCCAAAAGCGATAGACAGCGCCATGACACCGCCCCAAAAAGCGCTAATCTCGACATAGTCGTTGTAGCCGAACTTTTTGAGGATGCTCATCAATAAGATCGAGCCGCCATAATAAATGAATAGCACCAATAGCAGCTCAGGAATACCGCGCATCGTCGCAGTATAGACAGTCGCAAGCTTACGCAGCAACCAGATATTGGACATCTTTGCGGTTGCGCCGAGCAAGCCTAAGGCCAGACCAATGATTAAACTGGTCATGGCAAGCTGTATAGTGACGGTAGCGCCGCTTAATAAAAGCGCGCCAAATCCTTGTAAGTCAAACACGATTATCCACTCAGTCTCTTTATATTAGCAATTTGCAAAATATGAGTTAAAAGAATCAGCATCAATAGCTGAACGCGGCGATGTACCGTATTTTATACCAAATCAATAAGGATGATCGGCGCCAAAAAATGACGTCAAAGGAATACGGTTGGCGCTGCGATAATTGACACAGTAGAAATGAGCGCTGATTTTATCATATTCGCTCGCCGTGATGTTAATCCTGACGCGTAAAAGCTGTGTCTAAGCCGTACTTAAACAGACACTTAGGCAAATACGCTTGAAACGAACTGACTAAATTTGAGTAAAGCGAATGGTGAATAGAGATGACTATGCCATGACCGTACGATACGGTTATGGAATAATAAAAAAGGACATCACCATGATGGCAATATCCTTTTCGTTATAAAACTGCTGCTTGAGACCTGTTCGTCAAAACCGCATTGTCAAAACGTACGCATCGAACTCTCATTATAAAAACAGTACGTTTGTCTCATAGTGATTACTGACTTGCTGCCTCTACTACTGGTTGCTCAGGCGCATCAGCACTGGCTGTACTCGTTGCAGATGCTGGCACCGCAAAATACTTTTGATTGATTTTATCGTAAGTACCCTTGGCTTTAATATCGGCTAAGGATTGATTGATCTTTGCTTGTAGCGGATCGCCTGGGCTTACTGCTATC
>NZ_JBPYDE010000135.1:0-1091 GCF_051847555.1 Psychrobacter sp. 1Y4 | reverse complement strand
ATGAGTACCCTGATCAATCACAGCATGAGTGGTTTGGCGAGTTTTTAGATCTAGAAAATAGCTATGGCAAAAATTCAGAATATGAGAATGGTCATCACGGCAATGCCGTATTAAGCCGATTCCCGTTAGACCCAAAACACAATGTCAATATTACCGTCAATAGGCTTGAGCAGCGCGGTGTCTTGCACTGTGAAGTGCAGCCTATCGGTTGGGATCGTCCTGTCGTGGTGCTATGTGCGCATCTGAATTTATTTGAGCGCGATCGTATCAAGCAATATCAGGCCATCAGCGATTATGTGAAAAATGAGATTGTACCTGATCAACCGCTCATCTTGGCAGGCGATTTTAACGATTGGAAAAAAATGTCTTGCGACAAACTGGCTACCGAGCTTGGTATGGTAGAAGCATTTAAACACTGTCATGGCAAATTGCTACCGACGTTTCCAGCAAAACTGCCAGTGCTCAGTTTAGATCGTATCTATCTGCGCAATTTAGTCGTCAAAGACGCATGGGTACATAGTGGGAAGCCGTGGTCATCACTGTCAGATCATTTGCCGATTAGTGCAGAACTGATGCTGCCTTAATACTTTCTTAATACTTTGTGATGATTTGCTCGGATGCACTGCCTTGATAATATATCGAGACTAAAAAAAATTTTAGCAAAAATACTATCGACTAAAATCGCCCCTTATGAAATAGTCATCTAACGTAAGATAAATAGTAACCATGCCCTAATAAACAAAATATAAGGATATTCTGCAATGGCAACGCCATCTACTAATGACAACAATCAGCAACCTCAACGCCCCAATACCCAGCACGCTGCACTAATACGTGAATTCGGCGAACCAGAAGTAATGATATATCAGGATGGTGTCGATATCCCTGAATTACAGGACGATCAGGTATTGGTCAAAGTTGCCTACGCCGGTATCAACCCTGTCGATTATAAGACCCGCCAAGGCAAAGGCTGGGGCGCAGAAAATATCCAAAAACAAAAATTCGACAACGACCAGCCTGCCATTTTAGGATTTGACGTATCAGGTACAGTGATTAGTAGTACTAGCGATGCGTTCGCTATTGGAGATCGC
>NZ_JBPYDE010000134.1:0-1094 GCF_051847555.1 Psychrobacter sp. 1Y4 | reverse complement strand
TGACTCTGGAAACCAAGCTGCTTGAGATGTCGACGTCGTAGATGTCCTTGATGGTTTCGACAATCTCAGTAGTGGTTTGACCTTTGGCGTATGAGCGAGGATCAGCAAGTGTCTGGGAGACACTTGCCCGAAGCGCAAGACGGAAGGCTATGCCTGTAGTGAAATATGATTTTGTCATCAAGACCTGAAATACGGGTTTGATGCTTACTGACAAGTACAGGATCAAAGCTACTGTCGCGGTCTCTGGGGGTGGAGATCTCAAGCTCGCCTGTGTCGCTACGGACTCTCTTTTTAGTGTGCCCATTGCGCTTATTAGGCCTGTCTGCCTTTTCATGCTTGGGGTAGCCGAGATGCTCTTCCATTTCTGCTTCTAGGGCAGTGTCGATGAAGGACTGCATGAGCTGCTTTTGAAAGTCTTTGATGTCATCGAAGCTTTTCATGCTGCTGGCCATTTGCTCAGCCAGTTTCTTGATGTCAGATTGGTTAGTCATTGCTTATTCTCCTGTTAGTGGATTATAAGCAGTTACACACTTTTTAGGAAAGGCTCAACATCACTCAAAAGCTTTGCATGTTTTTTATCCACTGCCTTACTTATGGTAAGGGTTCCTAATGGCTCATCAGCTATTAGCATCAGAGTAACGAACTGCATCACACGATCATATAATTTTGGATTTTCCGTCATCTCATTGTAAAAAGCGTATGCTTGATCGCTTGTGCAGAAGTTTTCAAACAAAGTAAATGCACGAGCTACCATTTCCGCAACGCTATGATCATTTTCTGCAAATTTAATGGCTATCGTATTTCTTGCAAGTGGTAGCATCACAGATAAAGCGCCTTCACTATCTGCCACTACACCATCGACCATATACGGCTCTATATCTGCGTCAAAACTTGATAGCGCAGCTTTGTGGCTTTCAATAAACATAACCTATTACCCATGATAGTGTGGATTACTTCCACCAGTAGCATGACTATTGTCATCTAGTAGCGAATCCTGTTCTCTATAATTAGCCAGAGAGTCAGATTGCGTTTGGTTATTGCTATCAATATTTCTGCCTTCAACGCCTGTATTTTGAGCAGTAGCTTCTTTATTA
>NZ_JBPYDE010000133.1:0-1102 GCF_051847555.1 Psychrobacter sp. 1Y4 | reverse complement strand
GGTGTCAGTGCCATTGAGATCGTAACGACAAGGTTCAGCGTATTGGCAAGCTCAGGACGTAAGACATTTTGGGCGGTGGCGACACTGAACAGAACAAAGGCAAATTCACCGCCTTGCGCCAAGGTCACACCCAATCTGATACTGGTTGGCCAGCGGTTGCCTGATACTTTGGCAATGGCTGCAATCACTGCAAACTTGATAAACATTAAGGCGAGGGCACAGCCAATGATAAATATCGGCTTGGCCAAAATGAGTTTGACGTCAGTGAGCATGCCAACTGACATGAAAAATAGACCTAATAGTAATCCTTTAAACGGCTCGATACTGGCCTCTAGCTCGTGTCGATATTCAGAGTCGGCTAATAACACGCCTGTCAAAAATGCACCTAGTGCCATTGATAGACCAATTTGACCCATCAAAATAGACACGCCCATAACGATAAACAACGCGACCGCCGTCAGTAATTCTGAAGCACCGCTTGAGGCCACAAACTTAAAGAAGGGTCGAACCACATAACGACTGGCAAAAATTAGACCGGCAAAGACGGCAAATACTTTCCCGAAGTACAGTAAATCGTAGCTTTGCTCACGAACTCCTGACAAGAACGGAATGACCGCTAATAAAGGAATAACCGCAATGTCTTGGAATAGTAAGATAGTAAAAGCTTCGCGGCCATGTGTGCTTGAAAGCTGCTGTTTTTCGGTCAATATCTGCAGTACAAAAGCGGTCGAGGAGAGTGCCAAACCAAAGCCAACGATAAAAGCGGTATCTAGCTGTAAGGCGAAAAAATGGTGCAATAGCCCCATCAATAGCGTACCAGTCAGCCCAACCTGTAGACCGCCAAGAACGAATATAGAGCGGCGCAGCGCCCAAAGCCGTGAGGGCTGTAGCTCAAGACCAATAATGAACAGCAGCATGACCACGCCAAACTCTGAAAAGTGCAGCAGACTTTCAGCATCACCCGCCACATCCAAACCGCTTGGACCCAATATAAGCCCTGTGATGAGGTAGCCTAGGACCGTTGCAATACCGAAGCGTTTACCAAGGGGAACAAAGAGCAGTGCTGCTCCCAAAAAGATAGTAGCTTGTAACATTAAATTTG
>NZ_JBPYDE010000132.1:0-1102 GCF_051847555.1 Psychrobacter sp. 1Y4 | reverse complement strand
TGGGTCGTCATACACCTGAGGCTATTGGGGATTACTGTGCAGGACCGAACCATGTGCTACCAACATCCGGTACTGCGCGCTTTTCTTCACCTTTAGGTGTTTATGACTTTCAGAAGAAATCATCAATTATTTATTGCAGTGAATCCGGCAGCAAGCCATTGGCTGAGACGGCAGATATTTTAGCGCAACGTGAGGACCTAGAAGCCCATGCGCGCTCAGCCCGTTATCGTTATCAGTAAGATATTTTGAGCGTCTTCGTTTTTACTTTTGATAGATATTTTTAATAGTCTGTATGGCTAATTAGTAGGATAATTTATGAGTGAGTTAAAGATAGATACCAGACTTTGGTCATCTAAAGCACGCAACTTGTCACCTTATGTGCCGGGTGAGCAGCCACAGCACGACAATTTATGCAAACTGAACACCAATGAAAACCCATTTCCGCCCTCACCAAAAGTAGGGGAGGCAATCGCTAAGGTGCTCACTCAGCAAGCGCAAGAGCTGCGTTTATATCCAGCACCTGAGTCCAATGATCTGCGTGCTGCACTGGCACAAGCATATGACCTTGATGTCAGCCAAGTGTTTGTCGGTAATGGCTCAGATGAAGTATTGGCGCTTATATTTGCAAGTTTCTTCCTAAAAGAGCGTCCGCTTTTATCACCCGATATTGGCTATAGCTTTTATCCTGTCTATGCGCAGACTTTTGGCGTACATCTCGTCAAAATCCCACTAGAAGACGATTTTAGTATCGATCCTGATGCTTATCGTCAGCCTTGTAGCGGTATCATCATTGCCAATCCAAATGCGCCAACAGGTTTGCTCCTATCACTTTCTGATATCCGTAAACTAGCAAGCGAGCATTCTAATGCCGTGATTGTAATTGACGAGGCATATATTGATTTTGCTCAGGCTGATACAGACAGTACAGACGCGCAAGTCTCAGCGGTCAGCTTGATCAATGAGTGTGACAACGTTATCGTGACGCAGACCTTTTCAAAATCACGGTCACTTGCTGGTTTACGTGTTGGGATGGCTTTGGGTAGTGCTTCGTTGATTGAAGCATTGACGCGTATGAAAAATAGTTTTAATAGCTATCCATTAG
>NZ_JBPYDE010000131.1:0-1102 GCF_051847555.1 Psychrobacter sp. 1Y4 | reverse complement strand
AATACAGCGCTTGGGCTTTATTGCTGGGCGTCATGGTATCAAAGATATCACCTGCGACAATCAATATAACTACTTGCTGTGTGCTAATGGTGTCCTCTAACCACTGCAAAAATGCCTCAAACTCTTCATAACGCAGACGACCATAAAGCCTGCGTCCCAAGTGCCAATCGGAGGTGTGCAATATTTTTAAAGGTTTAGTAGAGGTATATTTAGAAGCAGTAGATAGGGGCATAGTTTGGCTTATTATTAAACGTCAGAACAGGGGTTAGGTGGCTTTCATTCTAGCAAGAATCGTTGGAATTTTCTCTGTTGCCAAAAGAAAACCCTGCCAATCATCTATTGGCAGGGTCGCTTTGCGTTACAGGTAATAATAAAACACAGAAGATTAATCGACGATGAGCTGCTCTAGATCATCTCCTGAATTTGTCGCAAGATTTGCTATCATCGATAGCGCATGAGCTTGTTGATCTATCGGTTGTTTTACTGCTTCACTTGTCGTACCCTCACGCAGCCAGTTCTCATCTGAAGGAGCATTGTTTTGATTTTGCTGATTATACCAAGCCAAATCATGATGCAGGCTGACCACGTCGCCCATGATAAGTAGAGCAGGCGTCGGCAACTCGGCGTCCTCTTGTTTGGCAACAATCGTTGCAAGCGTACCAGTCAATACTTGCTGATTGGGCATACTGGCATTAGAGACAATAGCAATGGGCGTATCAGCACTACGACCAGCGTCAACCAAGCCTTCAGTCAAGCGCGCTAGCGAATGCAAGCCCATATAAAATACCACCGTCTCATCGGTGTTCAAGAAATTTTTGAAGTTACTGTTGGGTGCGCCTGCTTTCAAGAATCCTGTCACAAAACGTACGGATTGTGAGTGGTCACGGTGAGTTAAGGGTATGCCAGCATAGCTCGCAGCGGCATTGGCCGCGGTGATCCCTGGTACGACCTGATACGGTATGCCATGAGCGCGCAGGCTTTCAATCTCCTCACCGCCGCGACCAAAGATAAACGGATCGCCACCTTTTAAGCGAACCACACGCCGACCTTCTTTGGCGCTATTGACCAATAACTCATTGATGCCAAGCTGCGCGACCGTGTG
>NZ_JBPYDE010000130.1:0-1109 GCF_051847555.1 Psychrobacter sp. 1Y4 | reverse complement strand
CGATCAGTTGACCTGTGTATTTGTAGATAACGGTCTCTTGCGTCTGCATGAAGGCGATCAGGTCATGCAAGTTTTTGCAGAAAACATGGGCGTCAAAGTCATCCGCGTCGATGCTGAGGACTTGTTCTTAGATGCGCTAGCAGGCGAGTCTGATCCAGAGAAAAAACGCAAAATTATCGGCAAAACGTTCATTGACGTATTCGCTGATAGCGCGCGTCAAGTGAGTGAGCAGAGCGATGGTAAAGTCGTTGAGTTTTTGGCACAGGGTACGATTTACCCAGACGTCATCGAATCTGCCAAATCACATCAAGGCAAAGCCCACGTGATTAAGAGCCACCACAACGTCGGCGGCTTGCCAGATGACTTGGCATTCAAACTGATTGAGCCGTTACGTGATTTGTTCAAAGATGAAGTGCGCAAGCTTGGTATTACTTTAGGCTTACCAGCAAAAATGATCTATCGTCATCCGTTCCCAGGTCCAGGTTTGGGCGTGCGTATACTAGGCGAAGTGAAAAAAGAATACGCCGATGTCTTGCGTTTGGCTGATGCTATCTTTATGCAAGAGCTTGAGCGTTCAGGCTGGTATGACAAAACGGCGCAAGCCTTTGCCGTATTCCAACCGATCAAATCAGTCGGCGTGGTCGGTGACGGTCGCCGCTATGCTTGGGTGATTGCGCTGCGTGCCGTTGAGACCGTAGACTTTATGACGGCGCGCTTTGCGCATCTGCCGTATGATTTGATCGAGACGGTATCGAACCGCATCATGAACGAAATAGCTGATGTGTCACGTGTGACTTATGATGTGTCGAGCAAGCCACCTGCGACGATTGAGTGGGAATAATTTTTCTTTAAGTAGCGCTGTTAGCCATAAAAAAAGCCCACGATAGCGTGGGCTTTTTTGTGGCTATTTTTAGTAGAGTATCAAACGTAATTACAATAATATGAAAATTGATTGTAAAAGGCAAGACTGTTACTAGCCTAATGTTAAAGAATAAGGCTAATAGTGTCTCCACCATTCATTACGAAGAATAAGAACATAAAATTGAATAAACTTATGAACTTGATATACAATAGAATTACCCTTTAGCTTAAGACGAATTCGTCTAGTC
>NZ_JBPYDE010000129.1:0-1110 GCF_051847555.1 Psychrobacter sp. 1Y4 | reverse complement strand
TCAACCGATGGCGCGTTGCCGACTGTTAAATCAGCAGACGCATCAACATTGATAGACGCATTGATGGTAATAAATGCGTCATTCTCGGTACTTTGTGGTTCACATAGCACAACATCAAGAGATAAATCAGGTGGTACGCTTGTTTGTTGACTAAGTACGACATCAAGCACCAAGTCTGGTGGTGTGTAGCTCATAGCAAAACCTCTAGAATTGAGATATTAGCGGTGTTGTCGAACCGCCACCACCTAGCGCTGCACCTCTAATTATTTGTAAATTGCTTACTGAGCCTTTGAGGTCCCTTGTCACGTTACCGGAGCCGTTAGCTTTATTAAGTCTATCCGAACCTACAACTAACACTGAGTCAGGCGCTAATATATAATTACCAGTTTGTGTTACAGGACTACCAATCTGGCTACCGTTGATATATAACTTCCATACCATATCTTTACGCTCTAGTGACAACTCAAAATCGTTATTAAACACATAAGCTGTATCCCAAATTTTCTCAAAAAAGATACCCCCGGTGCCCGTCCAAATTGCAAATCTAATTGCATTTACATCAGCCCAGATGGCCCAATTTGTCACATCACTATATGTAGAATCGTCTTTTCGAGAAGTTAGCAAAGAGCGTCTATCCGAACTGAAAGTTTTAATGTTAGCTATAAATCGAATAGTAATATCTTCGCTATTAACAAAATGATAGTCAGGACTGTAAGGGATAGCGAGATAATCAGCATTACCATCCAGCTGTAACGCACCATTACTCACATTGGCATCACCATACACTGTCCAAACCTTGCCTGTTTTGTCAGTTATATTTGTATTAAACGGACTATCCAGCTTCACCCAAGCAGGGTTTAGATCATTGTTGCGCTCGACAGTGTACGCGCCATGCGTGATTGGCTCACACCCATCTGCTACATATGTAATGCCAACTTGAGCATCCGCGTGATAGTAGTAACGCCAATTACCTGCTGCATCAGGCGTTGCCTGTCCAATGCACTTGCCGTCAGTCCAGTTAAATATTGAGACATAATCAATCGCTGTGCCGTCAAACTTTTTAGCTACACCATTTATCACGCTCATACTGCACCCCCATCGTTTTGCCAT
>NZ_JBPYDE010000128.1:0-1111 GCF_051847555.1 Psychrobacter sp. 1Y4 | reverse complement strand
CCACCTTGGGCGGATAAGTTGTAGCGAGCTACTTCACTGTTGTTATTGGCATTAACGATACGGCAAAACGCGTTTTCGACCGTCTCAAATGTCTGACCGGTAAAGCTATTGACCGTAAATACTAGCGAAGTCACATTGGCAGGGACTTTTGAGAGATCAACGTTGATGACTTCATCGTCGCCGTCGCCGTCGCCAGTACGGTTGTCGCCAGTATGAACGATACTGCCATCTTTTGACTTGAGCTGACTGAACCAGATAGCATCGACCGCTTGTTTGTTTGCGTCAAACATGATGCATGAAGCATCCAAATCGATAGAATCGCCGCCGCTACCACCGCCGAATAATTTACCTAAAAAGCCACCTTTTTTATCTTGTGGACCTTGAGCGACATCCCAACCTAGACCCAATTTAACTTGAGTCAGCTCGCCGCCTGCTTCTTTGCTTAGGGAGATTTTCTGCCCTTTTTGTAGACTAACTGCCATGTGAGTATCCTTATGGTAATTGTGAGTAAAACTGCTTAAACATAGTTCTAAAAGACGCTATAAGATATTATCTAAAAAACCACCGCCGCCGCCGCCGCGACCGCCTGAGCTCGTTCCTAAGACACTTTGCAGCCAACCTTGATAGCTGTCACGATTGCGCGAGCAAATAATGACTTTACCGCTTCCTGAGAAGTTCAGAACCATACCTTCGCCACTAGTGACGGAGTTGATGATATTGCTCATGATGCCTTTTTTCTTACTGGTCGAGACGGACAGTTTATAATCGAGGTTGGAATCCCAGCAAACCACATGACCATTATCAATGATGACATCTTTGTCTGGTGTGACCTCAATCTCAAACAATGAGCCAAAACCAGATACCACAACCTGACCTTTTCCTTGAGTCTGCATGACCATAAAGCCACCAGTATCACCGAATACCGCGCCGCCTAAATTACGCTGAATATTGGCTCTGATATCAACGCCAGTTTGCGCGGCGACAAAAGCACCATCACTAAGCGTATACTGCTGTGGCCCCACATCGATGATTTGCATGTCACCATCTAGCGTGGGCGCAAGCAGGCAATCGCCTTCACCATTAACCGCTTCAATCTGTTGTTGAAACAACG
>NZ_JBPYDE010000127.1:0-1114 GCF_051847555.1 Psychrobacter sp. 1Y4 | reverse complement strand
GTGGGCCTTTTGCCTCGGTGATTTGGCTGGCACGTTCTGAGACATAGGCGTGAGACGTACCATGAAAACCATAGCGACGAATTTTATGCTCTTCGTATAGGTATTTTGGCAACGCATAGCGAAAAGCAACGGGCGGCATGGTTTGGTGAAAAGCGGTGTCAAACACCACCACTTGTGGCATATCAGGATAGATCGCCTGAACCGCTTCGATACCTAGGGCGTTTGCAGGGTTGTGTAGCGGAGCTAGTATCTTGAGGCGCTTCACTTCTGCTAATGCATGCTCGTCAACGCGAACAGCTTTAGAATATTCGCGACCACCATGTACCACACGATGACCGACGGCGATGAAGTGGTACTGCTCTAGTAGCTCAAGGATTTTTTGTAGTGCCAGCTTATGGCGACCACCAGGGATAGAGATTTCAAGTTTTTCACCGTTTAGGGTCGTGTGTTTAATACGGGCAGTATCGAGACCTAGGTTTTCGGCAAGACCGGTGATACGAGTAGAGTTGTCATCGCTAATCAACGCGTATTTGATGGAAGACGAGCCGCAGTTTAAAACCAAAGTTGGGCTAGTCAGGGTTGATGTTTCAGAGTTCTTATCATCAAAAGTGGTCGTTAGGCTGGCGCTCATACTCTATCCTTAGATTGGTTTTTATATGTGGGTTTTTATAGGTGAAAAATCATCATATCGTCAGATTACTATGATAAAAATGACACTGACATCGCATCGTGTTCATATTAAGGTGATGATAGATTGATCGTGTTTAACACAAAATTAGCCATATCCATGCTGATCTATCAAACAAGTATATGATCGATCTTAGTCATACTGAGGCTGATGGTTGTATCTTATTACTATATAGCAGTACCGCCGAATCGCAGGCCTGCGCCTCATCATAGCCGTAAGGTCGCGGTATAATGTAACATATTTTTGTAGCTATACCGCGATAACGGTAAGGTTTAAAATTGGTGTCTATCAAGCGTTCAAAATATTGGTACATCTGTTATAGCTAATGGCTCCTAGAGACTTTAGTCATCGATTATGGGCTGTTGTAGAGCAACCTTATAAATATCAAAAATTGTAAGAAATATTGTCTAAATACCTATCAGACAT
>NZ_JBPYDE010000126.1:0-1117 GCF_051847555.1 Psychrobacter sp. 1Y4 | reverse complement strand
AGTTACGACAATGTCGATAGCGAGTATTTACCGCTACTGAGTAGTGCGGAGACGCAAAGCAGTATGGCTGCCCGCGAAGTGGTCAGCATGGCACGTAAAATGGCACTGAACGAGCGGACGATTATCAAAGGCGGCTGCTGGGATTATTTGAATGCGGTGTTTAATCGAGCGGGAGTTTCGCGCAATACCATACATAAAGGCACGTATGCGCAAGGTCCTTATGCCAGTAGCAGTGAAATTGAGGCAGGTGACTGGCTTTATTATATCAATCATGGCTACAATGGCATTGAGCACAGTGGACTGTTCGTCGGTTGGGTCGATGAGCGTGCTAAGCAAGCATTGATATTAAGCTATGCTGGTGAAAATCGCCGTGAGCCAGCGCGTTATCGTGTTTATGACTTGAGCAATGTCTATCAAATCATGCGCCCTAGTGTTTGATCTATAGTATTTGGTAGAAAGTCCAAAAAACAAATAAAAAATCGTCCGTCACTTATGGAAGTGGCGGAGCTTTTTATTGGTAGGTCATCAGTCATAAGCACTTCGACTAGATTTTAGAATGGTTTAACGACCACTAAAATGACGATAATCACCAAGGCAAAAACAGGTACTTCATTAAACCAGCGCCAAAACTTATGGGATTTATAATGAGGGTTATCAATCAGCTTTTTGCGATAAAAGCCGCAAGCGCCATGATAGCCTGATAGCAGTACGACCAATAATAGCTTGACGTGTAGCCAGCCTTGGGTTTTGTAAACATCCCAGCCCAGTCCTAACATCCATAGACCGAATATCCATGTCGCTATCATCGATGGCGTCATAATACCGCGATACAGCTTGCGCTCCATAATAGTAAAGCGCTCTTGGCTGATGCTATCGTCACTCATCGCATGATAGACAAACAGACGCGGCAAATAAAATATTGCCGCAAACCAGCAGACCATCGAGATGATTTTTGCAGCTTTAATCCAGTTAAAATAATCTGCCATTACTTAATCTCTTATTATCAGCCGTGTAATATCAGGCTTATTTTCATACATTCTTGTTAGCCGCACACAGTCAAACTAATCGGCCAATACCACCTGCGATTGATGACCACTCATCGCATCCATCACAGGCC
>NZ_JBPYDE010000125.1:0-1118 GCF_051847555.1 Psychrobacter sp. 1Y4 | reverse complement strand
CGAAAAAAACTTAAAAGACGATGATATTGAATCTCCGCTGCATCAAGACATTCGCATCACGCCGCGTGCCGCAATGCCCGCTATCCTACAAGCGGTTGGCGCGATTCGCTTACAGATCGAAGCACAGCTATCGATGGGATTGGCCAATTCCCCAATGTATGGCTCACGTATTGATGCCATCTCAGGTAACTTTGTCACGGCGCGCCCTTATGGCATTCGTGAAGGCATTGATTATCAAATGACGGGCGAAGTGCGCTCTATTGACGTTGAGGCCATCAAAAACAATCTACTGCATGACCATATCGTGATTTTAGGCTCTATGGGCTACTCTGCGACGGGTGAAGTATTCAATTTGCTCGCTGAAGACGTTGCGCTTAGCGCCGCGGTAGAATTGGGTGCTGATAAGCTGATATTCTTGGGTGAAGAAGCAGGTATCAATGATGGTGATCGTTTGTTGCACGAGATGATTCCTAACGAAGTGGATCGCTTCTTACGTGACCGTGATTTAAATTGTGAAATCAATTATTTCTTGAATTGTGCCAGTTTGGCTTGCCGCCAAGGTGTCCATCGCACGCATATCATCTCCTATGCCAAAAACGGTGCACTATTAGAAGAATTATTCACTCGTGACGGTTCTGGTACGCTGATTAGCCATGATCCTTACGAAGAAATTCGCCGTGCCAATATCGATGACGTCGTTGGCCTTATCGAGCTGTTATCCCCTTTAGAAGAGCAAGGTATCTTAGTCAGCCGCTCACGTGAACGCTTAGAGCAAGAAATCGACAACTATAGCGTCATCGAACGTGATGGTATGATTTTGGGTTGTGCAGCGCTACATACGTTAGATGCAGAGTCCGCAGAAATCGCTTGCGTTGCCGTACGCCCTGAATATCGTAGTGGCAGCCGCGGTGCTGATTTGCTCGCGTTTTTAGAGCAGCAAGCGCGCAGCCATGGTTTGTACAAGCTATTTGTTTTGACGACTCGTACCGCGCATTGGTTCGTGGAGCAAGGCTTTGCGGAAGTTGAGGCAAGTGCCTTGCCAGCAGCACGTCTGGAGAAGTATCACAATGGTCGTAATTCTAAAGTTTTTCAAAAAAACCTATAGTTTATAGCCAAAC
>NZ_JBPYDE010000124.1:0-1120 GCF_051847555.1 Psychrobacter sp. 1Y4 | reverse complement strand
GGTTGTTGACTGTTTGCGAGTCGTAAGAGGTTTCGCGAGTATCATTTTCTTCTACTTTAGTTTTACTTAAAGCGGGATCTCTGGTTTCCATTATCTTGTCCTTATCGTTGTTACAATTATTACTCATATCATTAAGAAATTAGCATAGCGTGGGTATTAACGATATCAATGGTTAATTGTCTTCTTGACTTAAATCATAAGCATTTAGGTCTGAGACATTTTTACCGCCGGCAGGTAAATTCTCTTCTTTGCGCGGATCAGCATATATCTCATCAGTTTCTTGTGAATCTTGTTCAGGACCATCTATCTGTGGCTCGTGCTTACGCCCCTCATAGCTACCCTCAGGATTTTCTGGTGCAATTGCTGCCGGATCATCCACAATTACTTTTTTTTCAGTGGCTGCCTTTTCTGGAATACTCATAGCGTCTCCCTTGCATTTTTATTTGTTATTGCTGCCTGACTGGATATTCGAACTTAGCTTTCTAGAACTGCTAGGTCAGCTATTACTTGTCCGTGCGTAATTCGTCGTCAATGAAAGGGGTACGCTCTTCTGGATCAAGAGTCTCAGGAGTGTCGGCTGTCTTTTTGTCTTCTAAATTCTTTTCGATTTCCTGACCATCTGCTTGCTCAGCCGCTTTTTTGATATCTGAAGTGTCATTGTCAGTAGTACTCATAATGCATTCCTTGTTTTTATTGTTTATTTACCTTAAAGGTTCTGTAGCGCTGTATGAATATGTGTTCAAGCATTCTTGGACAAAAAAATTATCAAGCTTTTGATACAACATATTAAAACGCGCCGGAACTGGTATCAATTATAGGTAAGATATTGTGAGCTGCACCAGTGTGCTGCCGTATCAATATGTGAATAAATGTGAGGTTACAAGACAGTTTGTAACCTTTACAGGATAGAAGAGCGTGATTAGTGTTTATTCATCAACGTGATTGATGACATTGAGTAAATGGTTTTGCGCAATATGCGGCAGAGCGTTCTGCGCCGGACTCAACTGCTGCCAACGACCGTCTCCTGCTAGCGTCCAAGCTTGTACATTATCCTTAAGGTAGTTTTGCAGACCGTCTTGATAAATTTGCGCGAAGAGTTTCTTATCCTCAATAGGATAGG
>NZ_JBPYDE010000123.1:0-1121 GCF_051847555.1 Psychrobacter sp. 1Y4 | reverse complement strand
AAGCCGCCAAATTTGTCGATCACTTCCGTGCCTGGGCGTAACCAGAGATGAAAAGTGTTGCCTAAAATGATATCAGCACCAATGGCTTCGATATCACGTGGCAGCATACCTTTGACCGTACCATAAGTACCAACAGGCATAAAAGCAGGCGTTTGCACGTTGCCATGATTGAGATGAACGGTACCGCGGCGTGCACGCGTTGCACCGCTGGCTGTTTTATGTAAGACAAATTGCATATGTTAACCGATATATGAGCTATGAAAATGGCGCTAATTATAGCATTGTTAGGGATTTTTTGGATATTGATATTCAGGCTGTCAATATAGCCAGTCAGTGCGTTTTTTTAATTAATGCAATATTGTCATAACCAAAAGACACAGACAGTGCTTCAAAACACACAGACAACCCTTGTGTTGCGCTGGTAAAGTAAAAGTCATAATAATGATGACGTATTTAGAACCATCAGGGCATATTTTAAGAAAATGGAGAGATTATATGAAAAAGACAGGTTATCTACTATTAGTTGGCGGGATATTATTGATATCAAAAGGGGCAATGGCTGCTGATCCAGAAGAGCCGGAGTATACGTTATTGGCACAATCAGATGACTTTGAGTTACGTCGTTATGATGAGCAGTTAATCGCCCAAACGTGGGTAAGTGGTGATCAACGCGCGGCGAGTCGTGCAGGGTTCAAAATCCTAGCGGACTATATCTTTGGTAATAATACCGCACCAACTGGTGGTAGTAGCAAAATTAGCATGACAGCGCCTGTCACTATGCAGCCTGATAATAAAGGGGATAGTGAGTCACAGAAAATCGCGATGACCGCGCCAGTCAATATGCAACAAGATGATGGAAAGTGGCGCGTACAATTCACGATGCCCAGCAAATATACGATGGAGACGTTACCAAAACCGAATAACCCAGAGGTCGAAATCATCGAAGTACCCGCTCAAAATTACGGCGTTATCAAGTTCTCAGGATTTACTGGAAGTGATAAAGTAGATAAGAAGACACAAGAACTGCGAAATTGGATGCAAAGCAAAAATTTAACGCCTACAGGTGAGCCAGAATTGGCACGCTATGATGAGCCATGGACATTGCCATTTTTACGTCGTAA
>NZ_JBPYDE010000122.1:0-1124 GCF_051847555.1 Psychrobacter sp. 1Y4 | reverse complement strand
GTCGTACTATTTGAATCGACTGAGTTTGACTATATAAAATTATCACAAGTGTAGTAGTGTTTAGGCTTGCTATGATAACAAAAAAACCGCTTTTCTGATGAAGAATATCATGACTATAAAACCATCAAACACCCAAGAAGACGCTAATAACAAGGCCAATAACGAGATAGTACCAGTCGAGAGTTCATCAGGAGAAATTGAAAATCATCCTTTTGCGCCTGTTTTACCACCCAATGCCACCATTATGATGATGGGTACATTTCCGCCGACTAGCGATAAATGGGCAATGAGTTTTCACTATCCCAATTTTTATAATGATATGTGGCGTATCTATGGACGAGTGTTTTTTGATGACGCTGATTACTTTAGAGTCGGCGATGAGAAGCGCTTTGACCCTAAGCGTATTCGAGATTTTATGTTCGAGCGTGGCATCGCTTCTTGCCCAACGGTCAAGCAAGCTATTCGAGAGACTGGCAATGCTTCGGATAAAAACCTAACCGTGGTGACGCCAGTTGATTTGGACAGTATCTTGCCGCAAGTGCCAAAGGTAGAGACCTTATTCACAACAGGAGGCAAAGCAACCGAAGTACTGCTCGGATTATTAGACGAGCCAATTGCCAAATCAAAGCATCCAAAAACCAATCAAAGGATGGATTACCCTTATCAGTGGCAAAACGCTGAACAAACTACTGAGGTTAATGACCTAACCTTGTATAGATTACCTTCAACCTCACGTGCCTATCCGTTATCGTTGGATAAGAAAGTCGCTGCATATAAGGCGTTCTTTGAGAGGGTGGGTAAGTTGTAATATAAAAGATAATTCTTTATAGATGGATGTTAGAAATAGAGAAGCTTATGCAGTCAGTAAAACCCGATAATATATCTAACAGGTCTATCGTTCAGAGCGCATCTCCAACTACCTATCAATTATCTCAAATCATTAAATATATAACCCATTGAAAAAATTACCGTTTTCATATTTTTCTAAAATAAGATTAAAAACATTAATAAAACAGGTTGACACAAAAATTAAACCCTCTATAATACGCCCTCATCAGACGGACTGGCGGTAACGAATATGTGAGTTACATATTGATAACCCAGTTAACCTGTTGAAACAAATT
>NZ_JBPYDE010000121.1:0-1130 GCF_051847555.1 Psychrobacter sp. 1Y4 | reverse complement strand
CAATGTGCCCCATCCCCGCTTCTGCCTGCTCATCGAGCAATGAGACATGCACCTCGTTACCCGTCAACGCTTGTAGAGTCAGCGGTGTGATAAATGCTTGTGCGCCTGTCGTCATAATGACGCGCACATCAAAGCCTGCCTTAATCAACAAGCGGGCAAATATAGCAGATTTATAAGCGGCGATACCGCCGGTAATAGCAAGGACAATATTGGACATAAGCGTGGCATCAATAAAAAAGTGAAAAGATAAAATTGCGCTTATAGTAACAACTATGAGATAAATTGGGTAAAATTTTCCGTATTTACCTCAGATAACAAGTAGCAATTTATTCTTAAGGAGTGGCAATGGCGATTAAAGACTGGCATGAGGATGACAGACCACGCGAAAAATTATTGAAATTCGGTGCCGCTCATTTGTCTGATGCCGAGATACTGGCCATATTTTTGCGGACAGGTACGCAGTCACAGTCAGCGATTGAGCTGGCGCGTCATTTGATTGATCAGTTTGGCAGCCTAGCTGAGCTATTGGCCGCACCGCAACAAACCGTTCTTGCTTGTCATGGTATCGGCCCCGCCAAGTACGCTCAGATATTGGCATCGCTTGAGATGGGCACACGCTATCTGGATAGCAAGCTAAAAACGGGGCAAGCGCTCGGGCGCTCGCAAGTGGTTAAAGATTATATCAGCACCCAGTTACGCGGTGAGCATCGTGAAGTGTTTGCAGTCCTCTGTCTGGACAATGCGTTGAACCTTTTGAACTTTGAGATACTTTTCACCGGCGGTATCTCATCGTGTTCTGTCTGTATCAAGCATGTACTCCGGCATGCTCTAAGCCACGCGGCTAGCCAGCTTATTATCGCACATAACCATCCCCATACCGATGCCAAACCATCAACAGCAGACAATGTATTGACCTATGAGCTAAAAAAAGCCTGTGACTTATTAGATATCTCTCTTGTTGATCACATAATCGTTGGACGTAACGATACCTTATCTTATGCCGAAAGCTGCCTTGCGCCTTTTGGCTAGTTCATAACACTGATCGCTTAACTGGTCAGCAAATTTGAGCTGCTCTTCATTAGAGTCGATTAGGCATGATACCTGATACATATTATCGACAGAGCGTAGCA
>NZ_JBPYDE010000120.1:0-1136 GCF_051847555.1 Psychrobacter sp. 1Y4 | reverse complement strand
ACTCCTTTTGCATTGAGCATGGGTATTTGCTGATGAAATCGGCGGCAATACGGGCAGTTGACATCGTCAGCCACATAGATCACCGCTCTCTCAGGACTGGTCGCTGGATAAGTAATCAGTTGGCTTTCATCCAATGTCGCAAACACCGATTGATTTTTGCGCTGCTCAAAATTCTCATCGAGTCCGATAAACTGACCGTTTTCGATCACTGATATCTCACCATCGGTGATGTACTGCGCATCGTCTGATAGCAAAAAAGGCACCCCTTCTAGCGTTGCACCCCAAATGACCCCAGGTACTGCGGTATAAAAAAACGGCGTTTTTGCACTCATATTTTTGAGCGCGCTCATATTGGCAAGCATCGCCAATTTGACTGCCGCACTGACTGGCTTGCCTACCTGCGCACTCGTGCTGCGTACTGGCGTTTTGGTCACTACCCGCTTACTTGGGTTCTTCTGTAACTCACCTTGGATAACATAGCGACCATCTTCAGTGATATGTAGTGGCGGCTGCCCAGCCAAACTCACTTGATACATATTGGGTAAGTTAGACGGCGCAATGGAGGTAATCTGCGTTTTGATACCGGCTTGGGTCAGCACTTGGCGCAACCGCTTATCGACCGTTGCACTCACCACTTTGCTCATCTGCGCGCTTTGATTGTTTTGGTTCAATTGGGTGCTCGTCGTATCCGCTGAGCTTGGCTGCGCACAAGCAGTAGTGGCTAATAGGATGACGCTGATTAAGCTCGCAGATTTAAATACAGATAATGTCACAGAAACAGTCCCAGTTGGTTTTTAGTAAATGCAACGCTTCACGAAGCCAGCTCTTATTAATCACAATTATATTATGTAAAAGAGTATATTAAAATATTAGACAGACTTTAGCATAAAGGAATTTTTTGCAAAGTTATAAAAGCGCAGTTTTGCAAAATTGCTACTGAGCTTTAAGAGATAGGCAACACAAGCAGACCGCAAGAATAGCGAAGGAGAATCATAGGTAAAAATAGCTGACAGTAAAAAGCAGCACACGGTGTCGTGGCTGCTGATGTTTTTTAGAAGAGAGCAATTTAAAAATGATATTTATGCAAATACTAGAAATTAAAATTTAGCAACTTCTTCTGGCGTTAAGAAGCGACT
>NZ_JBPYDE010000119.1:0-1137 GCF_051847555.1 Psychrobacter sp. 1Y4 | reverse complement strand
AGAACGTGATCAACCCCCATGATAAGCACGCGCTTAATTAACGCGGTGTCAATACCAGCGATGGCCTCAATACCCAAACGCAGACTGTCCGCCATACCGGTTTTAGGTTTTGGATTTACTACCGCTTTAACCATTGGATATAGCATAGCCAACTCTGTAACTACACTAGCAATTGCAGGATGCTTATCAGGAATCACGACGATGACGGCTTGCGGATTGGTGCTTACTGCCAATCGGATCATGCGCACGATTAATGGCGCGCCATTCTTAACGAGCAGCTGCTTAGGTTGACCAAGACGCTGACTGAGGCCACTTGCCAATATGATGACCGCATGATTTTGTACTTGGCTGTCATTTTCTTCTAAGACGATACTATTCATACGGTACTCGGCACAATATCAGCGTCCATATCACCACCGCTTGCTGCTAGATTCGAGATTTCACTGTGAGAACCCTCTACTGATACCGTTTGATCGTGCATGACTGCATTTATCTGGGCCATGATGCCAAGCGCGAGTGCCTCTGGACCATCCCCGCCCAGCTTGTAACCAATTGGATAATGCAATTTACGGATACCAACATCCAAAACAGTAGGATTTGCAATGTTGGCGCTGATTTCATTGATTAAGCGTTCAGTACGATAACGTGGCCCCAACTGTCCTAAATATCTATAGTTTTGCGCATGTGCCAGCAATATCGCCAAGCGAGCGCGGTCTTGAGTCAGGCTATGTGACATAAGGGCGACCGCTGCATTCTCACTTAGCTTCAGCAGAGTATCACTATCCTCTAGAGATAATGACATGACGTTGTCTGCCTGAGGAAAACGCATACGAGTCGCATATTGCGTGCGGCTGTCTATGACCGTGACATGCCAGTCTTGTAGCTTTGCCATTGTCACCAGTGGCATCACATCATTGCCCGCGCCGCAGATTAATAAACGCACTTGTGGTTGCAAGCGTTGTACGAGCCACTCGGTGGTTACTTCAGCCGTTTCTATGGTCATGTATTCAGTATTACTCTCAGACAGCTTGTACTCTGCCAATCCTTCTACAATATCGGCAATTATATTCGAAGGATTTATTGTCTCTTGTTTTGGTAAATTTTCCGAATTGTGATATTCCTCTAGATTAATACGCG
>NZ_JBPYDE010000118.1:0-1137 GCF_051847555.1 Psychrobacter sp. 1Y4 | reverse complement strand
TGCTTTAACACAGCTGTATCTAGCTCCTAGAATATTTTATTTTTGCGATTGATGGTGGCGTCTCCCTGACTAAGGGCGAAGTAACGACTCATTTATTAGTATATCCACTTCGTTACTATACTAATAAATGAATCATTATTCGTTGGGGGAACCCCAAACCCCGCACACCACGAAAAAATGTGGTGTGCAAAAAGCTAAATTAGCAGGTTCATCCTTATGACTATGGTGCATATTGCGACAAAAGCAATTTCTCGAAAAGCGGGGCAGTCTGCAGTGGCCTGTGCAGCCTATCGTGCTGGAGATATTCTTGACGATACCAAATATGGTAAGACCCATGATTATGGTAAAAAGTCTGGGGTTATGAGTAGCGATATCGTTTTACCGTTTTCGTTAAAGGCGCTAGGTGTGAGTGTAGATAGAGAGACACTTTGGAATACTGCGGAAGCAGCAGAAACAAGATCCGATAGCCGTGTGGCTCGTGAATGGCTCATTAATCTGCCTTACGAGTTATCAGAAAGTGAGCGCCATCAGCTAGCAATAGATTTTGCCCAAAAGATTTGTGATGATATGGATGTAATCGCTGATGTATGTATTCATCGTCCTGTAATGAAACTTCCATTCGATCCGAACGCTGAGCCGAGCTCGAAACGATTACGTGAAGGAGAAGAAAATCCTGACCCACGTAATTTCCATGCCCATATTATGGTAACCACTCGAGCGCCCACTATTGGGCCTAATAAGACATTGGCGTTTGATCCAAAGCTTAAGACCCCGTTTGAGTGGTCCAACAAAAAACGTAAGGCGCATGATCTGCCGTCATCGATGCAAGAGATTAAGCGTGTTCGGGAGATGTGGGTAGATACCGCCAATAAAGTGTTGGCGCAGCATCATCTGCCATTGATGGATGCGCGCAGTTATAAGGATCAGGGGCTTGATCAGCAGCCCACCATTAAAATGGGCGTTGAGGCGACGGCAATGGAGCGCCGAGGCATCACGACCGAAAAAGGAGACACCAACCGCGCCATCAAAGCACGTAATAAATTGGTGGCTGACAACCATATCAAACAGGAAGCAGACAATGAGCGACGAATTAGCGCACTTAGAAAAGGACTTGCTTGGGCAACTGAGAAAAATGCA
>NZ_JBPYDE010000117.1:0-1140 GCF_051847555.1 Psychrobacter sp. 1Y4 | reverse complement strand
CCCAACAAAATATTTAGCGCGCGGTAGATACCATCTTGGCCGATGCTGTTATGACCCAAGTCAGAGACAATCATCAGCATAGTGATACCTGTCAGCAGCCCTGTATATCCGAGCTTTCTGACGGCTAAATAGCCAATGATGCCACTCAGTAGACCGATGAGCGCGTAGTCAACCCATGGCCATGCACCTGCATTTTGAATGAACCACAGCACCCCAAGGGCCGTACCTATGCCTAATAGAGTACCCAAGACACGCTCTTTGGCTTTGGTATAGATAGCGCCTTGATACTGCAATAATCCCAAGATAATAAAAACCGTAATGGTCGTCCACTCTCCATGTGGCAGGTTGGTGAGTTTATTGACCAGTAGCGCCAGTATGACAGCCGTTCCTAAGCGAATGGCGTGCAAGACATCGGCATGCTGATAGCGAACATAAGGCTCGGTAAATGGAGCAGTAACACGCTGGTAAAGGGTTGATTTCACGCAAGGCTACTCTTTTTGGTTAATAAGCGAGATAAATGGTAACGCACATAGGTTACGCACAAACATGCTAGCAGTCGAGCCTCGATTTACAAAGTATTAATCAAAAAAAACGCCTTCTGTCTATCAAAAGACAAAAGACGTTCAAGCTCAAACCCTGCTGATGAATAGCTAAGTTTGAATCAATCTCACTAAACCTCTAAAAAGTCTAGTATACCTTCCGCTGCTTCGCGGCCTTCCCAAATAGCCGTCACGACCAAATCAGAGCCACGCACCATATCACCACCTGCAAAAATTTTGGGGTTTTGCGTTTGGAACTTAAAGGTTTGTTTTTCTGCAGCCAACACACGACCAGAACTGTCCATTGCCACTTGCTGCGACTCGAACCAATCAGCAGGACTTGGTCTAAAGCCAAATGCCATAATCACGGCATCACATGGGATAATTTCTTCAGAATTAGGAATCGGCTCAGGACGCTGGCGACCGCGGTTATCTGGCGCACCCAAGTGCGTCGTGACGACTTTTACCCCATTGACCTTGCCATTTAAACCAATGATTTCAGTAGGCTGACGATTGAATAAAAACTCAACTCCTTCCTCACGAGCATTGACCACTTCGCGGCGTGAGCCAGGCATATTTTCTTCATCACGGCGATAAGCAC
>NZ_JBPYDE010000116.1:0-1144 GCF_051847555.1 Psychrobacter sp. 1Y4 | reverse complement strand
ATGGGTGGGGTATTGATTCTCAGTGCTATTGGGGTATCGACTCTGCTATGGGCACGTTTGAACAATCCTTATGTGTGGATTTTGCTCGTTGTTATGGTGATCTTTGGTGCTGTAGGTTGGGCGGATGATTGGCTCAAAATCAAGTACAAAGACCCAAAGGGCTTGATTGCGCGAAAGAAATATTTTTGGTTATCGATGGGCGCATTATTCGTCGGCGTCTCTTTATACTACATCGCCACACTACAGCCGGATATCAACACCACTCGCGAGATGCAGGACTTATTGATACCGATCTTTAAAGATTGGATGATTCCATTTTCGGCAGTGCCTTTTGGTATTGGTTTTATTATCTTTACCTACTTTGTGATCAATGGTGCGTCCAATGCGGTTAACTTAACCGATGGCTTGGATGGCTTGGCGATATTACCAGTAGTGCTTGTCGCAGCAGGATTGGGTGCGATGGCTTATGTATCGGGCGATGTGCGCTTTGCGGATTATTTGCACGTTCCGTACATTCCCTATAACTCTGAAGTCATTATCGTTTGTGGTGCCATGGTCGGGGCAGGTCTTGGGTTTTTGTGGTTCAACGCGCATCCTGCACAAGTATTTATGGGCGATGTGGGCGCGTTGGCGCTGGGTGCGATGCTGGGTACGATTGCCGTGATGACACGACAAGAGATTGCCTTTGCCATTATGGGTGGTCTATTTGTCGCTGAAGCGCTATCAGTGATGTTGCAAGTTGGCTCTTATAAATTGCGCAAAAAACGCGTTTTCCGTATGGCTCCGCTACACCATCATTTCGAAGAAATTGGTTGGAAAGAAACGCAGGTGGTGACGCGGTTTTGGATTATCGCCATCATTCTCGTCATTCTTGGGCTAATGACCTTGAAGCTGCGTTAGAAAAACAAGCCTCAAATATACCTAACTTTCCTGCTTAGAAGCCATCTCAATGAGTATTGAGGTGGCTTTTTATCGTTTAGGGCACACGAAATTTGTTAAAATGCGGGTCATATTGCTATGACTTTGAGATACCTGTGTCCTTATTTATTTGTCCACTTTGTCAGTCACCACTACAGCCAGCCGCAGATACGTGGCGCTGTGATGGTAGCCGGCATCCTAAACAAACCTCGCATCCATTTGACGT
>NZ_JBPYDE010000115.1:0-1145 GCF_051847555.1 Psychrobacter sp. 1Y4 | reverse complement strand
AGTGCACTACCTAGATTGTCTGACTCGATAACGACAACATTTACATTAGTTAAAAAGTACTGAACATAGTCGTCAAAAAGCTCAACTGATTGTTGTATGTAGTTTTGGAAGTGTTTAGAAATGAGTGCATAGGCTTCTTGCATTTTGCGTATTGAGCTAGTGACCTCACCTTCGTATTCAGTTTTCAGAATTATGGTGTCCAAATAACCATTACTTTCCTCGTATTGAAGTTCAAGACGTGGAAGAGTTGTCTTTGTCTTTAAATCAAATTTGTACAGCCAGTTTTTTATTATATTGAGGATACTACTACTTACGGCAGTAAGTTGCTGATTGTCTTCGAGATCTTCGAGTAGATTACGCATTGCACACAAACACAGGACAATTGTAGTTAAACGTTGTTGTCCATCTATTACATCATATTTGCTATTTTTCGCCACAATGATAATTGAGCCTATAAAATAGTTTTGTTGCTCATTTAAATGGGCGTCAAACTCTTCATCAATATCCACTAGGAATTGTTGGATATGTTTATCTGCTTCCCACACATATTCTCTTTGATAGTCAGGAACAACGAAATAGTATTGCTCAAGGTCACCAATACTTAATACATCAGCGTCAATCTTCATTTTTTTCCCTGTACATCTAGAGTCTTTTTGACTCCGTTATGCTTGTTGTTAAATTATAATAATTAAATTGCTTAATCGAATATTATTTTAAACCCTTTAGTCTAACCAAGATCACGAAAAAACCCTTCATTCATTGCTAGAACTGGGTCTGCGTGGTCTTCAATAACACCTATACGATGTTTGATCATCAGGTTTACCATATTTTCCCCATCTATTAGTCTTATAGTATATTGATGTTCTAAAGAATCAAGATACTGATAGGCTGCTTTAGTAAATTTAGCAGTCGTCATGAAAATACCCTGTCTTAAAGAGTAGGGTGCGATACTACCGATAAAATTCTGTAAATCAGGACTACCAATATTATTAGCTGTGTATCGCTTACACTGTATATAGTATTTCATTGGGTGACCTAAAGCGTCCTGAACTGTAACAATACAATCTATTCCCATATCACCCGATTTACCGTTATGGATTAGTGGAGTCTCAACTTCCGCCTTGGGATATAACGCATATATTAAT
>NZ_JBPYDE010000114.1:0-1147 GCF_051847555.1 Psychrobacter sp. 1Y4 | reverse complement strand
GGTTGGTCACCTGCACTTTTGTACCAAACGGCAGAGTTTTGTGTGCCGCGGTGAGAGAGTTCATATTGAATATGCTACCACTTGCAGTGCGTTTGCCATGAAACTTACTACCATAATAACTGGTGTTAGCAGCAAATAGAGTTGTGCTCAGTAACAGTGATAGTGTGACAACCAAAGACTTGATTAAATAAGACATTCATTACCTTTAAGCAGTTTATGAGATAGACAGTTACTCTTGCCTATGTTGTCATACCCCCTACGAGTATGAATAATGAGGGGATTTTACAAGAATGAGATTGTCATATTATTACAGCTGTGTAAAAAACTCATCAGGTCAAATACTTGTTTTTTAAGAAGAAAAAGACGGTTTTGGTAAAAAAATTGGTGCCATAATTGATGCAAATATGCTTATAGAGAGTGATTCTTATAAAGAGGTCAACAAAATACCAGAAAGTGAATAATATAATGTAAATAAGTAATATATAAATACAAAGACTATCGATATAGCATAATTAAAGTTATGAAAGTGCACCAGTAGCCATATAAATTAATGTAAGTAAAGCTTTCTTTTTTATTACTAAATTGTAAAAAATTTAAAATTAACTATTATTTTAGAGTACCTAAAAGAAGTGTGTACATTACTTGGCGAGTCACTGAGAAAAATACTGGAAATCATGCCTACTATAGTAAGTAGAGCTCGGAGTATCTTAGTGAATATAAACGACAATCTTTGAGTAAAAAACTGTCTATTTACTCTTGATAATTATTATGTTGCTCTATTTTTTTGCTTGGTATTGTGTCTTTCGGCTTTTATCACATTAATGAAAGTCAATTATACAAAGTATTTTTTGGTTTTTTTATAGCGCTATTTACTATACAGATATATTTCTATAAGTTTTTTTACAAAACAGTTGCATAAAAGAGACTTTGAGATTAGAATTTTCGACCCAACAAATATTAACTAATGGAGTCACGTATGAAAAAAGTTGTTGCTGTGGCATTGCTCGCTGTTTTGACATCAGGATGTGCGACGCAAAACTATCTTGTGTCTTCATCGACCGCACCGACAGCCGCTACGAAAGCTAATGCTGATAAAATGCAGACTTTCTTTGTCAGTGGTTTGGGTCAAGAACAAGATATTGATGCG
>NZ_JBPYDE010000113.1:0-1149 GCF_051847555.1 Psychrobacter sp. 1Y4 | reverse complement strand
CCTGCAAATACTCTCCACTTCCCTTCACGAACTTTAACACCTTGGTCGTTGTAAGTGACGGGCCTAACTTGGAGACACTGCTTTTCACCATTCATATCACAATTGACTTCTTTGGCTTTCACTGCCCAAAATAACGTCTCGCCCTTACTGTTGTATTTCGCTTGAGGTGTGAGTTTACCACTCCAAACCAAAGTCACATCGTCGTCAGTAAATTGGGTCAATACTGGACTTTCACCTTGCTCCATTTTTAATTCACTGCTGCCGAGCATTAATGTGTTTAATGTGTTTTCTGCCATATCAAGATCGCTGCAAGACATTTTGGTGCTCATGACTTCCTCAGTGCTCAAAGCATGTCCCTGTAGCTCATAAGCAGCGCTCACCATATTGCAGCCAACGCTGTAGCTGAGTGTGTCTTGATTGAACACTAGGGTCACCTGACTATTGATATCCGCAAACTCAGGCATAGGCTTTTCATTGGCATCCATTGCACTCATTAATGTCCAGCGATGACGGGATAAGGTGGTTATGAGCTTTTCTTCAGCACTTAATTTAGTCGAGCCAGGTTTATCCATTGCTGGCTCGTTATCTGTTAAAAGGTTTGCGCTAGATAATGCGTCTGTGGTTTCACTAATGTCAGATGTACCTGATATCTCGTTTTCATTAGAAACGTCTTCTTTTTGGCAAGCGCTCAGCATCAAGCTTGCCGCCACTATACTGGGCAATAAAAACGTTGTCAGTGCTGATTTTTTAGCTCTACCTACCATATTACGAACCTCTTAGTAAGCGTATCTCAATTTTCTCGATTACTTATTTCTATATACTTACTGGTCTTGTATCTTCTGAATAAATATTTAATTAACTATTCTGGAATATCGTTATTATAATCACGTTAGATTAACCACTATAGACCGAGCATTATTAGCTTATGTAATAAAATGTTGATTTTTATTATGTTTTAAATTCTTTTATTATTTTGCTATCTAATGTCATGAATTTCATGGACAAAAAAAGGATAGCTAACACATATTAGCTATCCCCGATATTATCTTTAATGAGCACGCATCTAAAAACAATAGAACTTGCGATGTATCTCTTATCTAATCATTGATTTCTGCAGGCTTAGCTTTAGCCATGTTTTTAATACTGAAG
>NZ_JBPYDE010000112.1:0-1156 GCF_051847555.1 Psychrobacter sp. 1Y4 | reverse complement strand
AAATGGCAACTCAGTATACAAGTATTCACTAAAACACTTTGCGCATAAGGTAAATGCCTACAGGTGATTTAAGAGTGACTTGCGAGTATGGCATTAGCTTGTGACAGTTAGGGGCATAATCCCCTACACTAATTGACGTGAAAATGGTCTGATGTTGACTGTAATGGGTTTTTACTCAGCGTATTAATTCAGCAATTTTCAGTGTTGGACCATGTCTCAGTCAGTATTTTAATAGCAGTATTTGCAACATATAAATAAAGCGCCGTGTGATGGGGTTCAAGAGACGTCAAAATAGGTATCACATCATGAGCGCTGGATAATAAAGACATCTTCACTCGTGCGCCCTCTATGTGTTTGTCTTTACGACATCACAGGCGCACAGTGCTATTACCCATTTTACTAACAGTAACTGGCTATTTATTTTAATTCAAAACGTAGCTTTCGTTATATAGAAAGGAGTTTCAAATGGTATACCAAGGAAATCGCATCACGGTGACAATGCTAGAGGATGGCATCGCCAACATGCACTACAACGCCGAAAATGAGAGCGTGAACAAATTTGATGCCGAAACTAATAAACAGTTTGGTGAAGCCGTGACTGCTTTAGAAAAAGCGGACGACGTCAAAGGTCTTATCGTCACTTCAGGCAAAGGCGTGTTTATCGCTGGTGCTGATATCACAGAGTTTGTGGCTTCTTTCAAAAAATCAGAAAGCGAGATCAAAGATTGGGTCGTTCATGTCAATGACGCTTTCAATCGTTTTGAAGATTTGCCATTCCCAAAAGTTGCGGCAATTAATGGCGCGGCAATGGGCGGCGGTTGTGAGATGACCTTGGTATGTGAATACCGCGTCATGAGTGATAAAGCAATCATCGGTCTACCAGAAACTCAGCTAGGTATTTTCCCAGGTTTCGGTGGTACGGTTCGTAGTACGCGTATCATTGGTATCGATAATGCGCTTGAGCTTATCGCTACTGGCACACCAAAAAAACCACTTGATGCGCTAAAGTTAGGCCTAGTTGATGCGACCGTTCCTGCTGATGACTTGCAAGATGCAGCCATTGATTTGGTCAAAAAATGTATCTCAGGTGAGCTTGATTGGCAAGCGAAGCGTGAAGAAAAACTGGCTCCTGTTAAGCTGAACCAGCTTGAGCAAG
>NZ_JBPYDE010000111.1:0-1157 GCF_051847555.1 Psychrobacter sp. 1Y4 | reverse complement strand
ATGTCTTAGACGATGGGACTAACAGCAGCACGACCTCCACCTTCCGTAACGTCGGTGATGCGCTAGGCAACCTTGATCGCCGCTGATCAGATAGTCACTGAGCTGACGGCGCTGGGATTAATACAAAACGATACACCAATGAATCGTAGCCGCTATGCACACGAATGGTCGTACCTGACACACAACGATGGTCTGGCTGTTGATAAGGTTGCACGTGTGCTCGCTGAGCAGCGTGGATTTCCAATAGCAATGGCAGATGTCAATCATAGTATTCGTGAAGCAGCACTGGATGATCTCTCACCCGCTGGTGTATAGCCGATATTAGTCATTTCTAGAGTTTACATTCAGTGTTATAAATATAAAACTGTATGTAAAAAAAGGAGCGGACAACCGATATTTGGTTATCTGCTCCTTTTTTATGTGATTGCTTTTAATTGCTCGATTTTACAAAGCTTAGCTGTTGCTACCAGCCATTTTTTCTGTATCTACATGATCATTGATGGTCACGACGGTTTGTAGCATCTCGATTGCCTCGTTGATGGTATTGCACACCACCAAACGATCTAAATCTTGCTGCTTCATAAACCCTTGCTCGGTGGTATATTTTAGATGCTCAATCATACGGTCATAAAAACCATTGATGTTTAGAATAATCATTGGCTTTTCGTGTTGATACAGCTGACGCCATGTGGCGATTTCCATAATTTCTTCTAGTGTGCCCAGTCCGCCCGGTAGCGTGATAAAAGCATCGGCGTACTCTGCCATAACGGTCTTACGCGTGTGCATGGTATCGGTCAAATGCAAGCGAGTCAGCTGCTCATGAGCGATTTCGTGCTTGAGCATAAAGGTTGGAATGACGCCTACGGCTTCAGCGCCGCCTTTAATGACCTCATCTGCGACCGCGCCCATGAGACCAATGCTAGCACCGCCATATACCAGTCCCATGCCATTATCTGCCAACGCACTGCCAAGCTCGCGTGCTGCCTGCTCATACACTTCATCATTACCCAAGCGCGAACCGCAATATACGGCCACTAGCGGCATCGTCAGTGTTGATTTATCCACGGCTTTTTCTATATTGGTGATGTCTTTGCTCGTGATTACATCATAAGTGTCATCGTTAATTTTCATTTGCATATAGTTTCCTTAATTTATCG
>NZ_JBPYDE010000110.1:0-1162 GCF_051847555.1 Psychrobacter sp. 1Y4 | reverse complement strand
GGTTGGTTGACCGCGCATTTGGGTAATGGTTGTTCAATCGCGGCGGTATACGATGGCAAGAGTCTCGATACCAGCATGGGACTGACCCCACTTGAGGGCCTTATGATGGGTACGCGTAGTGGCGATGTAGATCCTAGCTTGCACATGCATCTGAAGCGTCAGCTCGATATGAGCTTAGAAGAGACCGACAAAATGCTCAATAATGACAGCGGTCTACTCGGTGTCTCAGGACTGTCGAATGACTTGCGTACCATCGAGCAAGCAGCTAGGGAAGGGCACGAAGATGTGCAGCTCGCTATCGAGATGTTCTGCTATCGTGCTGGTAAATATCTGGCCAGTCTTAGCTGTGCGCTACCAGAGTTTACTGGTATTGTCTTTACTGGCGGTATTGGTGAGAACTCCGACATTACACGTACCGAAATCCTGGCAGTGATGCGTCATTTCGGTATCAAAATAGATGCTGACAAAAATGCCAGTTTGGTTCGTGGTAAAGAAGGCAGCTTCCACGCAGATGACAGCAGTATCGAGCTATGGGTCGTCCCAACCGACGAAGAGTACCGTATTGCTCAAGAGACGCGTCAGGCATTGAATTTAATATAAGCGTGCGCGTGTTTGGTACTCCATATCTATATAATTAACATTTGCTATAAAGCTATGGCGTAAATACTCAATACATTGCTCATTCTGCCAAGGGTGAATTGAACTTAATAATAAAATAAACCGTAGGATACACTATGCAGACCATTTTACTTGTTCCCATTAGCCGCGGTATCGGTGTGACATCAGCCGCGCTTGGCCTGATTCGCGCCTTTGACTATAACGGTATCAAAGCGGGCTTTATGAAGCCGTTTTTGCAAGACGATACCCTAGACAAGCAGCACAGCTTAGACAGCTCAAGTGCATTGACCATGCATGCCTTTGGACTAAAGCCGCCCAAATCGATCAGCCGTCAGCACGTCGAGCGGATGCTGGGCGATGGCAATCTTGATGATTTGATGGAAGAAGTGATTGCCAATTATCACACAATTGATGATGGCCCTGATGTCATCATCTGTGAAGGTCTGGTGCCGACCACTGAGACCTCTTACGCCTCACAAATCAACCGTGCGCTTGCCCATGCTTTAGATGCCAAGATTATATTTGTCAGCACGGCTGATATCAG
>NZ_JBPYDE010000109.1:0-1174 GCF_051847555.1 Psychrobacter sp. 1Y4 | reverse complement strand
TGAAGACAAGCGTGCTGAATACGATGCGATGTTGAACAACCCATTTGCAGGACAAAGTGGCGCGGGTGGTTTTGGTGGACAGGCTGGTGCAGGCCAAGGCGGCTTTCGTTGGGAAGACATCAAAGGTCAGTTCGGTGATGGTGAAGCGTTTGGCGAAGGTGGCTTTCGCTTCGATGATATCTTCTCAGCGTTTGGTCGCGGTGCCCGTGGGTCGGCTAGTGGACAGGCAGGTGGTCGCTCTCAAAGTAGTGGCTTTGATCAATTCGGTGGTGGGTTTGGTGCACAAAACAGCCAAGGTCAGGATCCACATTCAGAGATTACGGTTGATCTCTCTTCGGTTTATCAAGGTGACGACTATAGCATCAAGCTAAACGTTCCTGTGCGTCAGCCTAATGGTGAGGTGAGCTACGACAATAAGACGCTCAAAATCAAAATTCCAAAAGGCATCACCGATGGTAAGCAAATTCGCTTGAGCGGGCAAGGCGCTGCTGGCAGTAGTAATGGCAAAAATGGTGACTTGTTCTTAAAAGTTAAAATTCGCCATGATGCCAATATTCGTATAGAGGGCGCAGACGTTTACCAGACTGTCAATATCGCACCATGGGAAGCCGCACTGGGTGAAAAAATCAATGTCAGCACGCCAGCTGGCACGCTTGGTGTGACTATTCCCAAAAACAGTAAGTCGGGTAGCAATCTACGTCTAAAGGGCAAAGGTATCCCTGCCAAGCAAGCGGGCGATTTGTACTTAACCTTAAATATCATTAACCCTGATGTCAGTAGCGATGCGGCAAGACAGGCTTATGAGCAGCTCAAGCAAGCCTTTGCCGACACCACTATCAACCGTTAATCCATGCGCTTGATGGTCGACATTCATCATTATAGTCAGTCATGAACCATAGAGATGAATGCACCAAGGATGAAATAAAGAGAAAACGAGGATAATAGCTATGAACCACTCGCCTGAATTTACCGATATCATTATGAGCTTAGATGAGCTTGTCTCTGCTTGTGGCCAAGAGCGCCAATGGGTCATCGAATTGATTGAAGAAAGTATTATTGAATACGATGTGCCAGAACGTGAGCAATTCACTGGCTATCAGCTGACAACCGTGCGCCGTGCCTCACGACTCAGCCGTGATTTTGACGCCAGCGTACCTGCCATTGGATTAATACT
>NZ_JBPYDE010000108.1:0-1177 GCF_051847555.1 Psychrobacter sp. 1Y4 | reverse complement strand
AGATGAGTCGCTTGAGAGCCTACAGCGTATTGATACACTATTGTCTCAGGTACGCCGTGACATGATGAAAGGCGGTATATGGAACGAGGCGACATTACTGGTCGATGAACACTATCGCAACTTTATGGTGTTTTTAGGATTTTATGCAGGTCGTGTATTGGCACAGCAGTGGGAAAACAGACCACGCTGGTATGGTCAGTTTGAGCTACGCAAGCGTTATCCGGAGTTGTCATTGATTACCGATGACTTTTATCAGCATATGGCGGTTGGCTATGGTGATAATAATGCGACTACTGATGCTCTGCCTTTATTTTTTGCATTAGAGCCCATAGGGCTGCGTCTATTTGGCAATATTGATCGGCCGTTTAAAGCGGCACAAGGCGGGCAAGTAGCTGGTGGGTTGTATCAAGCCGTTCATGCTCGGTTACCAGAGCCCTCTGATCAACCTCACTATCCAGATAAGAAAATGGCAACACACCACACTATAGCAAACAGCCGTTCAATTATAGAACAAAATAAGAGTATCAGCGTGTCTCCATCGGTTGAGCATCGTGAGCAAATTGATGGCAGTGTGTTGAGTGACAGTAACAAGGCAAACGAACTTAATATCGTACCAGCTGACACTAATCAGCCTTCTTCTGTAGCTATCATGCCTGACCCATCGGTGAGCGCTGCATTGCACCAACCAGAGCTTCAAGTAAAACCTGAATTGACAAAGTCAGAGTCGCCAGTCATTAAGCCTAAGGCATCTGTAAAAACTCCACCGACACCAGAAATGTTTACGCAGCTGCTCATAGAGCTAGACGAGATTGAGGTGCCGCAACTAGCAGGCGTGACTGAATATCAGCAAGCTTGCAAAGTTCTCGATCAGTTTGAGCAGCATATTGCCAAACAGGACAAACCGCGTAGCCAAGTTGTCTTTTCAGACAATCATGTAGCAGCAAAAAATAAAGCATTGCTAGCATTACAGGCGGCTGCAGAAGCGGGTAACACGGCTGCCATGCTGCGCTTGGCGATGTACGAGTTGCTTGGCGAAGGACTCACGGCAGATGATGAGAAAGCTAAAAAATCTGGTGTAGAATGGGTGAAGCAAGCTGCTAGCAAAAATGATAGCCGTGCCCAGCGTTTACTTAGCAAGCTGTACTATCAAGGGGTAGGCGTGCCGCAAGATATTGAT
>NZ_JBPYDE010000107.1:0-1177 GCF_051847555.1 Psychrobacter sp. 1Y4 | reverse complement strand
CATCGCACCTACCATGACAACGGCCGCTTTGCCATATTTGGTATCAAACAGACAGACCAGACGCTCATTACGCGCAAACAAGTCCGGCACATTAGCTGCCGTGGTATTGTTGACCGAAAACAGCGTACCAGGAACGTAGCGAGTTTTGGTCAGCGTACCAGTAAATGGCATATGAACACGGTGATAATTGCTAGGTGCTAGATAGATTGTCGCAAAGCTACCATCGGCAAAATAACTGCCATCTTCGCTATCAGCAAGCAATTGGCCAACGTCATAATGACGACCTTTGGCTTGTAGCATTTTATGATCTTTAATTTGTCCAAGCTGAGAGATGATACCGTCAGCAGGACTTACGATGCCGTTTGCAGTGGTATCGATGGTGCGAGCATCTTCTTTTAGCTCACGGGTAAAAAAGTCATTGAAACTCTCATAAGCATTAAGGCTTTGGCGCTCATACTCATCTAAGCTGATGTTATAGGCTTTGGCAAAACCACGGATAAAGGTGCGTTTGACATAAGGATGACGACTGGCGGCCAAACGTCCAGCGACTTTACTGAGTTGCTGCTGCGGTACCAGCTGTTGTAAGGTGGTAAATACATTCATAATAAGGCTACCAAAATAGGATGTGATGTCATTATTGCATGGGCAAGTTAATGGTCATATTTTATCATGGACAGCGTATTATTGTCTGACCATAAACTGTAAGCCATTTATAAATAAAGAAGGTCGTAAATGAAAGCACTGATACAACGAGTGAGCCGTGCGAGCGTCACTATCGATGAGCATTGTGTTGGCAAAATTGATCATGGGGTATTGGCCTATATTGGGTTGGGTCATGATGATGATTTCGCCGCCGCCCAGCGGATGATTGACAAAATCTTGACCTATCGTATTTTTGAAAATGATGACGACCCTGCTAAATTTGGTAAACTGGATAAAAACGTCCAGCAAGTTGATGGTGGATTGTTATTAGTGTCACAATTTACGCTGATGGCAAAAACAGACAAGGGTCGCCGCCCTGATTTTGGTGGTGCGATGGTACCTGATGCTGCTCAAGAGTTGTTTGAGCAACTCATCGACTATGCCAAAACCCAGTATTCAAATGTAGCCACTGGTCAGTTTGGCGCTGATATGCAAGTTGAAATCGTCAATGATGGGCCACTCAATTTTCTATTGG
>NZ_JBPYDE010000106.1:0-1179 GCF_051847555.1 Psychrobacter sp. 1Y4 | reverse complement strand
ACCAAGCAAGCCTGTTAAGGCTACCATCATCAGTGATAAACCATCTAGCGCCAAGTGAAAGCTAATACCGAAACTTGGTATCCATGGCACACTAAATTCAGCGACCCAAGGCACTGTAGCATCTGGCGCGATAACCTGCTTACTCATACCGCTAAAATCACCTTGCTGCCAAAGCACTAATGACAAAGCAAAGGTCAACATCATACCGATCAAGGCAATCCAGCGCGGCAGACGTTTATTAAATCGCTCTACCAACCAGCATAGCAATCCTGCAATAAAAGGAATTGCGATTAATGCTGGTAGCATCCACGTTTGTTGTAACTCAATCATCTTTACACCACCGTCATCATTACCAGCACCAGCAATACAGCCATACCCAAGCCAAAGCTTGTGGCATAACCTCGAAGTGACCCTGTTTGCGTCGCAGACAATACTTTATTACCTGCTGAGGCCAGCTTAGGCAAGATATACCACGTTTTATCGATAGGATCGGCTTTTAATAAGCGGCCGATGAACAAAAAGGGTTTTACAAAAATTATATCGTATAGCGCATCAAAACCTAGACCGTGATAGCACCAGTGATACAGCGCCCCACCGATACGTGAGCGCTTAAAGCTCGTGAGCATACGTCCTTTATTGACCACATATAATAGTGCCGCCAATATCAAACCTGCTGCCATTGCACCCATCGCGATATACTCTGCGGTGTGCTTAGCATGCGCTTGACCCGCGACTTCTAATAAATGACCCATGCTCTCTGGTAATACACCTTGTAGTGGCGGTGTAATCCAAGCACCAACAGCAGTAGACAATACAAGTAATACCGTCAAAGGCAACCAATAAGACACCCCTGATAGTTTATGCGCATGGGTTTTTTCTTCACCGAAGAATATAATCCAAATCATACGGAATGTATAAATCGCGGTTAAGAACGCGCCGAATACACCCATATAGAATAGTACTAAGTGACCTGTTGCATACGTCTCCCAAAGAATCGCTTCTTTAGAATAAAAGCCAACGGTAACCCAAGGTATCGCAGCGAGCGCACCACCACCGATGATATAACACCAAAATACTAATGGTATCTTTTTGCGCAGACCGCCCATCTTAAAGATGTCTTGCTCATGGTGTACCGCAAGAATGACCGCACCTGATGATAAGAACAGTAATGCTTTAAAG
>NZ_JBPYDE010000105.1:0-1181 GCF_051847555.1 Psychrobacter sp. 1Y4 | reverse complement strand
ACGTGAGCCGCACCCAAAATGCGCTTGCGCTGTGTCAGACCTTGCTCGTAGCTAATGCCTGTTTCACCAACTGTGGCGCGGCCTGCATCATTCTGAATATGTGCCACCAAATTATCGGGGGCTTCGATAGATGGGACATGCCCCACGCCCTCAAAGACATCAAGACTGGCATCAGCAAATTCAGCTGCTAACGCCTCTAGCGCTGTTACCGGCGTAGAGACATCCTCTGCACCCGCGATAAGCGACACACGACTGGGATAATCGGCAAGTTTCCCACGGTTATCGACTTGCGCCAATACCTCACACAGCTTAGCGTAGCTTTCGTCATCCGTGCGTGACAGCTGCACTTGCCAGCCTCGTGAGACTTCAGGGTTTTGCTCGATATAAGCGGGTGCAAACCAGCGCGGTACGATGGTGGCTGCCATCTCGCCCAAGCCCAACTGGCGCACGTTAGCCGCACGTTCAGCCCACGCCGCCGCGGTACCAATGACCGCACCAGTATTGGTCAGCCATACCTGCTCTAAACGCTCAGCAGCTATTTGGCATAATGACTGACCAATCACGCCACCGATTGACGTACCAATAAAATTAAAAGTCTCAATCTGCAGGTGATCGGCAAGCGCCATAACATCCAATGCCAACTGCTCAGCACTCAGCCCTTCTGCAGCCGTGCCGCTACTACCGTGACCGGGGAAGTCCCAGCGCACACAGCGATAATGTCCATGCAGCCCATCACATAAGGTGTCCCACACATCACGGCTCATACCGAGCGGATGCGCCATAAAAAGCGCTGGCAAGTACGTCTCGCCGCTGTCTTGGTAAGCAATCAGGTGCGCGTCTGTGTTCAAAAATGCCATTATTCTTCTCCTACTCGTGAAACGATGAGCGCGATGCCTTGCCCCACACCAATACACATGGTGCATAGCGCACGCTGTGCATCGGTACGTTGTAATTCGTGAACCGCCGAAATCACGATACGCGCACCATATGCGCCTAGCGGATGACCTAAGGCGATTGAGCCGCCTCTAGGGTTAATCCGTGGATCACGGTCATCCAGTCCAAGGGCGCGTGAGCAAGCCAGTGCTTGTGCTGCAAACGCTTCATTTAGCTCAATAATGTCCATATCATCAAGCGTTAAATCGAGTTTCTTTAATAACTTTTGGGTCGCTGGTACGGGGCCA
>NZ_JBPYDE010000104.1:0-1187 GCF_051847555.1 Psychrobacter sp. 1Y4 | reverse complement strand
CCATTACATCAGAGTTTTCTTGATGCCTTGTAAGTATCAATCGATTACTAAAAGCTGTATTCAATACTGTTTGTCAGCATGATATCTTGCAGTAACTAATTGCAACAACTCAATTAAAAACGCTATACCAACCAACAAGATACTGTCTATATAATTGTATTCGCCATAACGAGTAGAGTTCATGCTCTATTTTTATACTTTTCGTTGATAGAGTACTTTAATATGACCAACACTGATGAAATAAACACTGACGATAAACTACTTTGTGTCAAAGGTAACGATTTCTATTCAGAGGGTGAGATCTATACGGTAGGTAGAATCGTTAATGATAAATACTTTCAGATACTGACCAGTGGCGATGATGATCACTGGTATGCAACGCTAGATGATAAAGGTATTTACGTAAGCTTCGATTCTATGATAGCTACTGACAATAAAGCGTTCTTCGATAAGATTGCTTAGATTGGAATTTATATAAAAAACTCATCTTGAGAATAGTTGTAGTAGAAATAAAATAAGTGATACCTTATAAAAGACTGGCCATCTATAGTGGTCAGTCTTTTTTTTAGCGAAAAACCTTGATTAAAGGCGGTCTGAAATTTGAAAAAGCGATAACTCTGCAGGCATAAGAATGCCACTACTCTCATCAGAAAATGTTCATATCGCCATAACAAACAGCATCTCTTTGACAAATGTATTTCCTAGTGACGCCTATTTGCTATAAAATATGCCCCTTCAAAATTTCGTATCGTTATTGATGCCTGTTTGCGTGAATAACTCATTAAGATATAAACCATATTGAGACAGTGATGATTGTATTTTGGCTTGTGCTGACCATTCTTTTTATTATTTTCGCTACCGCAAAATTGAAGTGGCATCCTTTTTTAGTGTTAATTTTGTCCGCTTTTTTGGTCGCGCTATTTTATCAAGTACCACTTAATACGGTCGCAAAAACGATCTCTGATGGTTTCGGTGGTATCTTAGGCTATATCGGTTTGGTTATCGTATTTGGTACGATTATTGGTTTAATCCTTGAAAAAACGGGTGCGGCTATCGTAATGGCAGAGTCAGTCATTAAAGTATTAGGGCCACGCTTCCCTACTTTGACCATGTCTATCGTCGGTGCAGTGGTTTCGATACCTGTATTTTGTGACTCTGGCTATATTATCTTAAACTCTCTAAAAGAG
>NZ_JBPYDE010000103.1:0-1188 GCF_051847555.1 Psychrobacter sp. 1Y4 | reverse complement strand
AGCTCAATGTTGGCTTGTCGCTATCGTTGCCTTGTGCCGCTTGCTGCTCAAGCTCCGCCGCTTGTTTTTTCATGACTTGCTGGATTTGACTCTTGACCACAGCATCGACGTCGCCACGTTGAATGATCAAGCTTTGAATAAGATTTCGCAAGTCAACTTGATCGCTAGCGATTGCCCATGCGGCGGCCAGCTCTTTGGTTGCTGTATTGGCTTGACCCTGAGTGTTAATGACTTTTTCGATATTTTGCGGGGTAATCGCGCCATCAACCGCTTGCGTGATAAAGCCATTGGCGGCCTCAGTCAATGGCTCACCGCCGAGCTCAGCGATTAATGGATACTTAGTCATGGTCGTCGCAAATTTATCAGTTAGCTGAGTTTGGATGCTTGGACGCACTTGCTCGTAATCAATGGTCGCTGCGATAGCGGCACCGTCTTTGGCATCATAAGCATTTTTGAGCTGATAAGCACTGTAGTAAGGGGAGCCTGCATAGATTGCTACGGCAATCACGATTAATAAAACAATCAGCTTTTTCATAAGACTTGGTACCTTGTCGCAAACGTCATGGGTATAAATGACCGTAGATATGGCGATAAATACTAGCACGACTCGTCATTATTCAGGTATGAAAAGCTTTGTAGTAATCTTAATAAATCGTGTATATCGCAGCCTAACTGCCTTAACTACGAATTTCATGACTTAAGCGCTTGATAAATCAGCAGACCATCTCCATAAATAGCGCAAACTTTTTATAATTGATTTGGCTAAGTAGCCCCCACCGTATTTGTTCGTTACATGCACATATTATCATCCTGTGACATTATGGTTTGCCATGTTTCACATGAAACATTGCCGTGTGATTGTGTATGAGATGAAGACCGTTAATAATCAAAGCTGATCAAAGCTAATGAACTAACGAGCTGGTGGTGCTACGAAGACGATAGGAGAAACCATGAGTAAACGCGATTTTTATGAAGTATTAGGTGTCAGCAAGACCGCTGACAGCAAGGAGATTAAGCGAGCCTACCGCAAGCTTGCCATGAAATATCATCCAGATCGCAACTCTGATGACCCTGATTCTGAAGACAAATTCAAAGAAGCCTCAATGGCTTACGAAGTACTGAGCGATGAAGAAAAGCGCTCAGCGTATGACCGCATGGGTCATGCTGCCTTTGAAAATGGCATGGGTG
>NZ_JBPYDE010000102.1:0-1194 GCF_051847555.1 Psychrobacter sp. 1Y4 | reverse complement strand
AATGGCACACCGATACGGTCAGCCACTTCTTCATAAGCTTCAATCACATCGCCTAATGACTGACGGAAACGGTCTTTATCTAGTTTCTTCTTGGTGTTCTTATCCCAGATACGGCAGCCATCTGGTGAGAACTCATCACCCAATACGATACGGTCATGGAATACGCCAAACTCTAGTTTAAAATCCACTAGGATTAAATCACCCGCATCAAACAACGCCTTTAATACATCGTTGACTTGATAGGTCAGCTCTTCCATTTTAGCCAATTGTTCTTTGGTCGCCCAGCCAAGAGAAACAGAGAGCGACTCGTTGACCATCGGATCACCTAGCGCATCGTCTTTATAAAACAGCTCATACGTTGGCGGCGTCAATGCCTGCCCTTCTTCTAAGCCTAAACGACGTACCAAACTACCAGCGGCAAAGTTACGCACCACGCACTCTACAGGAATCATATCCAAGCGCTTGACCAGTACTTCGTCGTCAGACAATTGCTTTTCGAAATGCGTCTCGATGCCAGCATCAGACAATTTTTGCATGATAAAAGCATTAAAGCGGTTATTCACCACGCCTTTACGCGCCAATTGTTCGATACGCTTACCATCAAGCGCTGAGGTATCATCACGGAAGTGTAAAATCAGAAGATCATTGTCTTCTGTTTCATAGACAGATTTGGCTTTGCCTTTATACAGCAGTTGTTGCTTTTGCATTATAGGGGTTCCTGTTCGTTCAAGCTTATGTGGTAAAAACGCGCAGCGACCGCTGACTCTTATTACAATATCGATATTATTTTAATCAATAATCATAAAAATCGGCGGTACAAGTGAAGAAATAAATTAGTTTGAAGGGCTACTAACAGCACGCTGAGGCTTTGGCAGCTGATACTGATTACCTGACTCATTCTGTAGTTTAAGCGTGTTCGCACCCACATTCGGTGTTGGGTACAAAGGCACGAAAGGCGCTGTTTCTTGAGCAGCTGGCAGCTCTATCGGTGCAAGCTTTTTGCTTTGTTGATAGTCTAAGCTGCCATTGTCTCGCTTGCCAAGCAAGCTCTTGGTCGCTTGGCAGCCGCTCAATACCAACGTACTACCCAAAACTAAGGTCAGCATTGCAGGAAGTAGTTTTGTCGTTTTTGATGATACTGTCATCATGTTGTCTCTCTGAGTTAGCAGTTATTGCTCATTTAGGCGATTGACT
>NZ_JBPYDE010000101.1:0-1200 GCF_051847555.1 Psychrobacter sp. 1Y4 | reverse complement strand
GACAAGCTAAACTCGCTTTGTTTTACTTTTTCAGCGATATAGGCGCTATCCCAAGGTTGCAATTCATCAATGCCATAATCCTGTGCGCATCTCTGTAACTGTGCTAAATCTTTCTGCGCGGCTGGGGTCGCTTGGGCCGCCAAGTCACGTAAGAATGTCTCTACTTCTAAGACACTGTCTGCCATCTTAGTCGATAGGGATACTTCAGCATAATTATCAAAGCCCAATAACTTGGCCTTTTGCTCACGTAATGTGAGAATTTGGCTCATGATGTAGGCATTGTTTAGTGACTCACCTTTAGCATTGGTATGCGTATCAAATTCAGAGGCGCGCGTGACATAAGCGTGATACAGCGTTTCCCGTAAGCTGCGGTCATCAGCGTGGGTCATAACTGCTAGGTATACAGGAATGTTCAAGCTTGCGACATAATAAGGCGTCGGGAGCGCGTCTATATCTGTTTGACTCAGGGTGCCATTAGCAAGCTCACGAGTCTTGTACTGTTCACCTGCATCTGCCAACAATGCCAAACCGCTCTCTGTTAAGCCTTTTAGCTGACTGTCTTCTAAAGGCAATGCAAAGGCTTGGGTTGCATCCAAAATATGATCTGAGAATGTCGCAGATAAGGTAGATAGCTCACTTTGAATAGCGGCAAATTTCTCTTGCTCAGTCTTAGGTAATGCCACCCCTGATAACTCAAAGCTACGTAGAGCCAGCTCGATCGCCCGCGCACGTGCAGGCTCAAGTGCCGCAAAAAACTCGGTATCATCAACGATCGTTTGATAGCGGGTAAAAAGTGGCTGATGTTGACCAACCCGTGTTCCGTAAGCCGATAATTTGGGCAGCAGCTCGTGGTGGACATGACGAATCTCATCGTTACTCATCACGCCATTGAGATGCGATAAGATTCCCCAACTACGATCTAGCGCCAGATTGATATGATCAAACTGCATCACATCTGCCAGTGCTTGCTCAGCGCTTAATTTTGAAATGTCAGTGCTATTGTCAGCCACCGCCGTCAAGTTATCTAAAAAACTATTGGCATCGTCGATAGCATTGATGACTTGGGTTTGTAATGTACTTGGCGCAGCATCGGTAAAATCAACAAGGCGCAAATCTGAAGAAGGAAGAGTCATAAAGGTATCCGATATTAATGATTATTATGAAAGAAACATTGGGCAAACGTAGCTCTTAAATCGCACT
>NZ_JBPYDE010000100.1:0-1206 GCF_051847555.1 Psychrobacter sp. 1Y4 | reverse complement strand
CTTCATGTGCTACTTTTGGCATCTTTAGGGTAATGGTGTTGGATAGCATATCCTGTACTGCGAGACCGCGAGGGTTAAACAGACAAAAAACATAGTTGAATACCAATCCAAGAAACGCGCTGGCCAATAAGGCGGCGCGTGATCCATCAATAAGACTACCGATAACGCCAAAGAGTAACGGCATCAGACAAGCCGCCAAGATGCGTTTGAACGACTGTCCCCACGTTAACCATTGCCCAGCATCATTTATGGTTTTCAATCGCCACGTTTGCATCCCCAATGTCTGACCACCACGGCGCCAAAATATTCCATAGAATGCCACCAGTGTCAGAACAAACGACGGCGTCATAATGGCGTTTTGATACCAAAGCGGTAGTGACTGGGCCTGTGAAGACTCGGTACCCGTCTCCATCGTTAGCAGCGTGCCAACTACGGTCAATATCGTACCCACCAAAAACAGTAAAGCCAGAATCAACATGCCATCATATAGAATGGCCACGACACGAACCATGGGCTTGGCTATCGTGGGCTCTTCATTAGGATCTTGCTGCGCAAAAGCGCTCTGTTGCGGCTTTGATTTGCCAGTAGATTTTGACGGGCGTTTAGAGGAACTTTTTGACATGGTACGAGCTCATAGCAAGCAGTGAATAGTAACGCTATTGTACCGTAAATGACTGGCCTATCGTACATTATCCTAAATGACTGTCTAATCATCCTAATCACATAGGATAGCTATGATGTGGCCAATATAAAATCACAAAACCAAAATCCTTAAAGTCACTAAGCAAAAGACAATGCTAAAACACAAAAACTGTAGACATAAAAAAATCGCCAATTGTCATAAGACAGGCGATTGATTTAGTTGATTATGCAAATGGTGCGCTTGGAGAGATTCGAACTCCCGACCCCTTAGTTCGTAGCCAAGTGCTCTATCCAACTGAGCTACAAGCGCGTACTTTGCAAATCATTTACCGAGTTGTTAAAAACAATTTCAGTAAATTAGGTTGGCTATTATATAGATAATATCGCTTGTGTCAACATCTTTTTTAATTAAAAACAAAATATTTTTTGATTTAATTATTAATGAATGTTTAACGCAATATACTGCGTTACTACTCTAATAATAACTGAATAAATGGCGGTGAAGGAGGGATTCGAACCCTCGATACGCTTACACGTATGGTTCCTTAGCAGGGAACTGGTTTC
>NZ_JBPYDE010000099.1:0-1207 GCF_051847555.1 Psychrobacter sp. 1Y4 | reverse complement strand
AGTGGAAACATTCCATTATGACTGGACCGAAGATGCACTCGAAGCTCGTCTTGAAGAACGACTGGCTGCCGTGGGAGTTATTCCCGATGAAAATTCGGTTGAAGACACTTCAAAAGAGTTACTCTCTAAGCTTAAGGAAGGTAATCAAATTGCCACTTGGAGCAAAATGCTTATCAAGGCCTTACAAGCCATTCGATTTGAAAGATTAGATGAAGACTCAATTCTAGATAGGCTAGAGAAAGCTCGTATCTCACAAGCAAAGAAGAAGACACGTATTCTAACTGACTTGCACAACGCGTATGTTGAAGAGCTTGCAGCTACTGATTCAATTGACTTTGACGATATGATTATCCGTGCAATTGCAGTCGTAGATAATGGTCAATATAAACCTCACTGGAAATATATTCTTGTTGACGAGTTTCAAGACATATCTGCCTCTCGGATGGAGTTTGTTAACAGCATTATCAAAAAAGGGCCTGACCCCTCATTAACGGTTGTCGGTGATGATTGGCAGTCTATCTATCGATTCTCAGGTGGTAAACTTGAGCTCACCACTAGATTTAATGAGCTGGTTGGACCGCATACACTGACAAAGCTCCAAAAGACATTCCGCTATAATAATAGCATTGCTGATACTGCTGGAACGTTCATCATGGAGAATCTTGAACAGTATCAGAAACACATCAAAACACACGACGTGGTTGATGAATCACAAGTATATTTATTAGATGATAAGACTGGTGAAGAGAATGGTGTCTATAAAAGAGTCGCTGAGGTTGTCAGCAAGATCAGAGCAAATGACCCTGAAGGTTCGATAGCAATTATTGCTAGATATAACTATCTATTAAAGGATTCACGTAATTTTCTAGGTAAAGAAAAGTCCAAAGGTATTCACTTTTGGAGCTTTCACAAATCTAAAGGGCTTGAAGCTGACTACTGCATCTTGATTGGTTTTTTCCAAGGAAAAAGTGGCTTCCCTAATGGAAATCGTGAGGATGCTATCCCTGAGGCGCTACTTCCAATATTAGACTCATTTCCTCATTCTGAAGAGCGACGCTTGCTATATGTCGGCATAACGCGTTGTAAAAAGAAATCATATATTATTGCTAGCCCGACGGCTCCATCAGAGTTTGTTCTTGAACTACTGGCCCCTAAATATGACATCAATATCTTCTCTAAATCCTTCCAAGAACGCCACAGAAACATA
>NZ_JBPYDE010000098.1:0-1210 GCF_051847555.1 Psychrobacter sp. 1Y4 | reverse complement strand
TTGAATCTCTACTGTTTTTAACGTAATACCCCAATCAGCGATGTCTTCTGAAATCGCATGTTTGAGCAAGGCTTTAATCTCATCACGACTTGATAAGGCATTATCCAAATCCATTTCACCAATAATCGAGCGCAAGGAGGTTTGCACCAAATTGCGGATACCATGCTCATAATCTTCAATACCGTAGACCGCTTTATCTGGACGCAGGATGTTGATATAAGCCACAGCATTAGCGATGATAACGACGTTATCACGGGTAATGACTTCTTGTGATGGAATGTCTAATACGATGTCTTTTGTGGTGACTTTATAAGCGACTCTATCCACAAAAGGAATGATAATGCTAAATCCAGGCTCTAATGTTTGCTGATACTTACCCAGCCGCTGCACGACCCACTTGTACCCTTGCGGGACAATACAGACACTCTTAAAGACGGTAAAGACCACCAACGCTGCCAATACCAGCATCACGATACCGACGCCATTTAAACTACTCAAGATGCTACCCATGTGATTCTCCTTGACCCTCGCTTTATTTGCCAGCGACGTGATTTATGTCCTTTTTTTCTTAATTTAAAAATCTTTGGTACCTGATAACGTTTATTTGCTAGTACCTGTCTCTTTGAGATCGGGCTTGTGCAAGCTCAGTCTACTCGCTTTAGATTGTTTGGCAGGCATTTGGCTACTTGCAGGCACTTGACTGTTAATCGTCGGGGTAATGTTTGGCTTTATGGTTTTAGGTGCTTGGAGGCGCTGCGTGGGTGCAACCACCATCTCATCGCCGACCACCTTTATGACCACCACACGATCACCTGTCTCGACATTCACGCCTGCTGTGCGACATGGCCACTCATCCGCACCCCAAATAGGCACGTTAAAGCGCACCATACCTGAAATGCCTTTTTGCGGTTTGACCACGATCATGCCCGTCTCACCAATAATCAGATCGCTACTCTGCCCCACCTTTTTACGGCTCATTGACAGCGGCTTGATGTATTTGACCCAAGCAAACATAAACAAAACCGATAGCGTAAGCCAAATTAATACCTGAAATAATAACGGAATAGGCAACAGCCACGCTAAAGCGGCAACAATCACAGCGGCGGCTCCAAACCAAAGGCTTGCAAAGGTCGGAATAAATATCTCAGCAATCATCAAGGAGAAGCCCAACACCAACCAATGCCAAGGTTCAATCATCCAGATAGTCTCA
>NZ_JBPYDE010000097.1:0-1212 GCF_051847555.1 Psychrobacter sp. 1Y4 | reverse complement strand
CCAATAAGGAATTTATTGTGATTTCATGTAACTTACCTGTTCTTTTGGCAGAAAGAAGGTTGCGTGTGGCAGATTTAGTGAGAATGACAGATATCAGTAAATCGACGCTGCATAGGATCTATAACGATGATACGACTAGAATTGAGTTCGATACTTTGAGCAAGCTATGTAATGTATTAGAAGTAACGCCAGGGGATATTTTGAAATACGTTCCAGATGAACTTGGTGAGGACGACTCTTTAGAAGAGTAAATTAACTATCGCTATAGTTGATAGGAAATTTCTAGCTAAAGGTCTACTTAGAGCTAAAAAATACTTATGAAGCTTAATAAATTTTTTATTGTTAGGTTGTAGTCATCGCTTTTTAAGTGAAGACCAATAGTAAATACTATAAATTTGAAACGTATTTCCAAAAACTAGGCATCTGAAAAACACGTTTTTTTGTTGAATTGAGGTTGGGTTCAAAAATCATCATAGTGCCAAATTTACTAGGTTAGGTGTCATGATGGTTTTTTAGCCAAAAATAGCTAGGTTGTGGTCAGTTATGTATGTGAGGTTTTAGGGCAGGGCACAGTTTGGGCACCACATGGGCACCGCCATGAAAATGGGGTTTTTGTTTGAGTAGTTAGACTTAACTATATTCAAAAAGATATTTCGAGAATTTCTCTACAAGTCCTGAAAATTAGACAAAAAAAAGCCTCACTATTAAGTGAGGCTTTTTAAGTATTTGGAGCGGGAAAAGAGATTCGAACTCTCGACCCCAACCTTGGCAAGGTTATGCTCTACCACTGAGCTATTCCCGCTAATTATCAATTAACTATCGTCAGTTGATGAAGGCGTATTATACGCAGTTTTTTTTATGTGTCAACACCTATGACGAAAAAAGTTAAAGTTATTAAAATAGGCGTGTCTTCTATCTACAAATGTATGTTATAACAGTTTATTATAATATGTATTCCAAAAGCTTTTCATACATAAATAAGCTGGGATGCACATTATGATTTAATCACATTCACAATTATCAACACTTACGAAGATAAGTTATAAGGATAAAAAATGAGTCAACAGTATACCATCGCTGATTATTTGTTTGATCGCGTCGCAGAAGCGGGTGCCTCTGAGATATTCGGCGTACCAGGCGATTTTAACTTAACCTTTTTGGACAATGTCCTTGCCTCTGACAAGCTGCGCTGGGTGGGTAACACCAATGAGC
>NZ_JBPYDE010000096.1:0-1212 GCF_051847555.1 Psychrobacter sp. 1Y4 | reverse complement strand
ACCGATTGCCAGCAGTGACTTATTAATCAAGCCATTATTCGCAAAGAGCAGTTTTAGCGCATAAGTACGCACCAAAGAGTTGGTCCAAAAGGGCAGGATCAACAGCAGCATGAGTAACGGCTGCCAACGCACTTTTACCTTGGACACGAGCCAGGCAAAAGGGTAGCCCAGCAGTAGACAGATAACCGTTGTGATACCTGCCATCCATAATGAATGAACAAATACCTCAAAATATAACGGATCAACCATGCGCACATAGCTGTCAATACTAACAGGCAAGCTAATAAAGGCGCTGCTATCACGGGTTAAAAAACTGACCGCAATGACCAATATGTTTGGTAATAGCGCAAAGATGAGTAGCCAACCCCAGATCAGCCAGAGCGTTGCCGTACGAAACGGACTTTTGCTGCCTAAGTGGTTGCGGGCCATCAGCTACCATCCTTTTGTGCAGTCGTCTTGTTTGTATGGTCAGCGTCTTCTGGCAATACCCACTCCCAGCCATCGACCCATGAGACTTTGACGCCTTCGTTGAGTTTGTAATCAAAGCTTGGGTCGTCTTCATCAAAAAATTCAGAAGCCTTGATGATATGGCCATTCGCCAATTCAATAATCGAGTCTAACGTACTGCCTTTATAGTTACTTTCGATGACGCGGCCCAACAGTCCAGCATGAGCGCTGTCCTTAGGATCGTATATGCGTAAGTCTTCAGGACGCAGCAATAAGTTGACGATATCGCCTACTTGAACATCATTGGCAAAATTGGGTCGGCGCAAATTACGTAGCGTTGTTGGCCCTTCTTGCGCTTGCGCCTCACAGACTTCGACTTCGATGCGTCCATTGGTCACTTTGCCATCGCGATCGGGAAGGTCTGGATAGACACCCTTGACCTCAGCTCTAAACAGATTGGTCTCACCAATAAACTTGGCAGTAAACAAGTTGGCAGGGGTCTCATAGATCTCGATAGGCGTACCGATTTGCTGGAACGTGCCGTCTTTCATCACGGCAATGCGGTCTGACATCGACAGCGCTTCTTCTTGATCATGCGTGACAAAGACAAAGGTAATGCCCAGCTCGCGTTGTAGACGCTTGAGCTCAGACTGCATTTGCAAGCGCAGTTTGTGATCGAGCGCGGATAGTGGTTCATCGAGCAGGAGGAGTTTGGGGCGATTGATCACCGCACGGGCGATCGCCACGCGCTGCTGCTGCCCACCA
>NZ_JBPYDE010000095.1:0-1214 GCF_051847555.1 Psychrobacter sp. 1Y4 | reverse complement strand
GTCATTATCTTAACCAGCCATTAGATAGTAAAACCGGTAGCGAAATCTTATCAATGTATATTGATAGTCTCGATCCAAATCATACCTTGTTTTTGCAATCTGATGTCGATGAGCTGAAGAAAAAGCATGCCGATGATTTTGGCGCTCGCCTCAAGCAAGGCGACCTATCGGCAGGGGTAGAGGTCTTTGATCGTTATCGCAAACGCTCAAACGAATACTTTGCCATGGCAACCAAGATGCTCAAGAAAGATATTGATTTGACCGGTGATGACACCATCATTCTTGATCGTGAAAAGCTCGGCCATTTCAAAACCAAAAAAGAGCAGCGTGACTATTGGGAACGTCAGCTAAAATTCCAGCTGATGAGTATCACACTGGGCCAAGAAGACGAAAAAGCCAAAGAAAAAGTATTTTTAAGCAATCCAGATATCACTCGTGGACAAGACTTGGTACGCAACGATGAACGTACGCCAAATGAGATTTTGCAAAATCGTTTGTCACGTCAGCAAGAGCAGTTTAAGCGTCTCAAAGATGATGAAATCATGGAGACTATCCTAAACACGGCAATGCTGACCTATGATCCGCACAGTAACTACTATGCGCCGATTCAAGCAACTGAACTACAGATTCAATCTAGTCTACAGTTAGAAGGCATCGGTGTTTCTATCCGTCCTGATCGTAAAAACCCAGATTACACCCGTATCGTGACCTTGGTCGATGGTGGTCCAGCGGCCAAATCTGGTCAAATCAAGCCCAATGACTTGATCGTTGGTATCGCAAAAGATGGCGAAACCATGACGGACGTGGTTGGCTGGTCAACGCGTGAGATTGTCAGCTTGATTCGCGGTAAGCGCGGTACGTCTGTCACGCTCAAATTACGTCAACCTAATACGCCAGATGCCAGTGCCCGTACGGTCACCGTTGTGCGTGATATTATCCAGCAAGAAGAATCAGGTGTGACTCAGCGCGTGGTAGAGGTGCAACGTCCTAATATCGACAAAACGCCAAAACGCATTGGTGTTCTTGAGATACCGAGCTTTTATCTGAACTATCGTGCCCGCCGTAATGGTGAAGACTACCGTAGTGTCAGTATCGATACCGAAAAAGCATTAAAGGAACTAAACAAAGAAAATATCGATGGTCTGGTTGTCGACTTACGTAATAACCCTGGTGGCTCGTTGGATGAAGTTGCCAAGATGCTAGGACTATTTATC
>NZ_JBPYDE010000094.1:0-1225 GCF_051847555.1 Psychrobacter sp. 1Y4 | reverse complement strand
GATTCCTACCTTTTTAGGCATGTATCTTTTTGGCTTTAGCCTCAATATTATCTCGCTACTGGCCTTATCACTCGTCATTGGTGTATTGGTCGATGATGCCATCGTTGAGGTCGAAAACATCATACGGCATTTGCGTATGGGTAAAACCCCTTATGAAGCGGCGATGGAAGCAGCTGATGAGATTGGTCTGGCGGTGGTAGCAACGACCTTTACTTTGATTGCGGTGTTTTTGCCAACAGCTTTTATGGGCGGTATCGTTGGACAGTTTTTCCGTCAGTTTGGTTGGACGGCGGCGTTATCCATTTTTGCATCGCTTATGGTGGCGCGTTTGATCACACCCATGATGGCGGCCTATATATTGCGACCAGAGAAAAACCACGTCGAGAAGCAAAGCTCGATGATGGGGTATTATCTCAAAATTGTCTCATGGACATTACATCATCGCTGGCTCACCATGGGTGCAACGCTGGTATTGTTTGTGGCATCGCTTGGTCTGGTCAAGCTGCTGCCAACAGCTTTTATACCTGATAACGATATCGATCAAACTCGAGTGGCCATTGAGCTGACGCCCGATGTGGCATTAGCAGATACAGAGCGGGTGGCAGCGCTTGCCAGTGAGCGTATTTTGGCCATGCCTGAGGTGACGAATATTTTTACGTCTGTCGGAGAGGCGCAGGCGTCGATGGGTGCGTCAGATGGTGGTGGCGGTAAAGCTGAAAACATCGCGGGCTTAGATATCGTACTGGCCCCACGTACAGAACGAGGCACCAAGCAAGAGATCGAACGCAAAATTAGCCAGCTCATGACCGAAGTACCCGGTGCTCGCTTTACCGTTGGACTATCGAGTGGCGGTGAGAGTGGTTATAACTTTTCATTGACCAGTACTAATCCTCAATTACTCGAACAGACTGCGCAAAAAATCATGACTGAGATACGCGGACTGCCAAGTGCTGGCGCTGTCACCAGTGATCGCAGCCTACCACGTCAAGAGCTGACGGTAACACCTGATAGACTGGCAATGGCTGACAAAGGCGTGACGACACAAGATATTGCCACCACTCTACGTGTGGCGACTGTTGGCGACTATGAACAGCGCTTATCTAAGCTCAATCTTGATACGCGGCAGATTCCCATCGTGGTGCGTCTACCCGATGTGGCCAAACAGAACGTCAGTCAGTTAGAAGGACTGTATGTACCGAGTACACTGCCTGCAGGGCAAGGGGTA
>NZ_JBPYDE010000093.1:0-1239 GCF_051847555.1 Psychrobacter sp. 1Y4 | reverse complement strand
GATCGCGAGAATTTATTCAAAAAAGAAAAGGTCGCTGCGACTGGTGATGATGCTCGTGAAGGCCTAACGGCTATTGTCTCGGTGAAAGTGCCGGATCCGAAATTCTCAAGCCAGACCAAAGACAAGCTGGTCTCAAGCGAAGTGAAGTCTGCTGTTGAATCAGCGATGCATGATAAGTTCAATGACTATCTGCTAGAGAATCCAACGGCGGGTAAAGCCATTGCTAATAAAATTATGGAAGCAGCCCGGGCGCGTGACGCCGCTCGTAAAGCGCGTGAAATGACCCGTCGCAAGACGACTCTGGATATTGCAGGTCTGCCCGGTAAACTTGCTGATTGCCAAGAAAAAGATCCAGTACTATCTGAGCTATATATTGTGGAGGGTGACTCTGCAGGTGGCTCAGCTAAACAAGGTCGTAGCCGTAAGACTCAAGCTATTTTGCCGCTAAAAGGTAAAATTCTAAACGTTGAGCGTGCGCGCTTTGACAAGATGCTATCGTCTGCTGAAGTGGGTAACCTGATTACCGCACTTGGCTGCGGCATTGGCCCTGACGAATATAATCCAGATAAAGTACGCTATCACAAAATCATTATCATGACCGATGCCGATGTTGATGGGTCACATATTCGTACTCTACTGCTGACTTTCTTCTTCCGTCAAACGCCTGAGTTGATTGAGCGTGGTTATATTTATATCGCTCAGCCGCCGCTATACAAAGTGAAAAAGGGTCGTCAAGAGCTCTATTTAAAGGATGACGAAGCGCTTAAAGCGTATCTATTGTCGTCAACGATTGACAATACGAAGCTACACATCAGTGCTGATGCGCCTGCTATTACTGGGCAAGCGCTTGAGACACTGCTGAATGATTATAACCAAACGCAATTGATCAAAGCCCGTTTGCAGATCCGCTTCCCAGCGGTCATCTTGGATGCATTGACGCATACGCCGAAACTTAGCACTGATATGACTTATGATGAGTCTGCGATGCAGGATTGGAAAGCCGCGATGCAGACTAAGCTGGATCATTTCGGTAGTGATCTAAGTCCTGAGATTGAATTGGTCAATATCCATGCCCCGCAACCAAAAAATATGGATGCAGCGGCTGCCGATCTATTGGGTATGACACCTGTCATTGGTACTGAGGCCGCAAGCACCGCAGAAGGCGAAACGTCAGACAATGAGGCTCTATCTACTAAGGCGCAATGGCTACCACGCGTCACGGTATATGTGCATCAACTG
>NZ_JBPYDE010000092.1:0-1240 GCF_051847555.1 Psychrobacter sp. 1Y4 | reverse complement strand
GAAGGTTAACTATAACCATTCGGCATTACCTCTCATAAAGAAAAACCACCGAGATTACGTGTTACCCGAAGTTTAGTAAGGGTGGTGGTTGTATGAAATACAGTGTAATTGACTGCAATGTCGTGATAACTATTCATAATAACTCAAGATCATCAAACACTCGCAGCAGAAAACACCTACATTAGAACACTATTGATTATAGTCTATCAAAGATAGAACCTTTGTTAGGAGTAAAGAGTTTCTCATAGAACTTAGCAGCGTAATCATCAGTCATACCAGCAATAAAGTCACAAATTACTCTCATCTTGGCCGACTCTTGCCTTTCTATTGGCAGATTTTTCGTAGAATCTTTCCAATTTACTTTGGTAGACTTTGGCAGGAATCTTTCAGGGTCTTTAGCCAAAACTTGAAACAGCTCTATAACTAGCTTTTGTCCCTTGAACTCAAGCTGTTGAACATTTACATCTTTAATTACAATCTCTTTTACGAGTATAAAGATATGTTCTCTTAAATTCTCAACTTCCTCTTTTAGTTTAACTTCCAGACCTAATAGCGAATTTTCACAGCCGGAACCATTATCAACTATTTCCGAATTGGTTATCATAAGATTAACTAGACGACCAATCGCATCTTTTCTTTCATAACTTTCATTACCGAAAAGCTTTCTAGTTAAGCAATCAAAGTTAGATTCTTTTCCTACTCTTTCACTATCTAGGTTTTCGACGATATCGAACAAACTAGAATTATCTTTGAAATGCTCTCGCCACTGCTCTCGACTAATCATCCCTAAAGAAAGTGCATCTTCCAAATCATGCAAACTATAAGAAATGTTATCTGCTAAATTCATGATCGTGCAATCTAGTGACTTAAAACGTGTGCATTGATGCTTATCTTTTTTGGGTTCAAAAGCAGTAAACTTCTTAACGTCTTCTTCATCAAAGCCTTCAAATATAAATTCTACAATGTCCTTATCTGTATCGTAATAACACTTAGGAGGCTTTTGTGCGTCTGCTTTGAATAACCAGTAAGGAACATCAGAGTTACTTTCCGACTCATAAAAGCTATCGTTCACTAAATTGCTATATGCGGCAGGATACTTTAGAACACCTAATAGCATTCGTCTTGTAGGATTCAAGCCATGCTGTTTAGTATATTTATCTAACTTACCTAAAATTCGTAGGGTCTGACCATTTCCTTCGAAACCACCATGGTTTCTCATACAGTAATTAAGAGCTACTTC
>NZ_JBPYDE010000091.1:0-1241 GCF_051847555.1 Psychrobacter sp. 1Y4 | reverse complement strand
ATGGAGAAATGAGTATTCATGAGTCGAGCAGCCTCATTGCCAATCTTGAACAAAGCCTATCAGCGCTCGGTATTCATCATGCGACTATTCAAGTAGAAAGCCTGTTACATCCACAAAACAGCTCACATAGCGAGGCTCTAGTTTGCGATATTTCGGGACAAGCACCTGCTGGTAACAGTCATATTGGGCATAATCACTAAAAGCAAATACCAGCGTTGATCGAAACCTGACCAATTATTGGTTACGTTTTATCAGATGATAGAAATAAAGCAATATGTGCCAAATAATCCAAGCAGCCACCAATACCCAAAGACCGATACCAACTACGAGTAACATCATTCTGATCGAAGCATCTAGACAGCCGTTGCAGATATTTGGCAAATAGACTGAGCCCATGTTTGACATCATCAGCAACCAAAACCCAAGTGCAAGTATGATTCCGGTACAAATGACGATAAAGGCTATTTCGCCAATAATTTTCAATGAGGCTCGCCACTTAGGACAGATCGTCGGTTCTGATGGATAGTTGCTCATAAAGGTCGTTCTCAATAATTTGATTGGCCATAAATCATTGTTGTCTTACATAGTATTAAAAATGAAAACCTATGAGCGAATAAAATAAGAATATTTCACTTAAGTTTGCCTAAAACTTGTTTCTACGATTGTAATAGCATGTTAAAAGTGATGAAAAACCCTATCTCTCGACCATATTTTTGATATAAATTCTGTATACTTAAGACTGACTACCCCTTTTCACGATCCATTGATGATATAACATTATGTCTAGACGCTCAGCACCCTTTGTCGCCCCAGACTATATCGATGATCCTACGTCAAAAGACGGCAAGAAACACGCCAAAGTTTTGCTATCGACGTTGCAAGAAGACATTGCAAACTTTCGTCATGAGCAATTTCCGCCTGATATTTTGCGCCAGATTCGCGATATGCCTATCTATGAAGGCAACTTAGCAGAGGTACAGGCTTATCAGCAGCGCTGGCAAAATCTACTTGAGCGCGCCAAGGATTTTTATCCAGCGGCCAATATGCCACCTGACTATCTGCCGCTCCCAGCCAGTCTTGAGATACCGCAGTTTATCTACCATGTTCAGCGCCTACATTTAACCAAAACGCGAGCCAAAGAATCCAAAAGCTTTGGTTCAGTTGGTGCGCTGACTGATAAATGTGGACACTATACTGATGATGAAGTTGCCCGCATGACAGCGGTACTGGATAATGATGAC
>NZ_JBPYDE010000090.1:0-1245 GCF_051847555.1 Psychrobacter sp. 1Y4 | reverse complement strand
ATCGGCGTGATGGGGACAGGGATTGATGTGAATTATCCCAATCACCGTGACCAATTATTTGCTCAAATCATCGAGCAAGGTGGCTGCATTATTAGTGAGCTACTACCGCATACTCAGCCGCACAAACATACCTTTCCGCGCCGTAACCGTCTGGTAGCTGGGCTGAGTCTGGCCACTATTGTGACCGAAGCGACGATCAAAAGTGGCTCTCTCATTACTGCCCGTCTAACCTCTGAGCAAGGCAAACAAGTCTTTGCCATTCCAAGTCATATTGACAATAGCAATGCCGAAGGTTGCCATCATCTGATACGTGAAGGGGCGACGTTGATTTATCATCCTCAGCAGGTGTTAGAGGACGTCAATGGTCAGCTTGATTATGATAAGCGCTCGTATAGACCAACAGATATTACTACAAGCGCTAATAGACACCAATCGAAGGTCACTCAATCCTCTGACGCGTTAAATGTAGAGACGGGCTCTGTCACAACGGTCAGTCAGCCAGAACCTTCTCATATCAAATCCCCTCGTAGCGCGATCGTTGTCCCTGAGCATTTAACACAGATCTATGAGCAGCTCGATTGGCATGGACAGGATTTAGATGCGCTTATTATTGCCACTAAGCTTGCGCCACCACAACTGATTGGACAGCTGATGGAACTTGAGCTAATGGGCGTCATCAGTGTGCAAGGCGGACGCTATTTACGTGTATAGCGTATCGTCACTCCTAACTATCGCATGAAAATAAGTAGATGGATTCTAAATATCGCTACCTTAGTCAGCCTGTCTCTTGTGCTATTATTAGTGTCTCTATTCCAGCATGAAATATGTAAGCTATGAGCCAATCTATACCTTTTATCACTGACTCTGCCACACAAGCTGCAAACTGGCTTAAGGAAGGAAAGCTGCTTGCATACCCAACAGAAAGCGTTTGGGGTATCGGTTGCGACCCTTATAATACAGCCGCTGTGCAGCGTATCTTGGATATCAAACAACGTCCGCAAGCCAAAGGCATGATCGTCATTACCGATAGCGTAGAGCGTTTGTCACCTCTACTAGCCCCTTTAAATAATACCCAGCGCCAGCAAATTATCGATAGCTGGCAGCCAGATGTTAATGATGGCGAGCTACAAAATCGCCAAGCGCATACTTGGTTATTACCCATTCCTCAGACACTTTCGACCACGATGCCCTCATGGATAATGGGTGAGCATCAGACCATTGCAGTCAGGGTCATCGCCCATCCTG
>NZ_JBPYDE010000089.1:0-1247 GCF_051847555.1 Psychrobacter sp. 1Y4 | reverse complement strand
AGATACCGCTGGATAAACTGAAATCCTTATCACAGACCTCTGCTATCTTTGCCCCTGGGGTAGAAAACTACCATGCCATGGGCGCTGTTAATGAGATTTGGAACGCGCTGGATGCGCATTTGGTTGAAAATGCCCTAGAGGCGCAGTTGGGTCATACGGATGATTTTCTGACAGATGAGCGCCGCCAAGTAGCAGAAGATAGAGAAGGGCGCTTATTGTGTAATGATATTGTCGAGGCTGTTTTAACGGTTTAATGTGAATATAGGTCTGTGTGTTAATAAAAGTATAAAAATATAAAGGCTATCAAGGGGAGTGCCATGCAGCGTCATGATTTGGTTTATTTACAAGCGCATGAATCATACGATTTTATGAATCTCTCCCTGCCTGCTTCTGTGACGCTGGCGGTTGAGAGTATGATTGCCTCTCAGCAGCCACTCACTCTTTGTAGACAAGATATGCCTAACGTCACGAAAGTGGCAACCAGTTATATTGAGGACGACTGTAAATACAAATTGGCACTCACTTTACCGAACCCTCCGCAAGTCGTTACTGCACCGCTAGCGCTTGCTACTTTAGTTCCGCAATTGCCTACAGCGGTTCAACAACCCACGCAACATTTTATTGAGCGCTGTACCCATTTAGGGTGTACGGTTCATGCCTATGGTTCCTTTGCCAATCAATATTTCACAGGGTTATCCTTTGTCAAACCAACCTCAGATTTAGATTTGTTAATCGTTGCCAATAGCGATCATATTGCGCCTATATTATTAGAACTTGCCATGTTCACTCGACTGGCAAGTACGCGGGCTGATTTAAAAATCGACGGAGAGATCAGGTTGCATGGATGCGACGATGTCTCTTTTAACGAGCTGACCTGCGCCATTATGTTTGATATTCCAACCGTGTTGGTCAAGACCTTGGATGATATCAAGCTACAAAATATAGACGTATTACTAGGATGGAATACCGATGACTATGAGCACTTTATTCGCGCAAACACAAACACCGCAACACTCTCTGCAAGCGATTTGGCAGCATCTTGATGCCTTGGCGTGCGAGTCCTTATATGATGAATTGAGTCTGGAAAACAAACCCGGTCTGGTCTGTCCGTCAAGTAATGGCAGCCACACCGATATGAACCACCAGACGTTCATGGACAGTATCACATCGTTACAGGGCTATTTTGCCACCTTGAGCCAGTTTGGTTATGACGACAGCCCATTTGACGCCATCAAAAACCAAGGCAT
>NZ_JBPYDE010000088.1:0-1248 GCF_051847555.1 Psychrobacter sp. 1Y4 | reverse complement strand
CCAATCAGTTGCCAGTCAGCAATCATGCGTGCAGTGCGCTCAACGACTGAGGTCAAAAAAGCTGCTATGGGCGCATCGCTATCGCGGCACTCTAGATAATAAGTATCAATCATATAGTCGGTAAACTCACCGAGTAAGTCAGGTGCAAAGCTGGCAATCCATTCAACATGACCGAGGCGAATATGGCTATCAGCCACACGCATCAATGCCGCACCCGCTTCGATACGCTCACGGCGCACTCTCGTATCAGAGACAACAAAACCCAAGGCATTAGAAGAGGATATACCAAGCTGCGTCAATGCGTGACCGCATAAGTACTCTCGAATCGTACTACGTAAGACCGCACGTCCGTCACCCATGCGTGAGTAAGGCGTCAGGCCAGCTCCTTTGAGGTGCAAGTCTTGTGGTTGTCCTTCGCTATCGAGCACTTGCGCCATCAGCAAACCGCGTCCGTCACCCAGTTGCCCAGCCCATTGTCCGAACTGATGACCTGCATAGGCCATTGCCAATGGCTTAAAGTCAGATGGCACATATTGGCCACCCAATATCTCAACCCAATTGGTCATTAGGTCTTCATTGTCTGTCCAACCTAACTGCTGTGCGACTTGGGCATTGAAGTGTCCAGCACGGGGAGCGTCCAGTGGCGTAGGCGGCTGCTCATGATAAAGGCGCGTGTCGAGATTGACATAAGTATTTTGATAACGCATACAGGCCGTTTCCATTAAAATATAGAAGTGAGAATGTCACTATAACATAGCACTCATATGGCATCGTTGCACTCTGTCCATCTCTTGTAATATCTAGCCAAAAAATAAAATTAGCTACTTTGGGTGAGCTGAATTTGGTGGACTAGTTGATTATTATCTCTAGGTTGAAGATCGCAACGATTCAGCCTATATATTTCACTATTTACTACGATGATAAGATTATTAAAAGTAGAGGTAGTGACATAAACTATAAGTTATAAACAAAAAAATCCCCCTATCTAGGACGGATAGGGGGAAGGAGAAACGTTACGATTATAGTAGCTGATTATGCTATTTAAGCGGCTTTTTGGCTGACACCAATAGAACGAAAAGCATTTTTCAAGTTATTGTTATGCTCAAGAATTTTTTGCTCAATCTTGGCATAATCATGCTTCAACTTATCGTCAGCTTCATGCAAGCGATCAGCGAACTCTGTCTTTTTGAGCTCAATCGTTTTTGCTTTTAGCGCCTGCCACTCTGCAACAGTCTGTGTAAAGGCATC
>NZ_JBPYDE010000087.1:0-1248 GCF_051847555.1 Psychrobacter sp. 1Y4 | reverse complement strand
AAAAATAACGGCTTCGTCCTCCTCTCCTATTGCAGATAAAAAATAATCGAATAAACGCCGTAGACCTTCAGTGACGACCAACTGCTTGTTTTCATCAATGATGATTTCGCCGTCCACTTGCGTGCCTTTCAATGAGCGTGGCAAACGCTCCAACCCGGTGACAAATGCAGACTGGTTCTGGGTTGAAGCGGTTTGTCCTGTTTGCTCACTATTTAGCGCAGTGGATAGCATACTCTCAGAGGCATCCACAGATGCATTGGATGCTGATTGTGCTGTGTCCATGCGTTGACTATCTGGCTTAAACCAAATAATCACCGCCGCAGCGATGGCGATGATGACCACGGCGATGATAGCGATTGGTAAATAGGCTGGACGGCGATTATTCGACATAGATGAGAGTTCTTTTTACAAGTCAGCTTAAAGGTTGGCGTTTTTCAGACGATTAACCTGAGTACGATAGATAGATTTTGGCTCAGACTCGCCCCATGCCGTCAGCCCTAATACTTGATCTGCTGAATCCAAATGGTTCATGATGTAATTATCACGAATCACATAACCAAGTCGACTCGAGCAGGCAGAAACCAAACCATCATTTCCCTCAAATAAAAACGGTACGCTTGTTGCTGCAAGCAGATAATCACTAGGGTCAAGGGCGCTCGTGACTTGTCCGACGCCGCTAAATGAATAGTATTTGATACCATTGGCGGCAGTACTCGTCGGCTGACCGCAGTAGCTTTTTGGCATTGCCGCTGGGAATTTGGCATTGAACTTAGCAGCACCACTGGTCGATAGCGCCATGAGCGCCTGCCAGCCATCTTGCTCTTGTATTTGCTTAAAGCTGATACCCGACCCAACATCGGTAAAACCGCCGATCAGGTTAAATACGCCTGCTACGAGCTCTGTGGTGACGTTTGACGGCGTGCCTGTGTTGTTATTTGGCTCAAGGACGTTTTTGACAAAATCGGCTGTTTTGGAACCTTGCTCTGGGCTTGATACTGCTGTGACTGATGCGACGTATCTTGGCGCGACACCAGCGACATAACGAATATCAATACCGCCTTGGCTGTGCCCAAATAAATTGACTTTAGGATCGCCTGAGATGGCAGTGATAGTTTTCACCTGTTGTAACAGCTGCTCGCCGCGCACTTCGCTATTGTTAACCGCTGATGTTTTAGTGGTGTATACCTCTGAGCCACCTTTCATCAATTCTTGCGGAATTCCGTTGAAATAATCTAAAACCCCAAACAG
>NZ_JBPYDE010000086.1:0-1255 GCF_051847555.1 Psychrobacter sp. 1Y4 | reverse complement strand
AAATGCGCGAAGTACAAATTTTTGCGTTTAGTACGTCGAGCTCAAACGCGACCATTCCTATTACCTTGCGTACCGTTACCAAACGTATGGGTGTGAATAATTCCGTTGCTTCGTTTACCGTTCCTTTTGGTGCCACCATCAACATGGATGGTACAGCCATCATGCAAGGGACAGCGACCATTTTTATTGCCAATATTTATGGTATTGATTTGGGCGTAACCGAATATCTAACCGTTATCTTGATGTCAGTACTGGCCTCTGTCGGTACGGCTGGTGTGCCTGGTGTCGGCTTGATTATGCTGTCGATGGTATTTGCCCAAGTTGGCTTACCAATCGAAGGTATTGGTCTGATCTTGGGTGTGGATCGTATCCTAGACATGCTACGTACTGCCGTGAACGTTGGTGGTGATGCAGCAGTGACCGCTATCGTGGCAAAATCAGAAGGCAAAATGGATCTTGCTATTTATAACGATCCTAATGCTGGTGCCAAAGACGTGTTTGACGGTCATATCGATGAAGACAATGAGCGTGAATTCTCTAAAGTCATGAATGATGGCATCATGGGTAGTGAATACGATGACGTTGATCGTCGCCACTAACCATCTCTGCTAGATAGACCTTCATAAAATAAAAAACCTCAGTCACCTATGCACATGGACTGAGGTTTTTTTTGAGGTAGATCATGAGTGTGGTTACTCTCATTAGCCAAAAACGTATTTGGTCAACATTGCCAAACACACCAGTACAATCATCGGACGAATCAGCTTACTACCGCCTTTGACGACCATATGTGAACCAAAATAGGCGCCGATGGTTTGTCCCACCATCATTGCTAACCCCACTTTCCACAGTACATTGCCACCTAAGATAAAGAATATCAACGAGCCAATATTGGTCGATAGGTTCAACACTTTGGCGGTGCCTGTCGCTTCAATAATCTGACGACCACGCAATGCCACATTGCCCAGCGCAAAAAACATCCCTGTACCGGGACCAATATACCCATCATAAAAACCAATCAAAGGTGCCACCCCTTTTTGCCATTTACCCTCTGATATGCGGGGAGCCGCCTCTACCTCACCAAGCCTAGGGGCAAATAAGGTATAAATACCGATAGCGGCAATCAAAAAAGGAATCAGTTTTTCGAGCAAATCAGGTGGTGACATCTGCACCGCAATAGTACCCAAGACTGATCCGATAAACGCGGCAGTAATAGCCACTTTAATACGCTGCGGTTTGACGACGCCCTTTTTTA
>NZ_JBPYDE010000085.1:0-1262 GCF_051847555.1 Psychrobacter sp. 1Y4 | reverse complement strand
TTTTCCATTTGTGCAGAAAGCATCCAAGCAAACGAATGAGCATCTAACAAGCTAACCTCATTTTTTAGTTCTTCAATTAGCATTATTTTGATAGTACTAATAAGTTGCAAATAAACAAAGTAATTTTCCCAAGAACAACGTTGACTAGTTTTGAACTCTATTCCTAATAATGAGAATGCTCTATCAAAATAAGTAGGTGCGATAGGTAAGTATTTTGAGTTATCTTTAATAAAATAAAGATAAGCTAAAAGAGAATAATTCCTTCCAAAAATTTTAATCAACTCATCAAATATTTGTTCGTCATTTGATGAATGGTAAAGATTAAATAAAACGCTCTCAATTTCCTCTGTCTTAACAGGGTTACCAATTGCTTCAAAAAGTGGTTGATGTGGTCGATTTTGTTCGCCATAGCGATTTTGCCATGGAACTAAATTATTATCTGGAAACTCAATGGCCTCGATGGTTGCCAATATAATTTTCCCACTTCCAATGTCATGATTTTTCCATGTATGAAACGAAAGCTTATTGCGAGCAACTCTGTAAGTCTGATACTTATATCCTTCTTGTTGATCTGTATAAGGATGTGAAGCAAAAGACACAAAAGGTATATTTGACTTTTCTTCTACAAACCTTATAAAAGCATCGTACTGTTTTTCAAAGAGGTATGGATTTGTTATTGGGGTAACTGTTTGCATAACATTCCTTCGACTTAGGAGGCTACAAGTTTATTAGGCGTATATGATTAAGCTGATTTCACTTTATATAAATTTTTTGCTTTCGTACACAAAAAATCCAGCTCAAAGGCTGGATTTTTACTATACGCTAAATATCTAGTTAGAGTTTATTTACTCTGAAACCAAGTATCTGCTTTGTTGCGGGCATTAGCGATATCTGCACTTGATAAGTTCAATGCCAATTGGCCGATTTTACCACGTGCCTTGTTACGAACTTTTTCATCGAGCATGCCATCACGGGCAGCCAAGTCGTACCACTTATAGGCATCAACCAGGTTTTTTTGTTTTTCATCTAACAATGCAAGTGTGTAACTAGCACGGTTGTCGCCACGCATCGCGGCTTTTTCTAGCCAAAGACGCGCTTGCTGCAAGTTAGGTTGTACGCCTTCACCGCGTAAGTACATGATAGCAAGGTTCAACTGAGCAGGGGCAACACCTTGTTGAGCGGCTTTGGTGTACCACTGGATTGCTTGTTGAGTATTTTGAGCAATACCTTCGCCTTTTTGCAAGCGCTTGGCTAGATAAAAC
>NZ_JBPYDE010000084.1:0-1264 GCF_051847555.1 Psychrobacter sp. 1Y4 | reverse complement strand
ATCACTACCACTCATTCAGACTGGCGCGTTGATGCACGATGCGCTACCACGGCTTATGCGTACCTATGCCTATATCTTGGCGGTATCTGAGCATCCACAATCAGATATGAGCATGGGCAATCACTCTCAACCTATCGATCAAGTATTGGCGATTGGCTCTGAGGGCTGGCGACAATCCATCAAAGTACGTCAGATTCATACATTGGTACGGCAGAACTTGCTCAAAGGTAAGGGCAATGCAGCAGCTGGTGTGATACCAAACGCCGACCAACATCACAATCCTGATGGTAGCTGGAATACCAATTATTGGGGCGTGCCGATTAACCAAACCGACATGATTGCCACCCATTTACAGTTTTCATTATTGATTATGCGCGGCCTACGACTGCTCGGCGCCCGTATTAGCCCCGAGGAAGCAGAAGGTATTTTGCACTTATGGAATCTTGCCAGCTACTGGATGGGCGTTGATTTAGAGCGTTTGCCAAAAGATGAAGCGGCTAGCTGGGAATGGCTGTATACCTACCTATCGATACAACAGCTAGACTTTAAGATGGGTCAGCCACTGGCGAAAGCCTTGCATGATCTGCCGCGTCAGTTAATGGGCGAAGACAATCGACGTGGACGCTTTGTGGAGATGGTCAATGCCAGTGTGACGCGCACCTTGGTTGGTGATGATATTGGTGACGGCTTAGCTTTACCAAAATCAAAGATACGCTTTGGCGTATTGTCTTCCGTGCCGATTCTTTTTGCCCTTGATACTGCACGGCAGCACAATACAACGGTCGCCCAAAAATTAGAAGCATTTCGTGCCAAACGCCAAGACAATATGAACTGGTGGCTTAAGAAAAATGATGATTATTATAAGTAGATGATATCTATCAGCGTTTGTTTTCTACGCGGTAATACCATTCTAGCTGACGATCGAATCCTGTTTCTAGCAGGTTAGCAATGACACGCCCTGTCAGTCCCCATACTGTCTCACCATCTACTTGCCAACTCGGCGTCAGTATGGTCGCGGTTTGTTCTTGCATTTTATATTCTACCGCATACTCTACCGTTGGCTGGTTGACTAACGACTCTAAATCCGCCCAAAAAATACGTGATATCTCTCCCACTTCAGGAACTAACACCAGACCTGGAGCGATGAGTGCGACAATTGGACGTACGCTCATACCGCTTTTGGACGTTTGGATCGGCAGTTGCCCCAGCAATTGCACTTTATTAGGTGGTAGCGCCGTCTCTTCACAGGCTTCACGTAACGCGG
>NZ_JBPYDE010000083.1:0-1279 GCF_051847555.1 Psychrobacter sp. 1Y4 | reverse complement strand
AGGAATGACACGTTGCGTAGATGCTGAAGCAATGAGCGCGCCCGTTTTTGGTGAGCCGACAAAAACCACTTTGTTGGTGGCTGGATGCGCAATGGCGGCAGACCCTGTTGTGTGTCCCAATCCATTAATGACATTGACCAAACCACGCGGGATACCTGCTTGCTCAAGGATTTTAACGAGTGCCGTTGTGCTTAGTGGGGTTAATTCAGACGGCTTTAATAAGACGGCATTTCCTGCACAGATAGCAGGCGCGATTTGCCAGCCGCCAGTAAATATGGGTGCGTTCCAAGGGGTAATTTGCGTCACCACACCATATGGCTCATGACGAGTGTAGTTTAAGTGAGTGGTTGGTACAGGGATAACTTGTCCCATAATCTTGTCACACCAGCCAGCATAGTATTCAAACATCTCGGCAACTTTCGCCACCTCAACTCGGCAATCGCGAATAGGCTTACCAGCAGAGATACATTCTAGGCGTGCCAGAGATTCTGCGGCTTCGCGTATTTTCATACTGCACTTCCACATTAACTGACCTCTGGCACTAGCCGTCATCGACCACCATGCTTTTTGAGCTTTGATGGCAGCATCGGCGGCATTAGCAACAATATCTTTTCCCGCATCACGATAGCTTAAAAACACCTGACCGGTCGCTGGGTTAGTTAAATCGATGCTGTCTCCATGACCTGTCACCAGCTCGCCATCAATCCAGCTGCCAAATGTAGAAGTACCTAATAGTTCATGAAGAAGTGCTTCAACTTGCTGCTCACCATTTTTTTCTACGATAAAACTCATTATCTATTCTCCCAAGCCAGAATTTTTCACAATGCAATTAAAGTCATCTTGATCAGGTAGGTTTGCTTCGCTCTGCGCCCAAATCTCGGCTACTTGTTCAGCCAAAGGCAGCTCCAATCTCATCTCACCAATCATGTCTTTTGCCAGACGTACGTCTTTACGCATCAGTTCCATCGTAAAACCAGAATCAAAACTTTGATTGAGAATCCATCGAGGGAAATTCACTTCACTAATCGCACTACGACCTGAACCTGCATTCAAACCAGCAATAAGGTCTTCAGGGTTTAGTCCTGCCTTAGTACCCAAAGCGACTGCTTCAGCGGTAGTTACAAGATGTGCAGCACATAAGAGATTATTGATGAGTTTGGCGGCATGGCCATTGCCAGACTTGCCCATGTAGACCACTTTTGAGCTTAAAGCATCTAGATATAACTGAGCGCGTTCAAGGGCGCTTCTTTCACCGCCAACAACTATGACCATAGTGCCA
>NZ_JBPYDE010000082.1:0-1298 GCF_051847555.1 Psychrobacter sp. 1Y4 | reverse complement strand
ACCGACTGTTTTACCAGCGACGGTCTGGTAGCTACCATTAAAGACATTTTGGATACCGCGGGCATTATTGGCATAGCTCAGATGCGTCAAGTCACTAAAGCATTCGTGCTCATCTTCGGTAGACCCTGTAACAAAAGCGACCTGCATACGCTCAGAAGCCAACTCACCCAATGCTAAACTGCCCATTTGGTACATAATCTGACGCAGGCCATTGTCATATTTACGCGCCATCAAATCACTGCGTAAAGTATTTTCGGCATCAGGCTGCCACTGGGCTTCCATTGCGGTTAAATCATCCACCAATAATTGAGTAGCGGCTTTTAAAAACTCACCGCGGCGCTCACAAATACTAGCATCTTCATTGACCGTATCCCCGCTGGTACATTGTCCAGCTTGTGTCATATAGTCGGTGACTGGGCGATTACCCGCGCCTTCTTTTACACCATTGGTATCTTGACCCCATAGCATAAACTCAATCGCATGGTAGCCAGTCGTTACATTGGCTTCGCTACCACCAATCTCGTTCATTTCTGCAAGCAGCTCAGGTGTAATTGTGCTGGTATCTTGCTTGGTACTACCGACCGTAATGCTGTCGCTATTGATGATGTTTTCTTGACTGTTGTATTCGCCTTCATAGTCATCACTGACATAATCGATCAGCGCTTCATCCAGTGGCCATGCATTGATCTGACCTTCCCAACTATCGATGCTATTGATAGCGCGCTTATCATTTGCTGTCACAAACCCTTCATCAAAACGGAAAATTTCCGTCTGTGAGTACGGCTGGCGCGCAGCTTTATAGGCAGCTTTTGCCGCATCAAGGTTGGCTTGAGTTGGCGTTGCGACATACGTATCTACCGCTGCTTGTAATGCCTTAGCAGTATCTAGCGAGTCTTTATAGGCGGCGTGTGCCATGTTTGCATAGCTGATAACCAGTCTATCAATATGTGCTTTTTCGGCAGCTGATATCTCTGTATTGTCGCCTGTTTCTGTGCTTACAACCTCTGTCTGCGTCTCAGTAGCAGCAGTGTCTTCTTCGGTTTTTTTGGTACAGCCCGATACCATTAACAATCCTGCAAGTGCAACAGCTAAAGTAGTTGGTAAAATCTTACGGCGTGTTTCTGTGGTAATCGTCATACAAATCCTCAAAGAGATAGCAAAATTCGTTTTGGTTAAATGGCTTCCATCATATCGATTATCAAATCACGGCTTAATCAGCTGATTTGATTTCGTATATTCATGCTTATCGCATATTATTAAGCTTGTAACTATTCAGTAATAAAACACTAACAAATTAT
>NZ_JBPYDE010000081.1:0-1301 GCF_051847555.1 Psychrobacter sp. 1Y4 | reverse complement strand
ATTCGATAGGGCAGATTAAAAAACTGACATAAGGCATCATCAACATAATGAAAAAATCTGTACAGACATTGCCAAAGATCACACTTAAGCAGCTTGCTGTTTTTGTCAGTATTTATCAGACAGGTAGCACCAGCCGCGCCAGTGAGGAGCTACATTTATCACAATCAGCGGTCAGTAGCGCACTGACAGAGCTTGAGTCTAGATTACAGATGCCGTTGTTTGAGCGCGTTGGTCGCAGGCTTAATCAGCATCCCAATGCCCATCCTATCTATGTACAAGCTCAGGCGATCTTAGGGCAATCGCTCACGCTTGAGCATTATCATCAGTATCAGGCCGGGCAGATTCATATCGGGGCGAGTACCACGATTGGCAATTACGTGCTGCCATCATTGCTTGGCAAACTATATGAAGCGCTACCTGATGCCAACGTCGATATGTATATTGCTAATACTCAGGAGGTAGTGAGTGAGGTTGAGCAGCTCAATATCGATATTGCTTTAGTAGAAGGGATGCCGCGTCCAATAGATATGAAAGCCATTGAGCAGCGCGAATGGCGCACGGATACGTTGATGATATTTGCCAAACGTGATAGTAAATGGCTAAAGAACATCGCTATCTATAGCGAAGATGAGAACTGCTATCAGTTGACCATTAATCAGCTAGCACAGTTGCCGCTACTCGTACGTGAGGCAGGGTCGGGCACACGGCAGATTATCGATGAGCAGTTGCTAAAGTATTTGCCCAATGCAGAGATCGTCAAGGCCATACACCAATCAGAAGCCATCAAGCATATGGTGAGTGCAGACATTGGTCTTGGTTGTCTATCGCAGCATGTAATTGAGACGGAACTCGCGACAGGGGAGCTGGTGCAAGTAAGCGTTGCAGGTATTGATCTTTCGCGGACATGGTGGCTGGTCTGGCATAAAGCCCGTCACCAAAGCCCCATTTGGCAAACTTTTATAGATATTATTCAACAAGATTAACTGAGACAATGTCAAAATATGAGGAATAAAAAAGCGCCGTATCAATCATGATAGGGCGCTTTTTGTTAACTGATAATTCCATATAGCCAAAGCAAATTGCTACGTCGAAACTGGTTTATCAAGTCTTACTACAAAACTGTCGCAAGGCACGTTAGGCAAGATATTATCTGCTGTCGCGCCACTGATCCATGCGGCAATACCAGTGCGCTTATGGCGACCGATGACCAACAGATCGACGTCGTGTTTATGACAGTAGCTGACAATACCTTCACTGCTAGAGATAGCGGTAGTGACTTCTGACGTTGCCGCATTTAGCTG
>NZ_JBPYDE010000080.1:0-1302 GCF_051847555.1 Psychrobacter sp. 1Y4 | reverse complement strand
AGCAGAAGGTAGTGATAAAAGTGACGGTCGCAGCGATGAGCACACGGATAGCGATATTGAGAGGGCTTAAACTCAAAGGCTTCAATCAATCCAAAGGGTCTAACAATGAGTGAACAACTAGCATGGACAGACGCTGCGTGGAAAGACTATCTGTACTGGCAAACACAAGATAAGAAGACACTCAAACGTATTAACAAACTCATCACCGAATGTAAGCGTAATCCGTTTGAAGGCATTGGCAAACCTGAACCCCTAAAAGAAAATCTATCTGGATTTTGGTCAAGACGCATCGATGACGCCAATCGGTTGGTATATGCCGTCGATGATAACTATCTGACGATTATCTCTTGTCGCTATCATTATTAACGCGTGCTCTTAGTCATGTATGTTTACTTGCTGATGGCGCCATACCCATTCTTACAACAATATAAAAAGGATTTAATACAGTGGCCCAAACCAATACTAAATCAAAAGCTTCTTTCGCCCCGCAACTATCTGTCCCCGCCACCTATATGCGCGGCGGCACATCAAAAGGGACGTTTTTTAAATTATCTGACTTACCTAAGCGTTGCCAAGTCGCAGGCTCTGCGCGGGATAACTTCCTATTACGTGTCATCGGTAGTCCAGATCCTTACGGCAAGCAGATTGATGGTCTCGGCAATGGCAGCTCTAGTACCTCAAAAACGGTTATTTTATCCGAATCAGATAGACCTGATCATGATGTGAATTATCTGTTTGGACAAGTTAATATCGCCAAGCCTATGATTGATTGGGCAGGTAACTGTGGCAACTTAACTGCAGCTGTCGGTGCCTGTGCCATTAATATGGGACTGGTTGATGCTGACAAAATTGCTAACAGCATCGATGACAATGCAGATAGCGGTATTTGTGAAGTACGCATTTGGCAAGAGAATATCGGTAAGACGATTATTGCGCATGTGCCTGTCTATTTAGATGAAAAAAACAAAGTACAGGTTCAAGAGACGGGCGATTTTGAATTAGATGGTGTGACCTTCCCAGCCGCTGAAGTTAAAATTGAGTTTATCGATCCTGTAGATGCTACCAGCGACATGTTCCCTACTGGTAACTTGGTCGATGATTTTGATGTGTCAGGTTGCGGCCTTGATACTAATAATGTCAAGGCGACCTTTATTAGCGCAGGTATCCCAACCATCTTTATGAAAGCTGAAGATTTAGGCTTTACCGGTACTGAATTACAAGGCGATATCAATAGCGATGGTAAGCTACTTGCCAAGCTTGAAAAAATCCGCGCTACAGGCGGTGTGTCGATGGGGCTATTCA
>NZ_JBPYDE010000079.1:0-1305 GCF_051847555.1 Psychrobacter sp. 1Y4 | reverse complement strand
TGCCAAAGCCAGTAAAGCCAAGCAAGCTACAAGAGCCGTATGAAAACGTTGTCTTCGATATCGAAGAAGAGCATCAGGGTTCTATTATGGAGCAGGTTGGTCTACGCAAAGGCGAAATGACCAATATGGAGCTTGATGGTAAAGGCCGTATGCGTATTGAGGCAACAGTACCAGCTCGTGGTTTGATCGGTTTCCGTTCTGAGTTTTTAACACTGACCTCAGGTAGTGGTATCATGACGTCAAGCTTCTCGCATTACGGTCCACAAAAGATTGGTGATGTGGGTGGTCGTTCAAACGGCGTATTGGTTTCTATGGCAAATGGTACTTGCCTAGGCTTTGCACTGTTTAACCTGCAAAAACGTGGTAAGTTATTTGCTGAGCCACAGCTCGAAGTGTATGAAGGTATGATTATTGGTCTTAACTCTCGTAACGATGATATGACGGTTAACCCAACAACCGGTAAGCAGCTTACTAACGTACGTGCTAGTGGTACTGATGAAGCGTTGACTTTGACACCAGCAGTTAAGTTCACGCTTGAGCAAGCGCTTGAGTTTATTCAAGATGATGAGCTAGTTGAAGTAACACCAAAAGCAGTACGTATTCGTAAACGCTACCTGACTGAAAGTGAGCGTAAGCGTCACGGCCGTAGTAAGAAAAATGCATAATATTTTAGTTTAACTAAAATGACGTAATAAAAAAGGCTAACGTAAAGTTAGCCTTTTTTATTGTCTATTCATAAAGTTATAGTTTTTGATTTATGCTAAAAACCATTAAACAAAGTTGCTTATGGCGTGACAACCACGTAATCGTTAGTATTGATCAAAATCTCTGATGGTTGGTCAACGACAATACGCACAGTATTATTGTTAATAACTTGTGATTTATAATAGTTGTCTTCAGCAACTGTACAGCCTAAACATCTTCCCATAGCATCCCAAGGCTCAACAAATAATTTTTGCTGCGCTTGATCGGCATTTCCACCGATAAGAGAGAAGGGCAGGCTCACGATATAGGCGGCGGTACCAGCCACAGCATTGACCAGTTGTAATGGTTTACCAACAATCGTATCTACTACCATCGTCTCATACGAAGGGCCAAAGTCAGTTTCGTCTATTTCTATGGCTGCAAAAGTAGGTTGCATACTAGCAGCCACTAACGCTAAGGAAGTAAAGACAGGTAACAACTTCTGCTTAACTGCGCGTTTGTTTTTGGCTTTAACCGTCATAACGATATCCTAAAATTCACAATGAGTATGATTAATGGCTGCTGCTGTCTCCACATAGGAATATCGCGGCAACGACAGGT
>NZ_JBPYDE010000078.1:0-1306 GCF_051847555.1 Psychrobacter sp. 1Y4 | reverse complement strand
GGTTTCGGATGTTCCAATATGCTAAGTACCCCAACCTCTTTGTCGTCTTCTACTGCGCAATGGTCTCATCTTCTCAACTCACAGCGTCTTGGCGCTGCCAAAAAATTCAACGCTAATACAAGTACTCGCTCTCAGTTCCACAAAGACTATGACAGACTGGTGTTCTCTCACTCTTTTAGGCAGTTGAATCAGAAAACCCAAGTCCACCCATTGACCAATCAGCTAGGTATCCATACTCGCCTGACCCATTCGCTTGAGGTCTCCTCTATTGGACGCTCTTTAGGGATGATGACCGCAGAAAAGCTCCATGATAAGCTAGGCAATGGTCTACTAGCAGGAGTCTCGCCATCTGATATTGGTGTGATTGTACAAGCAGCCTGCCTTGCTCACGATATTGGTAATCCGCCGTTTGGTCATGCTGGAGAGTACGCCATTCGTGACTGGTTTCGGCAGCCTAATCCTCAAGCGATTTTGCAACAGCTCAGTAGCAATGAGCGACTGGACTTACTGGCTTACGAAGGCAATGCACAAGGGTTTCGGTTACTAGTACGCAATGAGCACCATCCTGATAAAGGCGGTATGCGTCTTACCTGCGCAACGCTTGGCGCGTTCATGAAATACCCTTGGCTTGCCACTCACAGCAATGATGCAAATGATAACGCCCATAATGTACAGAAATTCGGCTGCTTTTATAGCGAGGCCTCTCAGCTAGAGGAGCTGGCAGCATGTTTGCATTTGCCGCGCTCAACACATCACGATGGTTTTGCACGCCATCCGTTGGCGTATCTGTTAGAAGCTGCAGATGACATCTGCTATGCGCTGATAGATTTAGAAGATGGTATTAATCTGAATATGCTAACCTATAGTGAGGTTGCCACGATATTTTACGAGCTGATTGGCGAGCGTCCTGATAGCGTGAGCCTGCCTGAGCATATGTCAGTCAGGCAGAGTCTGGCCTCTTTGCGATCACGCGCTATGATGCGCTTGGTCAATACGATCACCGATGCTTTTGTGGCCAATAGTGAAGACTTGCTGGCAGGTACACTCCAAGGCAGCTTGTTTGCGCATTGCGACACCAGTGTGCAAAACGGTATCTTGCAGGCCAAGCAATTGGCCCGCGAGAAAATATTTAATCATCCGAACAAGGTAAGAATGGAGTTAATGGCCAATCAATGCTTGCATCGCCTAATGGATGCCTTTGTACCACTGGCTTGGACGGGCACTGAGGCAGTAGAAGCTGCTGCATCATCTATGTCGTTTGAGCAACAGAGTCTACTAAGATTACTACAGCCACACTTAGATGAGC
>NZ_JBPYDE010000077.1:0-1307 GCF_051847555.1 Psychrobacter sp. 1Y4 | reverse complement strand
GGCTCGTCTGCCCTGCCGATCTGACTTTATTGTTTGATACGCCGTTCGAAGAGCGCTGGCAAATCGCCGCTGACAAAATCGGCGTCAACTTTGACTACCTTAGCAGTGACATCGGTCATGCTTAATAGCACATGTTCTATGAATTGCGCTTTATGAATACAGATAAAGAAATAAAGGATAGCCGTCACTATGGTGGATAGTACTTTTATGGTAGATAGCAAAGAAGCTACAGATCATGATCTTGATATAAATGGCATTGACAGTAATGAGTCTAATATCAACGGTCTTAGCGACTCTGAGCCAGAAATAAAGCCGCATCTTATTTTGGCGCTAGATTATGGTGTCAAAAAAATGGGTATGGCGCTCGGTAATAGCTTGACCCAAACCGCACGCGCTTTTGATATCTTGGCGATGAATAATGGTCAGCCAGACTGGGACAATCTCATCGGTATTATAAAGGTCTGGGGCGTGGCACAAGTCGTGGTCGGCCTGCCACTTAATATGGATGGTAGCAGCTCCATGCTCTCAAAACGCGCACATAAATTCGCGCGGCGTCTGGCTCATAGAATTATGGAGCAACACTTGCCAGTGACCGTATCATTATGTGATGAGCGTTTAACCTCTATCGAAGCAAGAGAAATCGCATGGGACAACGGCTGGATCAAGCATGAACGTGACCCGATTGATGATATCTCTGCTTGTATCCTGATGTCGACCTACTTTGCGGATCCAAATAGTAGTATCGCTATTGATGCGGTCAAAGCTGACTAATTAGGCAAAAGACACTTTTGTCTCTGTCGCACCATTTTGCTACATCGTACCTATTCACAGATAAATGACTGATTACTATGACCACTGCCCTAGACCAAGACTTGCACACTAAGTCGCAACATGGTTTTGCTCCGCTTGCTATTGCTCGTATTAGAGGCGCGCAGCGTGCAAATCAGATAGCGATCTATCTCATTTATGCGGCCATTTTGGCCTTTATAGTCTTTGGCACCATTGCCAGTATCAAGATGTTTCATGACAATCAGCTACTGTATCAACTGTTTTACAACCTGCCCTACGCATTGGTTGCGTTGACCATTCCCATTACGCTTTATGATGCTTTTGTAGTTTATCGCTACCGCTTAAATCAGCCATCGATGATTGCCATGAGTATTGGCGTATCGACCATCATATTGATCGGTGGCTTATTATTTGCCGATACGGCATGGTTAGGACTGTCCTGTTGGCTTGGTGTGGCATTTTTATTCAAGGTCAGTTTTAAGCGCTTTTTTAACTTTTTAGACGTGGCAAATACTGAC
>NZ_JBPYDE010000076.1:0-1309 GCF_051847555.1 Psychrobacter sp. 1Y4 | reverse complement strand
TGAACCGCCCCGGGATTGTCGGAGACTCAACATTCTGAGAGAATACAACGATGAAAACACGACACTACACCCCCGAGATTAAAGACCGCGCCGTTCGCATGCTGATTGAAGCATTAAGCGACTATCCCTCCACCTGGTCAGCTATTCAAGCAATTGCACCTAAGATTGGCTGTACGCCTGAAACCCTGCGGTCATGGCATAAAAAGCACATAGATCAAACTATTCCTGCCTCAGTGCAAGCCCAAAGCCAAGAGCAACGTATTAAAGAGCTTGAACGCGAGAATAAAGAGCTCAAGCAAGCCAATGAGATTATACGTAAGGCTGCTGCTTTTTTCGCCCAGGCGGAGCTCGACCGCTGACTAAAATCATGATTCAATTCATCGACGATCATAAGAATAATTATGGGGTCGAGCTGATCTGTAGAGTATTACCGATTGCCCCATCAACCTATCACCGTGCTAAAGACTTGGAGAGCTACCCTGAAAAACGCTCACTGCGCAGTCAACATGACGACTTTTACATCAGCGAGATTAAACGTATCTGGCAGGACAGCAAATGCCGTTACGGTGCGCGTAAAGTATGGCAGCAGATGAAAGCTGACGGGTTAAAGGTTGCTCGTTGTACCATAGAGCGTTTAATGAGACAGCATGGCCTACAAGGTGTCTGGCGCGGTAAGGGTAAAATAACAACTCACAGCCGTGATGATCAAAAGCGTGCTGATGACCTAGTTAATCGTAACTTTAGCGCTCATCGCCCTAACCAGCTCTGGGTGGCAGACTTTACTTATATCAAGACGATAAGCGGCTGGGTGTATACCGCTTTTATTATTGATGTGTTTGCTCGCGCTATTGTGGGCTGGAAAGTATCTAATCGTATGAACACAGATATGGTGATGGCGGCGTTAAATCAAGCAATAGCAGATAGAAACTATCCCAAAGATGTGATTCATCACAGTGATCGAGGGGTTCAGTATTTATCCATTCGCTATACTGATAAAATGGCTGACTGCGGTGTGATTGCCTCTGTTGGCACTACAGGTGATTCATACGACAATGCACTGGCTGAGACGGTCAATGGGCTTTATAAGTCTGAGGTCATTCATTATTTGAAAGAGAGCTGGTCTGGTGTGAACGATGTTGAACTAGCAACCATTGAATGGGTCGATTGGTTTAACAAAACACGACTGCATAGCACGATTGGATATGTGTCACCTTTTGAATTTGAAAAGCGGTATTATGATAATTTAATCCTGTCAGGCATTGCTGCCTGACTAAAGTAAATCAGCCTCCGATAAAGTCGGGGCGGTTCA
>NZ_JBPYDE010000075.1:0-1314 GCF_051847555.1 Psychrobacter sp. 1Y4 | reverse complement strand
TGTACCTGCGGCTACTGTGCCAGTGAAAGCCTCACCGCCAACCGCGGTAGTAGAGTTGCCAGTGGTACTTGCTGCATTACCGATGGCTACTGTGTCGTTCGTACCACCAGCGACCGCGTTATTACCACAAGCGAGTGCTGTGGGGCCATTACTAGTTGCGCCTCCATTAGTGCCGTCATCAAGTCGACATTCAGCTGCCATGGTGCTGGTAGTGGCAAAAGACGCAGCGGCGGCAATGGCTAAGGTGAGAGTACTAAGCTTTAGAGCAGAGCGCGGTAAGAAGTCCATTTTTTTCATTTCTTCATCCTTTTTTTAGAAACGTTAGGGCTTGATGGTGTCGATAAAAAATACGGCAGCAACATTTTTATTGAGTGGGTTATCCATTTATTTTTTGCAAATAACCAAACAATTGACTGCCTATACTGCTATTGATGAGGCAAGCAAGTCTCAACTGTGTTACCGAGTCTCAATGTAGCAATATCACAATTAGTCTACTCGCTACCCTGCTGCGATAGTACCAGTCGGGTGGATAAACCAACGGTATAAGCTGCTAAAATCGCTTGTTTTTTTCACAATGCAATACGACGCTCGTCCATGTGTTTCACTAGTGTTTTTGGCATCCACATTTATAATCTACATGATTACGTAACAAAGTTCGACTGATAATTAACGTCTGCTTTCAAAAAGTTACAGTTGAATTATTCAACAAAAAACACGTAGTTTTCGTAAGGGATTTCAGACCTTATAAACACTAAGTTGTGTAAAAATACTTAATAGTAAGGGGTGTAAAATGAATGATATTTAATAGCATTAAAATGCGCGTAGGAAAGTAATCAAAAGAGAGCAGCGTGGTAAATTGGGGTTAAGATCAATTGAAAAGGGGTAGGTAGCAGATGATAGCCTGTCTGAAGCTAAAGTAGATGGATGGATGGCAAATCGAAGAGTAGAAAGAATTAAGATTTGTCTTTATGCTTGGCTTTGGTTTTAAATGGTGTGGAAAATTGCAATATTAAAAATCCCACCACGGATAAGATAATGGCGATTTCGTAGCGAGCGTAAGCCACTGAGATACCGATCGCGCCAGTGTTCCAAAGTCCTGCTGCCGTCGCGGTACCTTCTGCGCCATCTTTGTTTTTGACAATCGCACCGCCGCCAATAAAGCCCATGCCAGTGATGATGCCATACATAATGCGCGCTTGGGCATCGGGGCTGTCATAGATATCCATCCCTACCAGCATAAAGGCACATGAGGCAATCGTAACCAAAGGAAAAGTACGCAGGCCTGCGCCATTGTCTTGAAACTCACGATTGAGT
>NZ_JBPYDE010000074.1:0-1315 GCF_051847555.1 Psychrobacter sp. 1Y4 | reverse complement strand
GCAATTTGTCCACCAACAAAGTGCGCCACTCCGACCATGGCAAAGCACAAGCCAAACATTACCATCAAATCATTGATGGTAGCTGGGCGGGCATGATCGCGCTCATAGCTTTCGACGGCTTTAATGACTTTATCAATGCTACTGGTATCTGCTCGCAAGAATCGATCGATTTTTGCGCTGTGTTTTGCCATCACCAAGATTGCGAGTAGCCATAATGAGGCATTAGTGGCATCCACTAAGATCATCATGCCAAATAGATCATCACTGACCTCGAACAGCTCCTTCATCGCTGCTTGGTTCGCCGCCCCGCCGATCCAGCTGCCCGCGACGGCAGAAAATCCGCGCCACAACGTATCGTCGACAAACATCTCAGGTGACACCCATTTGGCAATTCCTAAGCTAATAGGTCCACTGATAATAATGGCGATACTGGCAGCAAAGAACATCGCAATGGCTTTCCAGCCCAAACCTAATATTTTGGGAACATCCATGGATAAGGTCATCAATAGCAAACTTGCAGGCAGCAAATACGTGGCGGTAAAACCATAAATCTGCGCGCCAACGCCGTCGGCGAACACCCCTAAGCTGTTTAGGGTGGCGGGTATAAAACAGCACAGTACAATACCGGGTAATACCGCATAAAACCGTCGCCAAAACTTACCCGGTAAGCCTTGGGTATAAAAGACCAGGCCGATGATGGCCATGATAATGCCAAACGCTAATGGCAGGCTATCGATTGCTAAAGATGAGGTGGTAGGCATCAAGTCGCTCCAAGGCTGACAGCTGGCAAAAGTGAATCAGTATAGACAAGCTAAAAAACTCGCGCAAGCAGACATTATGCTTGGTGTGATGACCAATGGGTTTATCACTTCAGTAAACAGCTGTCGTTCACTTGAGATATCCATTTTCAGGTTCATGATGGCTAGATCAAACATAAAAAAGCCAGATAACAAGTATCTGGCTTTTTACTGCTACCTTTAGACGATTAATGAATTAGTAGCTTTAATCGTTCGTTATAGCGATATTATGAGTTTTTACCACGGTTGCCGCCGTTTGGACGACCTTGGCCACGGCTGTCAGAACGACTTGCTGGGCGACCTTGGCTACCGCTTGGACGACCGCGACCAGTTGCAGCACGCTCACCACGTGGAACGCCATTACTATCACCGCGGCTTGGACCACCAGTGCGCTTGCCTTGATAAGGCTTGCCACCTGAACGCTCATTTGGTTTGCCTGACGTATCACGTGGCTTACCTTGATAACCGCTGTCGTTGCTTGCGCGTTGACCAGTTGGTGCGCTGTCGCTTGAACGACC
>NZ_JBPYDE010000073.1:0-1322 GCF_051847555.1 Psychrobacter sp. 1Y4 | reverse complement strand
AGCTCGGGGCTGTCATTCTGAGTCAATTCAGCGATCGTTTTTACAATCATGCACATACCGCTTGGTGCTGTCGCTTTATTGACTACGATAAGAGTATGGATAAAATGTTTTAATCCATCAAGCAGGGTGTCTTTTTGCTCGATACAGTCAGCCAAACGCTTGGCGCCATCTGCGGCATAACGGTTTAATGACTCTATAAAGAGCTTATCTTTACTACCAAAAGCGGCATAAATACTACCAGGATGCATATTGATGACGTCTTGCAGATTGCGCATCGAGGTCGCATGATAGCCTTTTTCCCAATAGAGATTTTTTGCTTTTTCGATCACATCCTCACGATTGAACTTTATCGGAGCACTCATAGTTTTTACCTTAATCGCTTCACCTTAAAATCTATTTTAAGGCAAAGTTTGTAGAATCAATATTAGTTGCTGTTTTTAATCACTTTTTATTATAAAGCTTTTTGTGCATCTTTGCTTTGATTAACTGTTTTTATCAAAATTCTGCGGGTAAAGCGCGCGTGCAGCAACTTCATCCAACTCAGTTTTAAAGTCGATGTTTTTAGGAATTTCACGCGCTTTTTGCACCGCAGGACGAGCATCAATAGTGGCAAACCAACGCTTTAGATTAGGATGATTATCTAAACCTGCGTCGCCCAGTACCACCGTTGCCTTGTCTATCCAGCCCCACGCGGAGATATCAGCGATTGAATACTCATCTCCAACCAAATACTCACGGCCTTCTAAATGGGTGTCGAGCACTTCGTAATGCCGCTCAGCTTCACGAAGATAGCGGTTCATCGCATACGGGATCTTTTCTGGCGCCTTGTGCCTAAAATGCACAGATTGACCAGAATAAGGGCCCAGACCAGTTGCTAAAAACATCAACCACGAGAGCATCTCGCTACGATCTTCTGGCTGTCCTGCCAGCAATCCTGTTTTTTCAGACAAGTACATCAAGATAGCAGTAGAGTCGAATACACGTTTGCCATCATCTTCAAGGGCAGGCGTTTTACCATTGGGATTGATAGTGCGGTATTCAGGCGTATGCTGTTCCCCTTTTAGCGTATCGACAGCAACGAGTTCATAGGGCAAACCAGTTTCTTCAAGAAACAGTGCCACTTTCATTGGGTTTGGCGTTTGGTGAAAATAAAACTTAAGCATAATCTTATCCTATTAGGACATAGTCATCTGATAACTATCAAAGGTAGTAGAAAAAATAAAAAAGATTGTAGAGATAGACGTGTTTTCTGCTTATCTGGCAAATACTATAACCGTAATTGAACGTTCGTTCAAGCAATAACTTATTTCATGTTGTACATT
>NZ_JBPYDE010000072.1:0-1322 GCF_051847555.1 Psychrobacter sp. 1Y4 | reverse complement strand
CAGGCTATGTGGTGGACCCTTTAAGCGAAAACAGCCAAAACCCTGTCAAAGGTATGCTCCATAAGTACCAATCAAGAGTATTACTGACGATCACTGGGGCGTGCGCGATTCATTGTCGCTACTGTTTCCGTCAGCATTTTGACTATAGCGCCAATATGCCAACTGCTGATGCAAAAGAAAATATCATCAACTACATCAGCGCGCATCCTGAAATCAATGAAGTGATTTTGAGCGGGGGTGATCCTTTAAATGTGACGAATAGACGGTTATTTGCATGGTTAGATACTCTGGAATCTATCCCGCAGTTGACGACAATTCGACTGCATACCCGTCTACCATTGGTTATTCCAGCCCGATTGGATGACGCACTATTAGACAGACTGTCTCAAAGTCGCTGCCGTATCGTGATGGTCATTCATTGTAATCATGCCAACGAGATTGATGCGCTGACAGCAGAATACCTGCAACGTGCTCGAGCAGCTGGCGTGACGCTGCTAAATCAAGCAGTACTATTAAAAGGTATCAACGATAATATCGATGCTCAGACAGAATTAAGCCAGCGTTTGTTTGCTTGTGGTGTACTACCGTATTATCTACATGTTTTAGACAAGGTGGCTGGTGCCGCGCATTTTGATAGCGACGAGCGGTCGTCAATTGAGCTCTACTGGTCGTTATTGGCAGTATTACCGGGATATCTGGTACCTAAGTTGGTCAGAGAACTGCCGAATAGGCCATTTAAGGTGCCGATTGACATTTACAATCACGATTAATATAGGCAATATAGGGTTTCGCAAAAATTACTAAACAAAGGATGGTTTTTATTAAAATCATCAGCCAATTGCTAATGGTTTTAATAATAGAGCGTTTGGGGTTGTTGTGCTCATCTATGGATGGCATCGCTAGAGTATATTTGCATAGAATACGAATATATCTACTGAATGGCATATATCATTTGATTTTACGACTTCGACTGCTTTAATTCATATACTGCTATATAGCATTTAAAAATACACTATTTGGAAGTGCAGCGGCTAAGCATTGATGGTACCGCTTCCTTAAAAAGAACCGTAGCACACATTCTTTTTATCTAATATTGCTCTACTTTGTGTGGTTGCATACTTGCCTCTTGCAAACTTACTCAGAGTGACCAACAGTGAGTAGGAATACTGATGATAACTTTATCTATGTTTCAAGAAGCCCTTTCTTCCAAAGAGCCACTACCAACGCCAAATCAATCAGTGAACGGCCAAGAGCATCATCTGCTCAAACTATTGACAACGCTATCTTCACAAACCCAAGAGCAGCAAGCTGAGCACTTAGAA
>NZ_JBPYDE010000071.1:0-1334 GCF_051847555.1 Psychrobacter sp. 1Y4 | reverse complement strand
ATCCACTGTATGAATAAGTTAGCTGACAATAACGGCTACTAATATAGTTAGTCGTCCATAACTAAACTGTAAAAATTTAATCATCAGTGAGGCTAATAGCTGGGTCAGCTTTACCCTATCACTGTGTCGTTGCATACTGCGCCTGACATAGAGGCTCATACTTCGATTTTTATAATCATTGGTGCTGTCATGTGACAGTTTTGTACTTTGACTTTCTGAACTAGTCATAGAGAAGTTGGACGGCAGGGTGACTTGCCAGTACTATGAATAAATTATCTATGTAGTGATCATTTATTAGCGCTAGCGTATATGCCACAACATCCAACTGTGACTAATTTGCATTACCATAAAACCGATAAACAGCGCAGGCGCCGATAGGGGTTGTACGGTAATAAAAATTAGTGCGAAACCAAACACAGTCAACAGCCATTTAGCCATCTGACCTCGATATAGCTGGCTAACGATATGTTGGCGTGCGCGATATCCAGTGTACCAAAAGATAAAAAAAGCAAAAACGGCTTGAGTCGTAAAACTGAGCAGTGCACCAATGGCGGCGCTCTTTGCTACAGTAAGCTCACTACGTAACCAAATCGTATCTATAACCCAAGCAATAATGATAAGGATAAACAATATCCATGCTTGCCGTTTGATATAGATGCCTATTTTATCTTTTTGCGTGCGTTTGGCAGGCTTGGTCATCGATATTCCTATAGCCTTTCAGCATTGGGATAATATAGCATACTTGCGACACTTTTATCCGTAAATGACTTACTCTACAGGCATTACCTTTAAACCAAAATAAAACGCCACTTATTATAAGGAGACAGCCACTATTAAGCAAGTAAAATATGACTTTTATCAGTCACCTAACGCAACCCACTGGTATTGCTATGTTACGTAGCCATAGCAGATACTTGAAAAACAGCTGTCTCACTCTTCCTAAAAACTCTAGCTTCTAGAACAACCCTAACGAATGGCTTCCTATTCTAGGATATGCATTGGTGGATTTGCTGAGCCATTGCTGTCCATCCTTCTACAAAGTCTTCGCTATCGCTCATGTCTTCGATTTGGACAGTGGTATTGATAGGTTGCAATTTGGCAAGCAATCCTTTGCTAGCGGTGCTCTGATTGACTAAGCACATCTGTTTGGCTGGACGATTGTCATTAAGCCAACGCAGTTGACTTGCTTTTGGGGCAAGGTGATGGTCTGGGCTTAAGCTACCTGCCAGCTTTATTTTTGTGGCATTTTCAATATATTGATAGGCATCGTGATAGGCCCAATAAGGGCGCTGTTTTTGTGTGGATTGCTGTATCTTCGCTACAGCATTGTCCAT
>NZ_JBPYDE010000070.1:0-1338 GCF_051847555.1 Psychrobacter sp. 1Y4 | reverse complement strand
TGTAACGAGTGATGACCAAGTGCTCACGTACAGAGCCTAGGTTTTCTTCGACTTTTTTCGTTTGGCTTTGCAAAATACCGATGATGCGATCCGAGTCACGTACTGAAGAGATTTCAGGATTGGTAACAATGATGGCTTCGTCAGCATGATACATGGCCAACTGTGCACCGCGCTCGATACCAGCAGGTGAGTCACAGATGATATAGTCAAACTGTTTAGACAGCTCAGTCATGACCTCTGCGACACCTTCGTCTGTCAGTGCGTCTTTATCACGCGTCTGACTAGCAGGAAGGATATACAGGTTTTCAAGCTGTTTGTCTTTGACAAGTGCTTGCGACAAGCGTGCGCTACCGGTAATGACATCAACGAAATCATAAACAATTCGGTTTTCACAACCCATGATCAAGTCTAGATTACGTAGACCTACATCAAAATCAATTACAACCGTCTTATAGCCACGCAATGCTAAACCAGCGGCAAAAGAGGCACTTGTCGTGGTTTTGCCCACACCGCCTTTACCTGAAGTGATTACAACTATCTTCGCCACAATGGCACACTCCTATGAATCAATGGGATATCTTTTATATAAATAGCACAATTGCATGGTATTTATCTACTAACTATATATGTACTATCTGCGAAGCTAGCCTAGCATAAATATACAAGGATTTATAGCAAGTCTATATTAAAGCAAAAAAACAACTGAGATATGAGCTACAAAAGGCTTTTGCTTATAAGTTTTACAGTTAATGGCGATAATTTTTAGCCGTTCGATAGTTATTTAAATATACGGCAAATAACGTTAGAACCAACACTTAATAATAGCTCAATTGTAACGATTAATTTGATATATCTTGTTTTATTTATCTGACACAGCAGCTTATATAATTAAGGCTTACCTTACCCAGTTTACTTTACTAGACAATCACCTAACCGTTTATTATTTTTAACCGAGTAATCGTTAAGCTTCATCCATCACGATAAATACTAGGCCTTCACCTTCCACAAACTTGACTTGCACCGGTTTGTCTATCACGTGATCTGGCAGATTGTCTCGTAAGCAATATGTCCCAGCAACGGAAACTAATGAAGGGTTGAAAACTTGGCAAAAAATACGGGCATCTTTGTCGCCTGTTGCACCTGCAACCAAGCGACCTTGCGCACGCCCATACACATGCAGGCTATTGTCGGTGATTGCCTCAGCACCATTGTTGACACTGTTGGTCAAAATCAAGTCGCCGCCAACATGGTTTAAGCTTTGTCCTGAGCGCAGCATTAGGTCATAGATTAGGCTGGTTATATGCTGAGCACTTAATAATGTCTCATCTGGAAGACTAG
>NZ_JBPYDE010000069.1:0-1342 GCF_051847555.1 Psychrobacter sp. 1Y4 | reverse complement strand
AGCTCATGTACTTGCGCGGCTGCCATATCCACACAGAGATTGACAGCGCTGCGTTCACAAGAACGATTGGATAGCTGCAATCCTTGAATGAATATCTCTGTCCACTCTTCTTGTATTTCGCTGACTAGATTACCCAGTCCATTATTGAGTGAGGATTGGTTCTCTATATCGGCAGTGAATCGCGGACGATCTTCGAGCAAATGCTGAAATAGCGCAATATTCTGAAATGCTGAATCAAAAATCATTATCAGATATTGCTGACACTGCCGATTAAACTCATCCTTAGTCAGTACATCATAGTCCTTGAGCATATTGACCCATGCCAGCCGCATCGGCGACAGATAGTTGTCTTTTAACTGAGCGCTGAGCTCGTTCTGTAGCGCATCCAAGCTCTCAAAATGATTATAAAAACTGGGCTGCGCAATACCCGCCCCTTTAGCCACTTTATTCATGCTCATGCCTTGAGCGCCTTCTAGGCTGTACAGCCGTAACGCACTTTTTAGTAAGGCACGCCGCGTCTTGGCTTTTGCCAGCTCACGTTTTGACTCTATAGGTGCGGCTTCATTTTGCGCTAATGCATTCAATATAGAGGTATCCCTACTCGATAAATGATTATGTCAACACGCCAGTAATTTACCTGAGGTGCTATTGTGCTAAAAAAGTGTGATGATAGTCACATATCGATCACTATTTTTAGACTCGTCATTTTTAAATCCACAACAATTTTTACTAATTATGTTTCGACTATAAGGTTATAGTCATTTAAACAATATGTCTATAGCCAAATTCATAGTAGAACGCACGCTTCCCAAAACAATAATTTTAGGCTGCTATCATGACATCACCTGTTTTTTCACCGTTTATATTGCCTTGTGGTATCACCTTGCCCAATCGCTTAGCCAAAGCTGCCATGGAAGAAAACATGGCTGATGTTGGTCAAATCCCTGGCCCTACCTTACTGCGCCTATATACAAGCTGGGCGAATGGCGGTACTGGTTTATTAATCACAGGAAACGTGATGGTCGATGGCCGCGCCATGACTGGTCCGGGCGGTGTCGTATTAGACAGGCATAGTGACATATCGCCTTTTAAAGCGTGGGCACGTGCTGCCAAACAAAACAACACACGCGTTTTTATGCAGCTAAATCATCCTGGTCGTCAAGTTTATGCCTCGATGGGCGGTGATGTATTGTCACCCTCTGATGTGTCTATCAACTTGGGTAAGCACTCGCATTTATTTAGCAAACCTCGCGCCATGACGCAGCAGGATATAGATCAGCTGATACAACGATTTGCCGATAGTGCTATCAAAGCAGAGCAAGCTGGTTTTGATGGTGTACAA
>NZ_JBPYDE010000068.1:0-1346 GCF_051847555.1 Psychrobacter sp. 1Y4 | reverse complement strand
AAAATTGATCAATGATGGTACAAGTCGCTTGAATTAATCATAAATTTGTTGATTATTCACTAAAAAAGTAAGCCTTAGTGCTTACTTTTTTTTGTACATAAACTTAGCATCTTTAATATTGCGAGCTATATGCATGGATTAATGGACGATAAGCTCTAAATATTACTAACAATAATCACAGCGCATTACTAGCCAGAATATCAATGACGTTGTATGATAGCTAATTTAGCTGAGTGAGTATTATGGTGCAGGAATTGCCGTCGGTGTTTTTAGTGGGTCCGATGGGAGCGGGGAAGACGACGATCGGTAAGTTACTGGCCAAGCAGTTAGGTCGCACTTTTGTAGATAGTGATTGGTATATCGAATCGCAAACTGGTGCTGACATTGCTTGGATATTCGCCAAAGAAGGTGAAGCGGGTTTTCGTGAGCGTGAAACGCGTGCCATTGATGAGCTGACTCAAACCCCTCAAATTGTATTAGCAACTGGCGGTGGCGCAGTATTGGCTGCTGAAAACCGAGACTTCTTAAGACAGCGTGGCATCGTGGTTTATCTCAATGCCCCAGTCGATGTGCAAATGGCCCGCACTTCTAAAGACAAGTCACGGCCTCTTTTACAACAGCCTAATCCTAGAAAAATACTGCAAGATTTATATAGTATTCGCGATCCATTATATCGTCAGGTCGCGCATATTATTATGCCCACTGGTCACACTTATCCACGTCATATGGTCAGCCAATTAATGCAGCAGCTGAACGCATTTTTTGATTGTACTGACACAACACCAAAAGACAATAAAGAGTAGATCTATATTATCTATTGATATGATAGGTAGGTATACTCAGCTACTTTTATCCAATTATAAATGCTTAAGGAGTGTCTCATGGCAACGTCACTGTTTCATGATAGCTTAACAGTTCGTACGCAAAGTCATGATTATCCAATCATTATTACTGAAGATGCGACGTCAAAAGATAGCAGTATGGCGAAGCAAGTCGCACCTTATATTAAGGGTTGCCAAGTATTGATCGTGACTAACGATACCGTGGCACCTTTATACTTGCAAGCTTTAGAAGACGAGCTAGCAGAGCAGTTTACGGTAAAAGTTTGTGTGTTACCAGATGGTGAGCAATATAAGAACCAGACAAGCATAGACCAAATATATGATGCGCTAATGGCAGAGCATTTCAATCGTGATGTCACGCTTATCGCACTTGGTGGCGGCGTAGTGGGTGATATGACAGGTTTTGCTGCGGCAAGTTTTATGCGCGGGGTCAACTTTATCCAAATTCCAACGACCTTATTGTCGCAAGTCGATTCAAGTGTTGGCGGCAAAACTGGTATCAAT
>NZ_JBPYDE010000067.1:0-1368 GCF_051847555.1 Psychrobacter sp. 1Y4 | reverse complement strand
TTTGACTTGTCTGATTTGATGGAAGCGGTCAATACGCGTTATGGCTTTGCTGCGGGCAAATCAACCCATAGCGATCGTTTAAATACGATCAAAGCATTGTATGAAACGCATGGCGAGCTTGTCGATCCGCATACGGCTGACGGTATCAAGGTTGCCAAAGAATTGCAGCGTGAGGATGAAGTCATTATCTGTGCAGAGACCGCGTTGCCCGTTAAATTTGCAGATACCATTATCGAAGCAGTGGGACAGATAGATATTAAGCGCCCAGCTCACACTGAAGGTTTAGAGAGCCTACCGCAACATGTTGTGGTATTAGAAAATAGTGCTGAACTGGTCGCTGAGCAAATTCGTCAGCATGTGGCTCCAAACCCAGCTTAGGCAACAAGATAGTCTAAGCCCATCTTCAAGGAATCAATAGGGTGGTCCAAAGGTTACACCATTGTAATAAAGTGTTTATGATTGTGTTATGGTATAGATAATTGTAGTATTAGAAACAGCGTCGGAAAGCCATCATTATGCTAGACGCTTTTTTAGGAATCGTTCCAGCCAATTATACTGAACAGCCGCCCTATAGTTGTCATGATTGAATTGCTTATAGATTACTAATATTAAATGATTTTTACTATTTTTTAATAAAGTAAAATATCTTTAGATAAATGGTGCTAGTGCAGTTTGTCATGATCAAAACAATGGTACATATTGTGGATATAACCATGAAGATGAGCTTAAAAAAGACAGCAAAAGCACTGGCAAAAGGATTATTAGTTACGACATTTAGCGGTGCTATGTTGATGACTACAGCACACGCAAACAATCCACCACCTACTATCAAAGCTGATGCTCCCAACCGCTATACTGTCAAAAAAGGCGATACGTTGTGGGATATCTCAGGTCGCTACCTCGACAGTCCGTGGCGCTGGAAAGAGATCTGGGCCACCAATAAGCAAATCAAAAACCCAAACCTTATCTATCCTAACGACATTCTGATCCTTTGTGTTATTCAAGGCAAAACCTTGATCGGAGTCGATACGGGTGAAGGCTGTGCAGGTATCGAAAAACAAATGATGGGTAACGTGGTTGCGAGTACAGTCACTGTTACCTCTACTGCCAATAGTGTCCCGCCTATTCCGTGGTCTGCTATCCAGCACTGGTTAGATAAAACCCTCATTGTAGATCCAGAAGATTTCAATACTACCCCTTATATTTTGGCGTCCAAAAATCGCAACCTTATTACTGCAAGCGGTGATAAAGTCTATGCCAAAGGGGTGCCACTGATCGTTGGTCAGCGTTATGGCGTATACCGAGAGGGTGATCTGTATGTCGATCCTAAAACTCAAGAGGTTATCGGATTAGAGGTTACACAGGTAG
>NZ_JBPYDE010000066.1:0-1391 GCF_051847555.1 Psychrobacter sp. 1Y4 | reverse complement strand
CTGCTGCAACATCCGCACGAGTTCACGATTACCATCAGCGGCCGCCACGAGCGTATAGCTGGGTGATATTTCAGCATCAGTTTTGACATCATTATCCGTCGTTGCTGATTCAGTATCTTGCATATCTATAGTAGCTGAGCTTTTAGAAACTAAATCTTCAGAAATTGAGTCAAAAACGTTAGGGCCCGCGCTTTCACCTTTGAGGCTATCATTGATGATAGTACGCAAATCTTGGGGTGGATGGAACTGTACGAAGGTATCGCGGCCCATCACACCGATATTAAATAACTGCTTGCTGATACTCGGGTCTTGCCAATTGTCAGCGGTTAATAGTTTAAATAGCGAGTCTTCTTTTTCAGGGGCGCGTCCCCACAGGATAGATACGGGTACTAGGCGTACCTTTAGCTCTGGATATTGCAATACCGCAGACACTAGACGAGAAAGGCGCGGAGACAACTGATTGTCTTTGGCATGTGGGTGATTCAAAAATATGATGGCTGCGTTTTCTTTGATATTGTGAGCCGCGTCATTAACCCCAACCAATGCAGGCGGCAAGTTATGCTCTTGCGTCTGCAAATCGATCAAAATACTGTTGGAGCGAGAGTAATCCTGTAGCACATAAAACCTGAGTACTTGATCGTCGCTATCAAAATCAGGCAGTGCGCTACCGAAATTCTCTATGATAATGTTGTCACGTAGCTGGATGTCTTGTAGCACGTTAATCTCGTTTACTGCTTTATATAAGCCGGCTAATAACGCTTGTGAACCGCAGGCAAATATCTGCGTATTTGCCAGAGGTAGGTTAAGTGATAACAGACCCTCTGCGCTCAAGTATCGTTCGCCAGCCAGATAGGTAGCAGGGTTATCAGTGTGGATCAAATGATAGTTGAAGGCTGGATAGATATCGCTCAGCTGTTGCCACTGATGCTGAAAATGGGGAAGTTCTGTTCGACTATAATGTAGCAACGCCACCTGATGTCTGTCTGCTAGTGCTTGCGTAATAAGTCCTAGCATAGGCGTGATACCGCTACCACCAGCGATAAATAATAAAGCGTGCAGTTTTTGGTTATCTGGTTCTCTATGATCTAAACTTGTCTTTGCCTGTGCCAAAGTAAAATGACCCAGTGGCATACTCGTGTCAACGATGCTAGATAGTGGTAGTTGCTTGGTAAGATAATGAGATACCAATCCTTGCGGTTTGATCGCGATAGTCACCGTGTGATGTTTGCTTTTTGCTGTCTTAGTAGTGGCGGCATCATCTTGCCACCACAATGATTGATTCGCCAATCCCACGATTGAATAGCTACGCTGGTGATAGACCCTCTCAATACAAACGCGCAAATCAAGATACTGACCGCCTTGCCAACCACCCATCATCTCAGAAGTCTGCT
>NZ_JBPYDE010000065.1:0-1391 GCF_051847555.1 Psychrobacter sp. 1Y4 | reverse complement strand
TTTGTTAAAACTTTCAGGCTCTCGCTGTATGATGTTAATCATTTCACGCTTAAAACTATCAGTACTCATTTTACCGTCATAGCTTAAACCTGGGTGATCGTTATAGTCGTTCATAAACTGCACATTATCAACAATTGATTTGATCTTATCTTCTGACAATTTACCGTCTTTACCAGCAATTTTATCTAATAACTTTTTGTGAAATTTGAGCTTTAAGCCTTTATAGCCCTTCCCTCTTGCTTTTTTTTGATACTCTACACTGACTTTATAATTCGTATTTTCATTTATATCGTTGATAGCTGTTTCAATAACATATCTTCGCAACTCACTAAATTGCTTATACTTATCTTTAACACACATTACGTGTTTAAACTCTTCTATCGTAAACTCTTTGCTGTACTGGTATTGATTAACCCACATTACCACCAATTCATACATTTTTATTGAATGAATACTCGATAACTCACCTATTTCTAATAGCTTGTATTTAGTGAAATTAGCTTTAAGTTGCGTCAAATATGGCAGTATTTTATTTGCGAATGATAATACGACTTCTCCGTTATCCGGATCATAAACAATACTACTAACAAGCCTTGTTTGAAGCGTTTTATTCTCGGGCAAGCTCATAACAATATCGACGTCATATAAACGTTTGCTTGCGTTCTCTATGTCACGATAAACATTCTGTTCGTTCTTAGACTTCTTACCAAAAAACAATGATTTAATATCATCAACTGTTACTTTATATTCTGTGTCTTGCGTGACATTTGGTGCATCAGGCCTACTGTCAATTTGACTGATACAAGCAAGCATGAGCTCTTTATCCGTCTTTTGCATTGTGTACGTTGCTAGGATTAAATCATTTGACTGAACAACTAAGTTATTTTCCATTTCAACTCTGCGCCCATAGTTACATTTAACAAGATCTTATCATAAAATAGAGTTATAAAAAGAGTGTTTTTTATTTATCTCTGTTTTCTGCTCATTTACTCTGTTTTCTGCTCATTTACTCTGTTTTCTGCTCATTTACTCTGTTTTCTGCTCATTTACTCTTTTTCTTTCTTGTAAGGTATTGATTTTAACAGGGAAAAATAGCTCTCAAACAGGAATAAACAGGAGTAAACAGGATCAAATAAAAACCCTCAAAGAAACGGGTGATAAATTTTTTTGTGGATAAGTGAAAAATCATCACTTAAACCACGCAGCTTGCCTAAGCAATTTAACCCTGTGTAATGTTTTTTTAAGGATTAGATTAAGGGCTAAATCCTCGACTGGGTGCATTAGTTCTACTCACTTGATGCTGATAGGACTCTAAACCGTCCTGTAGTGCTCTGTGTTGGCTTTCAGAAAGCTTTCCGTCGTATTGCTCGGTAAACGTCTCTAAAGCGGCT
>NZ_JBPYDE010000064.1:0-1393 GCF_051847555.1 Psychrobacter sp. 1Y4 | reverse complement strand
CTGACCATAAAGGCGACATGTAAGTGGGTATTAAAATTTGCCATAAAACTCATTCATCCATAGCGCTCAAAAAGTCCTTTCGAGCGGCGTATCTAGCAGTAAAAAAGCGCACCATGATACCATAGACCGTCCATACGTCTAATAGAGATAGCCTGTAAGAGAGAGCTTCTATGCCTGCCAGTGATTTACCTGCCACACTTAACTCTGATACTCATACTAAGCAGCTGCCTGTAGTAGAAGGTCAGCTTGATAACAGCTTTGCTACTATTGACTGGCAAGTGCCTTGGTTATCGCATATTACTCAATTGAGTTATATCAGCAACACGATTGAACACCTTAGTCGCTCGAAATCACAGAGAAATAGCTTGGATGGTTCGAATGATTCAGAAGGTTTGGATAATGTGAAAAGCCTAGATGAGCACGATATAAATGCTTTTGACATCAATACGCCTGACACGATTGCCAAAGTCTTAAAAACGGCGATGATGCAGCAGGCTGAACATTTGCAACAGCCGTTACCACATACTAAACCTGCTCATGACCACAAATCTCAGACGATACAGTTCGTTTCTCAAAATGCATTGCCTGAAGGGGAAGCCTATGAGCATTTCATCGGCACAACTGGCAATATCCCGACGCGTGATAACTTACATGACTTGTTTAATGGCAGTATTTGGCTGACCTTTCCGAAGACTAAAGCTATGCTCAATTACTACCATATGCTAGAAATCGCAAAGCAGGGCATTAGTGAGCGTCGAGGGCGTGTGCGCGATACTATTACTGTTTTTGATGAGAATGGCGCAGTGCTAGTGACTTCTGATGCTAGTATCGGTGAGGCATTGGTTGATTTTGACTGGCAGGCAAGTTTGGTGACGCCCCGTGCTAAATGGGATAACCCAACCCAGCCTGATAACAGCGCTCAAGCCGCAGTCTATATTTTTGGGCATGCCTTGCTAGAGCAGTTACTACAGCCGCGCAAACCCTTATGTGCGCACAGCATTGTCATCCATGTGACGCAAAGTTTCTTTACCCTACCATTAGCTGAGCGTATACGTTTTTTGGATGACAAAGTTGCCGAATACATGGACACATTACTGTCAAAGGATGACGTGACACCGCGCCAACTTGCGCCATTACCGATTTTAGGCGTACCGCATTTCTGGGCAGAAAATACCGATATTGATTTTTATGAAGACAGCTATGTATTCCGTAGTGGTCGTCGTCAGAAAAATGAAAAATAAATAGGAATGAGTCACTTAAGATTGGCTAGCCAAACCTTTGTTACGTTTACGATTGTGCCACGATTTGACAACGTCCAGACGTTAACAAAGCCTCATATGTTTGTTATGGTAAAAGGACGTTTCTGTTAAACAGGAAAGAGATAGTTATCTCT
>NZ_JBPYDE010000063.1:0-1394 GCF_051847555.1 Psychrobacter sp. 1Y4 | reverse complement strand
CAGCATCTCTATGCGTGATAGCCGCTTCACCTAGCATATCGAATGAATAGGTATAACCTTTATTACGATATGGTTGACTGTTTTTATTGGCGTCTTCAATGGTTTCGCCCAATACAAACTGATGACCCATGATACGCATGGCTTTTTGCATAGCACTACGAATGACAGGCTCACCCATCTTTTTGGTCATGCGATCCAAGAAACCCGATGCAGTGGTGCTGCTATCAATACTGACGACACGGCCTGTCATCATCATGCCCCAAGTAGAGGCATTGACCATGAAACCATTGTCATTTTTGATGTGCTTTTTCCAATCAGCCACACTCATTTTGTCATGAATCAATGCATCAGCAGTATAATTGTCTGGCACTCGAATCAAAGCTTCTGCCAAGCTCATGAGCAAGATACCTTCTTGGGTATCAAGGCTATACTCAAGCAATAATGAGTCAACCATCTTGACGGCTTTACCATCGTTACGCACATGCTCAACCAGCTTGCGTGTCTGCTCAGCGGCAGCATCACGCTCTTGGGTACTAGGCTTAGCAAGTGGCAATAAATCAGACAACCAACGCTGTTCATCAACGCTATACAGTGGCGAAATACGCTTATATAACTCTTCTATTGGCTGGGCAAGATACTCTGGCGACAGCATATCAACAGGATTGAACAAAATCGGCTCTTGCGGGGTAAACTGGTCTACTGGGTTCATAACAACTCCATAACTATCGTTTAAAAACCATAATAAATGGTGCTTTAGGAAGTCTGATCGTCCTGCATAACTGCTCGTAACCGCTATCAAAATAGAGGTTATTGACGGATATTCACAGCAATAATCAAAAGACCAAACGGCGCCATCACAAAACTAGAAAATCCAGCACATGCTGGAGATGGTTAAGTAGGTCGTTCAACTGTTAAACGGGCTACGTTAACAATACAAAGGCAACAACGAAAAATTAAGCGGCATTAGTGCCTTCTTCTTGTTAGTAGTGAAAGGAGTGTGATGGACAAATATCGCTTGAATGAAGTGATAAAAAATCACTTGAACAAGCCCAAACATACCATCTTAAATGTGCAAATTCACTGTAAGAAAAACCTCTACGGCGTTGATTGAGGTGATGCGCTTAACTCGGCTATAATATCATGAAAAAAAAATTCAAACTAACGATTTTTTTTATTTTTATAAATTAATTTGCCTTTAAATAACAAAGACTTACAAGCAATTTGTCAGTCATGACGCTTTGGTTATATTTTTTAGTTTACTATTACTGATTAATTATTACCAAAATTTTGGGTTCCAATCACACAAATTTTCGGCTCACTAGTAAGCTAAGTACTGTCTCCAAATAATAAAAACCCTCTTTACCATCAAGTGATAAAGAGGGTTTTATTGTTAG
>NZ_JBPYDE010000062.1:0-1394 GCF_051847555.1 Psychrobacter sp. 1Y4 | reverse complement strand
GTTTTTATTATTTTTTAGTTAAGTGGTAGGATAATGCCCTTAAGTGTCAATGCTTTCTGCCGGATCGGTACTTGAGAAATATTGATTGATGAAAAAAATACGGTAAACGGTTGTTCATAAGAGCTATCCTTAGCATGAACGACATGCAACTAATACAATGATCAAAAAATACTGTGAGAGTCAGTGAGGCAGACATTATTGTCTATTCATTGCAATCATTTAATAATGATACATTACGTATCGTCTTAAAATCTAGCAGAGGAGCAAACAAAGGTCAATCAGTAGACCTTGAGAGTCACGGTACTGATGCAATGGTTTATTTTTAATGAAGAGATACTAGCCACTTTGAGATAAATTAAACCGTATTCAAATGTCAGGCATAACTTATAAGTGTGGTGATATCAATGATAAGAGAGCTTAAAACCTTTGTCGCCGTTTGCGAGTTAGACAGTTTTGCTGCGGCAGCTCGGCACATTAACCTGACCCAGTCTGCAGTCAGCGCACAAATAAAAACCTTGGAAGACAACTTAGGGTTATCTTTATTCACCCGTTCTGCTCGTGCCATCACGCTTAATCCGCAAGGCACGCGCGTATTACCAATCGCCAAAGAGATTTTGGCGCTTTACTCCACAATGCAGCTGTCTTCAGATACCGATATTGCCAGCTATTACGGGCAGCTTAGGATTGGCTCGATCAACTCCGTGCAAGTGGGTATCTTACCAGAGGCGCTAAAGGCGATTACGTTGCTTGCCCCACTCATGCAGACAGAAATTGTCCCCGGGCGTGCTATAGAGTTATTTGAAAAACTAGAAGTCGGGGAGATAGATGCGGCGATTACGATACAGCCAGCATTTACTTTGCCAAAAGACATCGTTACCCAGTCTATTATGACCGAGCCTTACGTGCTCATTAGCCCCAAAAAATGGCCGTTTCATAGCCTCAGACAGACGCTCGAGCAGCATCCTTTTATTCATTACACCTTGCAGTCTTCAGCGGGTGCAAAGTTAAATAAATTCTTTAAACAACAAGACATCAAGGTCAATACGATCATGGAGATCAATGACCTTGATGCTATCGTTCGGATGGTGGAGTCAGGTTTGGGCGTGGCGTTGATTCCTTATGCAGGACTATGGATTAGAAGTACGCCGCCCGTCCAAATTCACCATTTAGGGGATAACAGTTTGGTGCGCGAGGTTGTGCTAGCATATCGTTATACGGATCGTGAGCAGCCACAGATCAATGCCTTAAAGCAAGCGTTGGGGCTGTAAGTGAGTCAAGAGTCTTATAAAATCTAGCTTGTCTCACTGAAGCTAGGTGTTTGCTTGTGCCACGCATAATTAGCGATCAATCCATTGTCTCAATCAGTAAAACTTCTTATAAAAAATCTCATAAAA
>NZ_JBPYDE010000061.1:0-1395 GCF_051847555.1 Psychrobacter sp. 1Y4 | reverse complement strand
CCAAACCCCAAGCATTGCATTGGTCGCAGTGGGTGATGTATGGAGCGAGCAAGCGTATCAAAATCGTGCGCTAGACTTTTATGATCTAAAACATGATATTGAACAGTTATTACCAGCGCAGATCGATAGTGCACGCATTCGCTATGAGCGTAGTGCGCTGAGCTTCCTCCATCCAGGACAAAGCGCTGAGTTATATATCGATGATATATATGTTGGTTGGTTGGGTCAGCTACATCCAAATACTGCTAAGCAGTTAGATCTGCCGACGACATGGGTTGCCCAATTATCACTGGCACCACTATTGACGCTTGCTCGTGAGCAGCATGCGATTACGACGCCTAGCAAGTTCCCACAAGTACGCCGTGATATCGCTATCTTAGTAGACAGTGATATCAGTTTGCAGACGTTAGAAACGACGGTGCGAGCTGCGGCAGGTGATCTGTTGACTGATCTGTGGCTGTTTGATGTGTATCAAGGCGATAAAGTACCAGCAGGTCAGCGTTCATTGGCGTTTGCACTCGTATGGCAAGATGCTACACAAACCCTATCGGATGAAGCTGTAAAGGCTGCCACTGATAAGGTTGTACATGCATTAACGGCTCAACACGCAGTCCAGTTACGTGACAGCTAATATTTAGTCTTTAAAATACCCAATGCTCTATAGCCTTTTCAGTTATGAGGCTATGGAGCATTGCTATTCGTAAAAACTATTATTTATAACCCTTTTACTTGTAGAATAAGTTAAGTCATTATTAATAAAGGATTTTAATGCATAGTTTATTAAAAACTGCTCAAAAAACCTTTATAATAATGAGACTTAACCCTCATACCGCTAAACCATGATATTCGACATCACGACATAGCATAGGAGTCGTACTGTGAGCACCTTAACCAAATCTGACATGATTGAGCACTTAATGAGTCATCTAAATCTGACACGACAAGAAGGTCGCTGTCTGGTGGAGAACTTTTTTGATGAGCTGTCAGAGAGTTTGATTGATGGCAAAGAGGTCAAGCTTTCAGGCTTTGGCAACTTTGAGCTTAAAGATAAGAACAGCCGTCCAGGTCGTAACCCTAAAACAGGGGAGCCTGTCGCAGTATCCGCGCGCCGCGTGGTTACGTTCAAAACGGGACAAAAATTTCGTCAGAAAGTTGATGAGCGTTTATTCGATACTTAATGCGTTATTGAGTATGAAAGCCTGCTTATTTTCGCTATAGCCTTGTAAAACTATTGATATATGTTTGCACATGACTGTGATGACGATTTTTCATATATTGCGCTGCATGTATCTTATATAGCCAATAAGTACCAAGTATGGCTATGGGTAACTAGCTGTCATAAATTGCAGGCATAAAAAAAGAGAGCATAGGCTCTCTTTTTTTTATTACCGTTTA
>NZ_JBPYDE010000060.1:0-1423 GCF_051847555.1 Psychrobacter sp. 1Y4 | reverse complement strand
CAACTCTAGATTATTACTATTTCCTTTTCTAATACAAAAAAAGCCCTGTCTTCTTAGACGGGGCTTTTACCGTTTGGTCATCTCGAAATACCATTTGTCGTCTTTATAATGAATATTTGTATTGGTTACGTGACAATAGCTTAAAGGGGAAATGTACGCTTTTTACAGACGATCCTGATATCAAATTATAGACAGTTTCACTGTAGCCCAAAGCACCTGTATCCCAATGATAGCAACGGTATAAGAAAGGATTTTATATGAAACGTTTCAAGATTCTACGCAATGTTCTATTAGCCACTATAGCTTCTAGCTCTTTACTAAATATGGCGCATGCTGAAGACGCTCTAAAAATGGAACTAACAGCTAATCAAGTCATAAAGAATGCGGAAGGTAAAACGGTCTATACACCAGTACGTACTGCACCAGCAGGTACTGTGATTCAGTATAAGGCGAATTATACCAATACTGTTAATAAAGACATTAACGACTTGATGGTGACGCTACCTATCCCTGCCAACATGACATTTACTGGTGATGCGATGCCTGCAAGCGCACAAGCCAGCACTGATGGCAAGAATTACGCTGATATGCCGCTAATGCGTAAAGTCGATGGCAAGATGGTCAAAATTCCATATTCTGAGTACCGCACTCTGCGTTGGAATATTAAGTTATTGCCAGCTAAAAAGTCAGCAGCCGTCGCTCTCAATACTACCGTTAATTAGTCCAGTAGATATTAAGCCTTTCGCTCTTTTAACATTTCAATTTTTAATCTTAACTCTGGAGCATTACATGAAATCAAATACTTTTAACGTCAGCTTGCTTGCTGTCGGTATCGCCGCAGTAATGGGTGTATCTACTGGCGCTAATGCTGCTGTAAGCGGCTCAACAAATACTAATGTTGAAATAGTCAACATTGCTACCGCTAACTACAGTGTTGCAGGTGTAGCTCAGCCAACCGCTATATCTAATTCAGTCAAAATTACAGTATCAGAGCAAGTATCATTCTCATTAGTTCAAGACAATACTACAACAGTTGCTCCTAATGGTTTCGCTACGTTTACACATACACTGACCAATGATGGTAACCGTCAAGACAATTACGTCATATCAATAGAAAACAGAACTGATGATACTAAACAGTTTGATATTACCAATTCTACTATTACTTATAGAATCTATACTGACGGAGCAACGCCAAGTCCAACTACTGGAATTGCAGGCACTATTAGTTCTACTAATAATAAAATACCTCTTGAAAGCAACCAGTTTGCTGTCATTACAGTCAATGCAAAAACCACTGACAACAAAGGCGGAGATACTCAAAATTTAAATTTGAAAGCCACTGGTACAGCCTTGGCATCGAACAATGCTTCAGTCACTAACATTGATAGATCGACGACTACATTACCAACTTTCAGTATTA
>NZ_JBPYDE010000059.1:0-1440 GCF_051847555.1 Psychrobacter sp. 1Y4 | reverse complement strand
TGAACGTGTTGAATCGAGCGCCAAAGCATGGATCGAAAGCTGGAAAGCCTGCTAGCCATAAATTCTATATTTCTGCTACTCTTGCATCCGGTATCCTTTATAATATAGTTAACCCTCTATAAAAGAGCTACAGCGTTAACCTCGCTTGAAGTATCAAATATACGTCTGCACTCAGTTGCCTTGTATCTCTTTTAAATTGAATCAACTATAGCTACCTTATTATTTATTATCCTTTTGCCCCATAGGCTATGTTATGACCCAAGTTGCACGCCTTGATCTCAATGCTCAGACCACGACTGTAAACGACTCATCAGCAAATCTGTTGGTCAGTAACTCAGTCGATTTGTCACATAGCAGTACGATGGCACTGGCCTGTGTCGCTGACTCTGTAGTGACGTTGACCAATGAGGCACAGCTTGATGACTTTATGGCAAACCATGCAGAGGATGTAGAGCATCAGCTGTCATTATTTGTCTTATCTGGCGGTAGTAATGTCTTACTACCAGCAGCGTTAAATGCGGTGGTATTACAACCCAAAATGCGCGGTATTCACCTGACCGCTCAGACTGATGGCTATGTCGATATCGAAGTAATGGCGGGCGAAAACTGGCATGATCTAGTCGTACATACAGTCAATCAAGGCTGGTATGGGTTAGAGAATCTTGCGCTCATACCTGGCCTAACTGGTGCAGCGCCAGTACAAAACATTGGTGCTTACGGTGTGCAGTTAGAAGACTGCTTACAATATGTACGCGCTTATCATTTACCGACACAAACTTGGCACCATTTATCAGTAGCCGACTGTCAATTTGGCTATCGTGACAGTATCTTTAAACGCACGCCAAACACATGGCTTATTAGTCGCGTCGGTTTCAGGTTACATACTGATCCTACCAATATTTTAGCCAGCTATGGGGATGTACAGACTGTGGCGCAGCGCTATGCGGAACAACAAGGGCGCGAGCAAGCCAATCCTCATGACGTTATGCAAGCCATTATAGATATCAGACAACAAAAACTACCAGACCCAAAACAGCTACCTAACTGTGGTAGTTTTTTTCAAAATCCTATTATCGCTCAGGAGCAGTTCACGGCGTTGCAAACAAGCTATCCAGCTATCGTTGGTTATCCGATGCCTGACGCGATGGTAAAAGTTGCCGCAGGTTGGCTCATCGAGCAAGCAGGATTAAAAGGGGCCGGCATCGTACCCATCGTGACTCATAAACATCAGGCACTAGTACTGACCAATCATACTCCTTATCAAGCAACTCAAGAAGATGTGGCAACAGCACAGCGCTATATTGCCAATATTGTCTATGAGAAATTTGCAATTCAGCTATCACGTGAGCCAGTTTGGGTGAATGCTGATGGTTCAATTGGATATGCTGAGCATGTGGTCTAAACAATCATGGTCTAAACGCTTATGGCGAAACTATTTGC
>NZ_JBPYDE010000058.1:0-1442 GCF_051847555.1 Psychrobacter sp. 1Y4 | reverse complement strand
CAATAAGAAGTTATTTAACACAACTTCTAGCGTCTGCGCATATTCCTCAGGCGTAAACGGTAACTCCTCGCTCAATCCAACTGCAATATCATCAGCGCTCTCAGGCAGACTCTCGGTATGATCAAATAACACATAATGCTCTTCAAGCGTAGCATCCAATGTAGCATCAATGACGATTGTTTTTAGCTTTTCCATATCACCAAGCGGTGCAAACGCCAGTTTAAATATTTTATCTACTTGACTGGTGAGCTGTTTTTTCTTCGCGCCAAGCTTTCCTTTGATTAAGGTCAATACGCCGATACGATGCGCTTGTAGTGCTGCATTGACATCGGTGTACTGATGAATCGATACCGCTTCGCCTGCTTCATCAGCAACGAGCGCCGCAAACTGCTTCATAACCACGCCTGCGCTATGATGGTTTTTGCTAAAGGCAAAATGCTCAGGGAATTCAGTATGCGCGCCTTGTTGCTCATTCACCGCTTGACTAGTCTCAGAGGCATGACGAATCTGTAGCGTTTGCAGATCACGACCTTTTTCGATAATGCGGTTTTTGTCATCGACCACACAAATTTGTGGCTGCAAATAACGGTCAATCGCAGAAGGGCTAAAGCTCTCCGGCGTCACCGACATAATACCGCGGCGATTGAGCGCTTGGCACAGCTGTTTTAACAGCCCTTGTCCACCTTGCTGCTGCAACTCATCAAACAAGCTATCTGCGGTATCAGGTATCGGGACGATCTGACGACGGATATCTTTTGGCAATGATTTGAGCAACTGTAGCACCAGCTCATAGCGCCAGCCTGGCACACCCCATAGTAGCTCAATCGCGTCGAGCTGTGGTAATGCAGCAAGCGGTACGCGTATGGTCACGCCTTCATCATCACTTGCTGGATCAAAGACATAACGCAATGGCAGTTTTAGATCGCCCAGCTTCCATACTTCTGGAAAGTCGCCCGTGGTCGGCGCTTGGCTAGTGAGTACATCTTCATCGGTAAAAAACAAATACTTAGCATCATTCTTTTCTACTTCTGCGCGCCAGTCTTCAAACGTTTTGCGACTGGCGACGTGCTCGGGAATCTTTTTATCATAGAATTGATATAGCGTTTCTTCATCAACCAATAGATCCCGGCGACGTAGCTTGTCTTCGATGCGTTCAACATGGGCAATCTTGTCCATATTGTGCTGTAAAAATGGTGCATTGCGACCGAAGTTACCAGTCACCAGACCATCACGAATGAAAATCTCTCGTGATTCAGCCAAGTTTACTTGCTCATAGTTGGTCAGCTGTTTGCTGATAATGATTAAGCCAAACAAGCTAATCTGCGCGTAAGCTTTGACCCGTCCGGTTTTCTTGGACCAATGCGGTTCAAAGTAATGATATTTGAGCAAGTCGCCTGCAGCTGAAATAATCCACTCGGGTTCAATTTTGGCAACGGTACGCA
>NZ_JBPYDE010000057.1:0-1451 GCF_051847555.1 Psychrobacter sp. 1Y4 | reverse complement strand
GTTGCAACTCTGCTAGCGACTCAGGATCAAGCGGAATATCGCCCTTGCCGGTACGCCGTGCCATCACATCGGCGAAACGTTCAATACGTTTTAACTCTTTCCCTTCACCTTCTATAGTAAAACTGGCTTTACTCTCTCGTAATGTCATCCATACGGAGGCACGCATCAGTAAGTCTTGCCCAAATTCATCGTTCAGCTTGTCAACCATTGTGGCAATATCGAGTGCAGCGGCTTGCGTAAACAACTCTGTTTTCACCAATTGAGGACAGAAATGACGGGTTCCTGCAAGATTGTCATTGATACGCCAACGAGCATTCTTTATGACATGCGCAGGGCTTGAAGTAACCTGCTTCTTAGCATCTAGAGCATCCACATAGTTACCGCCTAAATTACTCGGTACTGCTAACTGCTGACCCATGAGCCACTCATACAAGAAAGCCATTCTACGGGCATAGCTGCCTGTCGGCTCAGCGTTTACCCATGCTTGTACGTCATCAGCACCTACCTGCTCAAATAGACGAACCAGTAACTCTAAATTCAGTACTTCATGACGCATGTGAAACTGTAAGTGCGCAATGATAGTGTCCAGTGGACGCGCGGTTTCCTGATAAGCGTTATGAATGACGTCACCGTCTTTATAGGTTTGTCTGCGCCCACCGATACTACTGCTGACATATAAAGGGGACACCAGCTCGATGCTGGCATAACGGATAAGCCATGCTGCGCCAATAGGGTCTGAAGTAGGGGTATTCATCATGAGGGGCTCAAGCGATTATAGATAAGCCATTTTGCAGAAAAGCGATTATGAATGCAATATAATGATTATAATGAAGCCTCATTGCATTTAATCGATTTTTATATGACGCTGTGATGTCTTTAGATAAAGATCGAAGGGCGTTTTAAGTGGGCATAATTGAACGAAATTGAATGATGAAAATACACCGTTCTTAACACAGCTACGTAGTAATAGAGTACCTATTTCTGCAAATAAAGCCTTCTTGCCTCGCGTGTAAAGCCTTATATATCAGCTGTTTATGAACAAAAATAAAATAAAATACCTCAGCTATGAGCCTGGCTTTAACACCCGGTAAACAGTAGCTACGCCAACACCAACTGCCTTAGCGATTTCCTCTTTTGTCATATTGCCTTGACTGTCTAATTCTCTAATACGATTGTGTTTCGTTGTATTAGGCTTCTTACCGGAGGGCTTATAGCCACTGTTAGCCAATCCCTGCTTGATACGCTCTCTACGCTTGTCGTTATCAAGCTTTGCCATCGTTGCTAATAAGTCGATCAGCATATGGTTAATCACTGTTAGGATCTCACCTGTCATGCCATTATTAACTGTATGCGTCGTTGGTAGATCAGCCACCACCAATCGCAAGCCTTTGTCTTTGATACGCTGCTTTAGAATTGCAAAATCATCTTGAGATAATCGGCTTAATCTATCC
>NZ_JBPYDE010000056.1:0-1491 GCF_051847555.1 Psychrobacter sp. 1Y4 | reverse complement strand
AGGACATGGCACGTTAGGCTGGACGCATGCTTGCGGCTCTGCAAAAGCCATCAGCTTATTAATACAAGGTGAAACGCCCAATGTTGATTTTGATTTTGTGGGTGCAAGCGATTGACCTAATATTGAAATAACATAATTAGAGTTACGATCATAAAAAAAGAAGGCGCTTACATGATGTAAACGCCTTCTTTTTGCTTTGAAATAAAAACTGAGTTTAAGCCATTGCGCTATCTACTGAGCTTTCTGATGTCGCAGTGGACACCTCCTCTATGTTAGCACCCAACGCCTCTAATTGCACAGGTACGCCATTAACGGCGGCATTACCACTCAACTGATCAATTAAGGTATCGTCTGTTAAGTCATTAACGCTGATACCGGCATGCTCTTGAGCAATCTTTTGCTTAACCCCTTTACGTCCATGACCAAAGCCATGCGGAATACTGACCACGCCTGGCATCAGCTCATTGGTCACCTCTGCTGCGATGACCACACTGCCTACCCGAGAGGTCACTCTCACGTCTTGACCATCTTCAATACCATGCTGTGCTGCCGTTTCTGGATGTAGCATTAACGTACAACGAGATTTACCTTTGACCAATCGATAGCTATTGTGTAGCCATGAGTTGTTGCTACGCACATGGCGACGACCAATGAGCAAAATCTCTTGATCATCGTACTGCTGCATCATCTCTTTGACTCGTGCCAGATCTCCCTGATAAAAATCAACATTGAGATTGATTTGCTTATCTGCATGTTTGATAGCATCTGGCAACATACGATGCAGCGGTCCTAAGTCGATACCGTGTGGATTGTCTATGAGCGCATCCAATGTGACGTCTTTATAAGGTCCATATTTTAGACCTTGCTCAAGCAAGAACTTCGGTCCAAACGCTTTTGTCGCGGCACGCTCTTTTTGTACCGCTTCTGGCGCGTCTTTATCCAAGCGATCGGCAAGCTCTAAATAAATCTCCCAATCATGCTTTTCATTATCTGTTTTACTAAATAAGGCAGGCGAGTATTTGGCAACATTGTGTACGGCAAAGCCATTAAACGTAATGTCGTAATGATCACGCTCGAGTGGCGAGACGGGCGGCAGGATAATATTGGCATGGCGACTGGTCTCGGTCACAAAGTAATCGAGCGACACCATGAATTCCAAACCTGACAATGCCTCATCCAATTTTTCGCCATTTGGCGTGCTAAGAACAGGGTTACCAGCGACACTCATAAACCCTTTTAACTGCCCTTCTCCTTCGACCAGCATTTCATCTGCCATCGCAACCACTGGATACTCACCATTAAAATCAGGTAGGTTACTCACGCGGCTGTGGCGTTTGCCCAAATAACCTGGGCCCGAGCTATTCACCACGTCAACAGCAGGGTTCGGGAACATAAGCCCGCCCACTTCATCTAAGCGTCCTGTGACGATGTTGATAACCATGGACAGATATTGGCTCAGCAAGCCAAACTCTTGCACCGATATACCCATAC
>NZ_JBPYDE010000055.1:0-1494 GCF_051847555.1 Psychrobacter sp. 1Y4 | reverse complement strand
ATGCGGTGATGGCTGATGATGAGGTGCTCAGCTGTCGTGCTGACATTGAAGGTGCTATCAATGCTGCGACGTGGCGAATTTGGGGCGAAGGTGTCGACGAAGGGTTAATCAATCGTCTCTACCGTATATTTAGGCGCTTATATAGCGACTATGGCAGTCTCGCCGTCTTAGCAAACTTCAACGGCTATATGGTCGGCGAATACGTATTTAAAAGAGAGCCAGATGGGTTTTTGACCATCGATAAAATACTGTCAAAAGATGGCGAAATAGATAAATATGCGCCTCAGCGTGATGGCTCGGTTTTGTTGGCGACTGAAGATGACAGCATCGAGATCAACCAAACAATTAAGTACCTAGTACTTACCAGTAAGGCTGTGCCTGCGCGCCCTGCGGGTGAGATGATGATTGTCCGTGCCTATCCTGCGGTCGCGCTGCGTCGCCGTGAGTGGGCGTATGCAGGTCAGTTTATCGCGCGTTACTCACAGCCTTATGTCGTTGGTATGCAAGGCTCTGACAGTGGGTTTGGCACGACGCTTGGTGACTTTACCAGTAAGATATTTAGCTTTATCAATGGCGGTGCTGCTGGTATCGGTAAAGACGATAAGATTGAGATGCACCAGCTAGCAGGCGATGGCTCAGCGTTTGAGCTGTTTGAACGCCTTGCCAATAGACGTATCCAAAAGCTGCTACTGGGACGCGTCAAGACCAGCGAGCTGACCGCAGGCTCACGCTCAGCGCAAGAAACGGATGATGAGGCACGCCAAGACCGAGTAATGTCATATCTGGGGCTGATGACCCGTGGTATACAACATGCTATCGATGCCATCATCGCGGTAAACCAAGCATGGGGTATGCCAATAAACGCACCGCAAGGCGTTTGGTTTGAATATCCCGTCGTCAAAAAGTTTAATAAAGACGAGGCTGAGATTGACGCGAAATACGTCAGTACTGGACAAGTGCGCTTGACTAAGCAAAGGCTGCTCAATGTCGGCTATGAAGAGTCCGAGTTTGAGATTATCGATGGTACTGCGCCTGCACCGACGCCAGTACCGTCTACGCAACAAATACTAGATCAGTTGTCTTTGCAATATAAGCTGTCGCAAAACCTGCCAAACATCATTACTGACCCTGCGACGGATGACGACATCGAGCAAGAGCGCGGTTTGATGGAGCCTAAAATGGCCGCACTCTTAGCGCTATCGCAAAAATGTGACAGCTATGATGAGCTAAAGCTAGGGCTTGCCAAGCTTGACCTGCCGGATGAGGGTTTGGTTGCCGCTCTTGCTGACAAATTGGTCAGTAGCTTTACTGATGGCCTAGGTATCAATAAGGACGACAAAGATGCCTGATGCTTATACGGATGCCAACTTTAACATCTTACCCAATGCCGAGGCGATTGCTGCTTTTAATGCAAAGATGATTGGCTCAAGCTTTAGTTATCTAGACGTACTTGCCTATGAGCACGCTGTCGCCTTTACCGTCGCTAAGATGATG
>NZ_JBPYDE010000054.1:0-1507 GCF_051847555.1 Psychrobacter sp. 1Y4 | reverse complement strand
CATCAATTAATGAATATAAAGAGTTTTCTATGTGAATTGCTTGTTTAGGCGTTTCAGCTTTGTCAAATGCACCCCCAGAATCCATCATTAATTGTACAAAAATAACTCTACATAGGTAATTTATCATTGTATTGGTAATAATCTCAGCTGTGACGTTTTGAGAATCGAATATTTCTATGCCTTCTAACGCTTCGGCTAAGGATAGATTCATAGCAGCTCTTATTTTTTCTGAATCACCATCTTCAGTTGCAAGAGACTGCGTTATCCTAGATATTGCAATGTCAACAGGTAGACCGTTCAGACTATCTAAATTGATAGCTGAAGTACCGGTACCACTACCACTAGTTAGCAAACCAAATAGTTGTGAACCTACACTGGTCGCACTACCCATGCGTCTTACTGCTGCTGCACTTCCTCCACTGGAAATTTTTGCATAATGCCCAACAGCTTTTCTTAAATCGGAACTACTACCGTTTGATACTGCTCTACCTAAAGACTCTCTGAAAGAAGCATAGCGACGATTTCCTGAATTTGGTAAAGCTTGCTCAGGTGTGTCATCAGCCCAAGGTGGTATTAAAGGAGACTTTCCTCCTGGTCCTGGGCTAGATTGCGAAGTTCCCATTACTGCTCCTTAGACCACGATGATTGATTTAAAACGCGCTTCAACCATACAGGCTGTTCATTGAGGCTACCTAAGTACCTGACTAATATATTTGCTGAAGCTTCAGAGTGTTCTGCAAGAATATAAGCACCAGCAAAACCTATTGGCTTATTTGCCCAATCTGATACTGTCCTAAGATGACTAATGAGACCTTCCATAATAGGGACTTCTTCTTCTAGCACTATTGTTTGCATAAGTCTTTTTGCTGTCTGTGATGCCTCATTTTGCGTAACTATAAGCGCATCTAAAATATCTCTACCTGCTGGAGATATACCTGTGATGTATGTACCTATAGGTATAGTTTCTCTAGATAAATATATTGCAGGTCTTAAATCAGTGTTAGATAGTTTAGGTTCAAGCTGTGCCCAGTCTTTTATAAAAGCTGTTGTTGTTGGATTATCAGTCCATGATTTAGGGAGATCAGCATCTTTACCGGACTCCAAACTTGAAATGAAACTAGGTTTTCCCCGTTCTTTATCAATACAGTTATAAAAGTCTTTTGTAGCTTGTGCTCCAGCGCATCGTTCAAATACTACTAGTTTAGTTATAAGTGCTTCATCTATTGGCATATTGCGACGCGCAGCGGTCTTAGAACGCATTTTTATTACGTTTAAAAGTCTTTTCACGGTTCTAGGGTTTCCATGAATAATTGGTGAATTAGCTAATATTGGAGCGATACGGTCTGCTCGTTCAAATGATTTTGCTAATTCGTTATCCTCAGTAAATCCGAGCAGAGCTAACGCATCATTTCTAGTGATAGGGTCATCTTTCCAAGACTGTTGTAGAGCAGCTTCTAATCCCTGTCTAAGGTTATTTAGTTTAGTAGAGTCAATTCCAGCTTCAATT
>NZ_JBPYDE010000053.1:0-1558 GCF_051847555.1 Psychrobacter sp. 1Y4 | reverse complement strand
CACAGCCTTGAGATGAGAGTGCTGAGGTTGACTAAAAATGCCATGGGAGATTGCCTTTAATAGGTTAGACTTTACAGGCAGCGCTGGCAGCTTTGGCTTTCTCATATACGCCATCGGCATCCAAACCTAAAGCATTGACGTCGGCCAAATATTTCTTAGTACCGTCTAATAGAGGACCTTTCCAGTCAGGGTCGTTTAGAGGATCGGGTATTTCAACGATTTCATCGCCTTTGTCTTTAGCTGCTTGTATGGCCATCTCATCATGCTTATCAAAAACTTCACCGACTTTGTTAGCAAGCGCCATACCTGAGTTATTGTCAAGTACCTGTTTTAAATCATCAGGTAAACTTTCATACTTATCTTTATTCATAGTAACCATAAGTGCTGAACTATAAAAAGGAATGTTAGTATGATACTTCGTTATTTCATCAATCTTAAAAGCTGTGACTGCTTCCCATGGGAAACTAAGTCCGTCCACAACACCTCTCTGTAAAGAAGTATACATGTCGTTAGCGGGTAAGCCGACAGGTGAAGCACCTGCGCTTTCAATAATGTCACCAGCGACTGCTGAAGGTCTGCGAATGCGCATGCCTTTCATATCTTCAGGTGTACGGATTAATTTATCAGTAGTATGTAGAGAACCAGGTCCAGCACCATACATGAATAACAGATGTGAATCTTCATATTCACCAGCAAGCGTACCATCATCATATAAAGTTTGTAGCATACAACCCATCTGAGTAGCCGAATTAGACAAACCAGGAAGCTCAGTAATTTGAGTTAAAGGAAAACGACCATTGGTATAACCATGTGCTTGAGAACCTATATCGATTGTACCCTTTGCAGCAGACTCATAAGTGACATCAGCTTTAGCAAGACCTGCTGAGGGGTAGAGCTCGACTTTTAATCGACCATCAGAATCAGTTTCAATCTGTTTGGCCCAAGGTTCAAATACTTCCTTGCTGATAGAAGAAGTGGCTGGCCAAAAATGCGAGAAGCGCAAAACAGTGGTTTCTTTGGAAGAAGCTGATGAAGCATCAGTACTTTCAGATGTTTGATTAGAACAGCCTATGATACTCATGGCCGCTAAGGCACCTATTGAAAAAAGAGGAGCTAACTTCATTATCAATTCCTTTTGATAATTATATGGAAAGAAAGAATTTCGAGTGAATAATTATATAAAACTTAAAATATAATAGATTTGAAGCTATATTTTAAGTATATACATAAACAATACTTTTTATCACATCGTAAAGCAATTATTACTTATAGATAAAGATTACATTTGAAATTATCAGCTATAATGATATAAGTCAAATCATTTTGAGTCAATATACTGATTATCTGATAAAATATAGTAACGTTAGTAACTACAAAATTTAATTATGATTAAATAGTGTTTGTGGAATACTACACATAGTAATTTTAGATAAAATGAAGCTAAAAAAAGCCCCCACAACGTTGTTGTGGGGGCTTTTTAGGAATAGAGAGCTGACGATGACCTACTCTCACATGGCCGGAGCCACACTACCATTGGCGCGATGATGTTTCACTTCTG
>NZ_JBPYDE010000052.1:0-1576 GCF_051847555.1 Psychrobacter sp. 1Y4 | reverse complement strand
CCCGCTTTGCATGGTATTTTTGCCGTTGATGTCGTCAGCTTAGATGAGAATGGAGAGGTCATACCTGATGGTTTAATAAAGCTGGCTATTGATAACAATATAGGCGTCGCAGGTTTGCGTCCACATAGTTTGTTCGGTACCGCTAACATTGGCAAAAGACCCTCTGTTGATAAAGGTGATGACTGGCGATTGGAAGTACACTTTCCCAAACTAAAAGCAGATTTGTACGGGTTGAATCTAGAAGTGCGCTTCTTGCACTTTTTGCATGGTGAGCGTCGCTACGATGGTTTGGACGCCTTGAAAGCGGGTATTCATCAAGATGTCACTGACCTATTGGCATGGCGTGATAATCAAGTTTAGCAGTCAGACGTATCTTACATAAATAAAAAACCCCACGATATGAATATTGTCGTGGGGTTTTTTTATTATACTTTTATGTGCTGTTAAGCATCAGGATGCATGCGTACATTTAGATCATCAATCACTTCTACCCATACTGCATCTTTTTGCCATTCTTCTTGTAAGAACATACGCTGGCTATCAGTCCAGACATCAGCTTCTATCAATTTTTCTTCGCTTGATAACTGGTTGTCTGCGATAAACTTATCAATCGCTTCATCAGAGCTATCTAGACCTACCTGAGCAAATAGCTCATTCATATTATATTCTGGCTCACCCAACATACTTTTCTCCTTAAATGGTGTAGAGGTAATTGTGCTTATTATTAAAATTAACCCATTTATTGTAGCAAGCTTTATACTAATAGCTGTTAATCAACGTTTATCTAACGTTATCAATTGTATTGACAGCAAACAGGTATTGCCATTTCAAAGGATGCGATAGATTACTTTTTATTTCATCATATCTTTTGAATAAAAAAACCTTATAGACACAAAAAAGCCCTCCTATATTAAGAGGGCTTTTTTTTCACTCATTACTTAAGTTAAGACAGCTATATAACTGCTTAAACTTATGGTAGCAAATGTGCTACTGCATCACGCTCTTCACTAAGCTCTTGCTCAGTAGCAGCCATTTTCTCTTTAGAGAAGTCTGATGAGACATCAACGCCGTCTACGATAGACCAGTCGCCGTTAGTACATGTGCATGGGAATGAATAGATCAAACCTTCAGCGATACCATATTCGCCGTTTGAGTAAACACCCATAGAGACCCAATCGTTCTCGTCAGTACCTAGTGCCCACGTACGCATATGTGCGATAGCAGCGTTGGCAGCAGAAGCAGCAGATGACGCACCGCGAGCTTTGATGATTGCAGCACCGCGTTGTTGTACTTCTGGGATATAGGTGTTTTCGTACCAGTCACGATCAACTAGATCTAGTGCAGGCTTGCCATTTACTGTGCAAGCGGTTAGGTCTGGATACTGAGTTGACGAATGGTTACCCCAGATAGTCATGTTTTTGATGTCATTAACAGTGCTGTCAGTCTTGTCAGCCAACTGCGCCATCGCACGGTTGTGATCTAGACGAGTCATGGCAGTGAAGTTACGTGGATCAAGATCTGGTGCATTACGCTGAGCGATAAGCGCGTTGGTGTTGGCAGGGTTACCAACGACCAA
>NZ_JBPYDE010000051.1:0-1610 GCF_051847555.1 Psychrobacter sp. 1Y4 | reverse complement strand
CCCAAACGCTTCTTTAACACATAATCAAACACAAACGGCCCAAATGGCAAAAACGAACCAAGCACACCAGCAGGCAACGCCCACAGCGGCATTTTAATTTTATGCGCCGTGATAAAGAGTACGACGATATAGGCGATGAACAACACCCCATGCACTGGGCCGACATAGCTCACCATTTCAGGCATATCCATCATATATTTGAGTGGCATAGCGATACCTAAGAGCAGCAAAAAAGACGTGCCTTCCAAATAACCCATAATGGTCAGTTTTTTCAGCGCAAATTCTTGCGCTTTGGTGAGAGTGGGTTTGGAAGATGGCTGAGCTTGCGACACGGTGTATTCCTCTGACGATCATGAATCAATATTTAATGACAATTCTACTCACCAAGCTACCCAAAAGCTATCCACGCGGATGATGCGCTGCATGTAACTGCTGCAATCTTGCCGTCGCTACATGGGTATAAATCTGTGTGGTAGACAAATCACTGTGCCCAAGCAATAATTGCACACTTCGCAGGTCGGCACCATGATTAAGCAGATGGGTGGCAAAGGCGTGACGCAAGGTATGCGGTGATAGTTCCTTATCAATACTAGCAATTTGAGCGTATTTCTTAAGCAAATACCAAAAGTTCTGCCGCGTCATATAACCACCTTGTGCAGTCAAGAACACTGCTTGGCAATTGCCAGATTTTAGATGGGCAATTAGATCGCCGCGGCCATGAGACAGATAATCTTCTAGTGCATCGCTGGCATATTCACCGAGTGGCACCAGTCGTGTTTTATTGCCTTTACCTGTGATTTGTAGCCAGCCAGAGTTTAGATTGACTTGCTCAAGTGACAGATTAATCAGCTCACTGACGCGCAAACCGCAGGCATAGAGCACTTCTAGCATGGCTTTATCACGCAATCCAAGTGCGGTACTGGTATCAGGTGCGGCAAGGAGATTATCGACATCGGCCTCTGCCAAATCCTTTGGTAACGGACGTCCGAGTTTTGGGCTTTTGATACGCTCGCAGGGATTGTCTTCACGCAGATTGCTCGCAATCATCCATAAGTAGAACTGACGCAGACTTGAGAGCATACGCGCTTGCGTGCGCGGGGTTTTGTTATCTTGAGCGAGTACCGATAGGCAGTGCAGCACATCATCAGGCTGCCAGCGGGTCAGGGCGAGTGGGTTGGTCAACTCGCAAGAACGCAAGTCGCGGACATATGCATTACGCGTACGCGTTGCCAAACCACGTGCCAGCATCGCTTGACGAAACTCCGTCAGATAAGACGGCTCATCATCGACTGCCAGCGCTTTAGGCTGGCGTTGTTGCACGGCGCGGTCACGGCTCATAGGATGCTCGGATATAGGTCAGATATAAATTAACCACTTTTTTTCTTCACCACATAACGATAGAGCGTCGCGCTTGCTGGCGTGGTGTCATCGCTATCAACAGTGATTTCATCGGGGTCAGCATCTAGGTTGATATTTTCAGCCAGTGTCTCTTGACTGAGTAGCTCATGACCCAGATGACGACAGAAATTTGGAATGTCGCGCGTGGTAGCAGGATCAGTGGCCAGTATCTCAATCACCTCACCGCTATCTGCTTTGCGGATGACTCGGTG
>NZ_JBPYDE010000050.1:0-1614 GCF_051847555.1 Psychrobacter sp. 1Y4 | reverse complement strand
CAGGCAAAATATTCAAAAGATCTAATGAAGCCCAGAACTCTAGAGAAACTAGAGATAGAGCGTCGATACTGGCACTCTAAAGGCATTTCGTGGCAGATAATCACTGAAAAAGACATACCTATAGCCGTTCAAAATAACATTAAATGGCTATATCCAGAAACTACTCTAAATAGGTCAGTTGATACTCAAGACAGTCTGTATTTTTACGCTAAGGAATTTACCAAATATCCTGAAAAAAGCATTATCGCTGTGTGCAAAGATATTGATACTGCATATTTCAGTGAGGTAGGCAGTTCGCTTAATGAGTTGAGAACGCTATTAGGGCTGAGGTTCTTCACATTCGACCTTCGCATAGACTTCAGAAAGCTAAAGTGTAGCGACATTCAAATAAGTAACTCTCATTATTGGGACTTGATGACTGAGGAGCTTGGATATGTTGCGAATCAATGATGTCTATAGTAATCAAGGTTCAACGTATAGAATACTAAGCCTTTTACCAGAGCAAGTTGTTTGGATTGAGATTGATCGTACATCCTCATTGCCTGAACTTGTACTTATTAAGGATTTAGTAAGTCTGATTGAAGAGGGTGTGTGTTATATCACTGACGACCCTCATCAGAGTTTACTGTTACAAACTCCAAAAGATGGCAGTAAAGCTCAGTTAAAAAGAGATGAGAATTATGAGCTTATTAAGCCTATCGTAAGTCACCCTTTATATTACCTTCCAGAGGAACGTGCAAATTTCATTAATGAGATTGTTGACTCTAAAAGAAGTACAAAGCAAACGCTATATCGATTACTTCGTAGGTATTGGCAAAAAGGCCAAGTACCTAATGCTCTACTTCCGAACTATAAGAATTCTGGAGCGAAAGGAAAAAAGCGTATTGCTAAAGATAAAGAGCTAGGTAGGCCTAGGCTCTATAAGGAAGGGGTTACTGCCGTTATTAATGAAGATGTAGAAAGGCTCTTCTCAATTACTATAAATAAGTACTTATTAAACGATAGCAAGCATACAGTCGTCTATGCTTACCGAAAATTTAAAACAATGTATCGCTCTTTAAATCCAGATGTTAAAGAAGAGGACTTTCCTAGTATCTGGCAGTTTAAATACTTTTATGACAAGAACTTTACTTCCGTTCAAAAACTCAAAGCTAGATATAATAAAATCAGTTATAACAAAGATGTGAGACAGTTAAGCTCGACTGTTAACACTCAAGTTCTTGGTCCTGGTTCACGCTATGAGATCGACGCTACTATTGCAGATATTTATCTAGTATCTGATTCAGATAGGCAGAGTATTGTAGGTCGTCCAGTTATTTACTTCGTTACAGATGTGTTTAGCCGCATGGTAGCAGGTTTTTATATTGGATTTGAAAACCCTTCCTATGCCACGAGTATTCAAGCCTTAGAGATGGCAGTAGCGGATAAACAAAGTTACTGTAAAAATAATGGTATTAATATCACAGCTGACGATTGGCCATGTATAGGCTTGCCAGATGCAATTCTCGCAGATCGTGGAGAGTTACTAGGTCATCAAATTGAGACCTTGGAAAAAAGCTTTTCAGTTCGAGTAGAGAATACCCCTCCTTATCGTGGCGACTTAAAACCTATTGT
>NZ_JBPYDE010000049.1:0-1617 GCF_051847555.1 Psychrobacter sp. 1Y4 | reverse complement strand
ATACTATAAGAGTCCAGAGAAAAATTTAGAATAGTTAATATACAACAATCACTTATTCAGTGAGTCGATATTGTCATAGTTGATTCATAAGCTTAGTGTGAATAGAACGAGATCTACGCTTTAGGTAAAGTCTCTTCCTAGCTCATAACTATTCTTTATCTTGGAACCTTGAATACTTTTATTTAATCAACATCCAAGGCGTTATCTTTGTTTTGAATAAGTATTAGATTATCTTGAGCTTTCTTGAGTTTATTTTGTAACACAGTCACTTGTTCTTGTTCTGATAGGTGACGGCTCGATAGCTCGCCATATTGCTTATTCAATATACTATGTTCAGCTTCAAGTTTAGCCTGTATTTGAGTCAGCTGCTCATAAAGTCCTGATAGCTTATCACGTTCAAAGGTTACCGCCTTTAGCTCTCCTTTGATCTCTGCGGTAGCAGTTTGTATCTCATTGCGTTCAGCTGTGACCGTCTTTAGCTCTGACTTAGTGGCTTTAAGCTCCGCCTTTAAACGTGCAATCTCTGCTTTATCGCTATCAGCTGTAGCTTTAAGCGTGGCTACCTCACCAAGACTACTAGTAAGCTCTACAGATTGCTTATCTAATGCGCTACGTGTCTCTACAAGCTGTGATTGTGCTGTTTCTGCTTTAGTTCGTTCAAGCTCTAATTGATGCTTAGTATCTGATAGCGTCTGTTTGGTAGCATCATGGTCAGCTGTGGCTTGCTGAGCCGCTTTAGTTGCTGTCTCCGCAGTAGTGGCCACTTCGTCCAGCTGCTGTAGTAGATCTGCTTGTTCACCCTCTAAGGTTTTAACTGCTTCTTGCGCTTCGTCCGTCTCTGCTTGTGCCTTAACCTTAACCACCTCTAGAGCTTCACGCTCCTTAGACAGCCTATCGTTCGCCATATCAATAGCTGTCTGCCACATATCAGCGCCAAGCGTGTGCAAGCGTTCAGTGATACCGCTAGGTAAATCCACTTGTTGCAGCTCTTGCTCTTCCTGCTGTTCTCGCTTCCAACTCTGCATCGCATCACTAATGGTAGTGAATGAGCCACCGCCTAGCGCCTTACGCACCTCTGCCAGTGTCGGCTTTATCCCTTGCTCCTGTAATCGGTCAGCTGCTGCATGAATATCTTGTGTGGTGAGTGCCATGATTTTGTATTCCTTGATAGTGCATTGTAGTATGTTGTATATAGTATAATACAATATACAACATACTACAATGAAAGGTGTAAAAAAACCCCAAGTCGTCTTGAGGTTATAACTTGTTGGCTAAGACTTAATGATCAGTTAGGTATTCTTCTAGGGCATCATTGATCATGTCCTGATAGTTACCGCCTGTCTGCTTGGCTCTGTCCTTAAACTTAGCAAGAATGCTTGGGCTGATAACACTGGCTTCTGTAGTAAGCGTTTGTGGTTTGATACTGCCACGGATCGCGCCTGACCAGTCGGTGATTTCTGGAATGTCCGATAGATCAATGTCGTCATCGCTAAGCGTTGCTAAGTACTCTAAGTCCGCTTGCTGCTTAGCCGTTAATGGCGGCAACTTATCTATGTGATAACTAACCTTGTTCATATTGTCTCCTTTCAATCTTTGTGGCACGCCTGGCAGAGATAA
>NZ_JBPYDE010000048.1:0-1623 GCF_051847555.1 Psychrobacter sp. 1Y4 | reverse complement strand
CATAATCGTTTTGTGCCAGTCAAAGGAATGACGGTAATAGCAATGGAGTCGCCATGAATCAACAGTTTGAGCTGTTCGACATTGACAACCCTTGTATCGGTGTCTGTCAAAGTAACAAGAAAGGCTATTGCTTTGGTTGCCTGCGCAGTCGAGCCGAGCGCCAACGATGGCATCATATGACAACAGAGCAGCAACGCGAGGTACTGAGGCTTATCGCAGGACGTAAGCTGCGTATCGAGCTCATGCGGCTACGTAAAAACGAGCAGTTAGGATTTGATTTTGAAGAAAACTTTGAGATGGGTGAGTTGTTTTGAGAAAGATGAATTAAATAATAATCCCTATTATTTTTGACCTGAATTAATAATTTTTATATCACATTTGCGCCCTTTAATGCCCAAACAATTACGCCCTCTTTTTCTAGTTGAGGTTGACGACCTAATTCAAAATTAGGGCATATAAAAAACACAAACTTCAATTTGGCATCAGTTGCTAGTACTTTATTTATATCTTTCTTAAGTTTTTGATTGCTTGTTGGAGCCACTGCAGCAAAAACCTCAGCAGCTAAGCCACCACATTCAGATTCAATATCAGAGCCTGGAGCAGTTCCTAGATTAAGCTGAAATGGAGCTAGTTCTGGATATTCAGTAAATAGAACTTCCAATGCGTAAAACGATGCTAGATAAGTGAAAGACTGATTGATCTGTTCAATGATATTGAGCGGACGATTAGAGTCTAAAGGATCAAAACCTATATCGCTAAACTTCATTTTTGAAAAAAGCGTTTGTGAAGAGACTGAACTGACGTTGGAGTTAATCTGCAATAAGGTCTTATCCATTGACTCGTATAGCTTTTGCTCAAGTTGTTCGAGTGCATTGATATCATTTACTTTAAAAGACTTAAGCATTTATTATAGCCATCTCAATACATCCAGATAAGTTGAGTTAAGTTATTTCTTAGTCATCGTATAGTATTAAATTATTTTTAGATAAGTCAGAAACTACCTCAGAATATTCAAATGTAAACCAAGAACTATGCGACTCAAATGTGACTTTGACAGGCGCTTTAGCGTTACCATGAATAAAATCTCCCATCTCATGTTCAAAAATAATTCCGAAATTTTCCTCAAAACAATTACCCCAACAGTTTTGATCTTCCATATCAAATAGATATACATTTGGATGATGGTTTAATGTATCTAAATTCCAATTCTCCAAGGTGGGATGACACTTTTTAACCCAGTTTAAAAAATTTTCTGTTCTATATACTGTAATAGCACTTCTATTTAGATATTTCACTTAAAACTGTCCTTGCAAGTTGATGATGAAGTTGTATGATATCTAATTGAAATTCTGAATAAGTATTATAGAAATTCTATCACTGCACTAATCTTTCAAGATTATTACAATGAACCCAGATACTAGGCTTTACAAAATCACCAATTTTTCTTTGATCTCTACTCTCATATATTATAGACATGTTATAAGAAATCTAAGCAATACCTTCAACTTCTACTTCGATTTCTAAGACTTTTCCCAGTTATTTATAGCTTCTGCTACTCGCATATCTTTCAAATACGGTGAAATTGTATTGTAAGAATCTAGCATCAGCGATCATAGTAATTGA
>NZ_JBPYDE010000047.1:0-1631 GCF_051847555.1 Psychrobacter sp. 1Y4 | reverse complement strand
ACGTTTATCGATCAGCATCTGTCACCTTATCCGAATTTCTCGGCGTTAGAGATTCTGACGACGGATGAGATCTATAGCGCGAAAAAAGACGCGATAGATACCTTTATCCAAGTGACCAATCAGATGACGGAACTGTGTAAAAACGAGCCAGCCACCGCTCACCGTATGTATTACGACTATAGTAAAACCGAAGCAGATACTCTGATGGATGCGATCATTGATAATACGCTGGGCAGATTGATTACACCGATCAAGCCTGATGCAAGTAAGTGGGAAGAACTGCGAGAGATGCTTGCCGAAATCGATATCGTAACCTTGACTGATGAGCAGTATCAGTCGCTGTGGGCGCTGTAGATATTTTATAAGTTAAGATATTTTGAATCATAAAAACCGCCATAGTATTTGCTGTGGCGGTTTTTTAGATTTAATTAGACTGGAATCTTGTTCAAATATCTTTGTAAATATGGTCGTAAATTTCATCTAAGGTAAACAGAATATAATAGACGATACTGCAACCACCAATTGACAGTGTGTTGTAATACCTATCTGAATGATCGTCATAGATAGTACACAAGCGCTTATCGAAAGTGACACAAACCTTCGTCTTTATATCTAGTAAGTCATTCTCTTTAGACAAATCATAAACCACTTTTTCATAGAAATAATTAAAATCAACTGTTTTAAATTCATTATGAGTTATTTGTTCTTCAGATTTAATGAGTAAATAATCATTAACATCATATTTTACTAAAAAATCCTTAACCAATCCTTCAATGTAGCTATTTATTTTACTACCTTTTAGGTTGGATTCTAAACCTATAATATAGTCACTCTGAAAATTTTTTTTACTCATAGAGGTAGGCACTCTGGACTTTATTGAAATTGAGCTTACAGACTTCAATTTCATTAATCTCACTATAAACATCAATTATTGATTCGTTAGTATTATAAAAGGGCAATATAAATTGGCTTTTTATTCTTTTATTTTCACAATATTCATTGTTTTTTAAGCAAAATTCGTAAGTGAGCTGCTTAACTACATTTAATTTTAGGTCTTTAGATTCTTTCTGAAAAAAACTTATTGGTAAATATTTCCAGTCTATACAATATATATCATAGTTAGATTCTTTTTTAATACTATCTTCTAAAACCCCATTCCATTCTAACAGAAAATCTTTTTCAGTTATTCCATTTAAGTGGTATAGCTTTGAATTTACCCTTTTTACTGTTAAGCTATGGTATTTTTTAGACATTCCTCTTCTTAAATTTCTATGACTCATAACGTAAAACTTATTTACGATATATTCGAAAACTTTATTCTGAAACTCGTAACTTGGGAAGTCTTCATGTGCTTTCTTGTTGTTTAACTTAACTTTTATAAGACTATTCATAATTAAATTATTTGACTTCTCAAATTCATACGAAATAATACCGTTATCAATCAACATTTGCATAATTGAGTTGGTATCTTTATGAACTACAAGATCTGGTCTCATCCATCTTTCTTTTTCATTCAATTTAATGTTAAAGTTATTATTAAATCCTTTATCCATTAATATATTAAAACCACCAAATTTCCTTCTCACTAAGTTGCTAACTTTCTTTTCTAACCTAAGAGTAGAGTCACAATA
>NZ_JBPYDE010000046.1:0-1713 GCF_051847555.1 Psychrobacter sp. 1Y4 | reverse complement strand
GGTGTGGTGCTCCTCTTATATATCGCAGGGTAGGGAGCTGAATGGAAACTGTAACACAGTTTTCTACGTGTGTTTGCTCATAGTTGTGCTATGCGCCACTGTCATATCACTTAACTGTGATAATATTAATAATAATTTGCTGGCTTATCACTATTTACGAATGGGCACTGACCTGAGTTTTTGCTATAGTAGAGCCGGTCATCCGCTGGTCTGCTGTACTTGGCGACCAATATAGCAGTAATACCAGAGAACGCCAATGAAGCGCGATGTTTCTGATAGACTGTTTTTGGATGATGGTTAAAATAGTTTTGGTCATTGACCACTATTTACCAATGACTTCATAATGACACTCTCAAGCACTATCGATATGTAGAGATAGTCGAAGCATTTAAAAAACACAGTAAAATTTAGCAGATATTCATATCTAAATATTAGTAATACCTAACAGTGATAAAATCTAAAAAGGATGGGCGGTAATGAGCGAGCAGTCACCAGAACAAACCATGGACAATCTAAATCAAACCGCCGCAGGCGCTAGCGATACCGCAACTGAAAAAGAGTTTTTAGACAATATTCGCCAAAACATTGATGCGGTCGACTGCGAAATCCAAACACTCATCAATAACCGTGCCAAGCTGGCGCAACAAGTAGCAGCGGTAAAGAAAAACCACACGGCCGCTGATGATAATACCAACCCTATCTTTTATCGTCCTGAGCGTGAAGCACAGGTGTTAAAAGCGGTTATGGAGCGTAATACGGGTCCAATCGCTGACGAAAAGATGGCGCGTTTGTTCCGTGAAATCATGTCGGTATGCCTAGACTTAGAAGCGCCGCAGCGTATTGCTTTCTTAGGGCCAGTTGGCACCTTTACCCATGCCGCTGCACTAAAGCATTTTGGCAAAGCTGCTGATACTGTACCAATGACGACCATTACCGACGTATTCCGTGAAGTTGAAGCAGGCACTGCGATGTATGGTGTTGTCCCTGTCGAGAACTCTTCAGAAGGCGTGGTCAATCATACTTTGGACGGATTCTTATCTTCTACGCTAAAAATCATTGGTGAAGTTGAATTGCCAATTCACCAAAACTTCTTGGTCGCTGAGCATACTAAGCTTGATGGTTTAAGCCGTATTTATTCGCACCAGCAGTCATTGGCGCAGTGTCGTCATTGGCTAGATGTGAATTTTCCCAATGTGGAGCGCGTTGCGGTATCAAGCAATGGTGAAGCGGCGCGTCGCCTCAAAAATGAATGGCATTCAGCCGCGATTGCTGGTGACGTTGCGGTTGCAGAGTACGGCTTGCATAAGCTTTATTCAAACATTGAAGACAATCCAAGCAATACCACTCGTTTCCTTATCATCGGTCATGAAGCAATCGCTCCTTCTGGTCAAGACAAAACCTCCATCGTTGTCTCAGCCCATGATAGAGCTGGTGCATTGATCGAAATTTTGAAACCTTTGTCATATCATGGCGTATCGATGACCAGTATTGAGACACGTCCTGAGCGTCCTAATAAGTGGGCATATGTGTTCTTTATTGATATGAACGGTCATATCAATGATCCAAATGTCAGTGCCGCTATCAACGATATTCGCCCATTGGTAAAAGATCTGCGCATCTTAGGCTCGTATCCAAAAGCAGTATTGTAAAAATATATCGGCTCATCTATTCGTTTGTTTATCTATCGAGATTGACACCTAATAGATGGGCGAT
>NZ_JBPYDE010000045.1:0-1716 GCF_051847555.1 Psychrobacter sp. 1Y4 | reverse complement strand
GAATTGGCTTGCCTATCAGCTTAAGCAAGATTGGAGTGAGCAGTACGATGCGCTGACCCAAGGCTTACGCCAAGCGGCACCGATGTTTTTACGAGTCAACTCGGCAGCTACTCCAGTAGAGGATTATCAACAGTCACTGTACGGCGCAGAAATTGATACAGATATCGTTGAGCTAACGACTGGTTTTAACGTAGCAAACTCGTCAGAGACTACTACAACACTATCGACCAAAGGCTTAAGACTGCATCAGACTACCGCTGTCAATGCTTTGCCACATTTTGCTGAAGGCATCGCTAGCGTGCAAGATATGCATGCTCAGCTTGCGGCACCTATCATCAATAAAGCGTTAATGGCGAAACTCAGCGCTGAAAAATCTGATACGGAAAATACGAATAACGAGATACATATTCTAGATGCTTGTGCTGCGCCTGGTGGCAAGCTGGCTCATTGGTTAGAGTTACTCAGCTCAAATGACGCTTCATCGTTGTTTCACGTGAAACAAGACGATGCAGAAGCAACTTCGCCAGTGTCTAAAATTAAGCTAACGGCTATCGATAACGAAGCACCGCGCATCGAACGTATTTATGACAATTTACAGCGTCTCAATCTAAAACAGCAAGATTTAGAGCAAGCTGAGAAAAATATCGCCCTTAACGTTATCTGCGCTGATGCCACCAGATGGCAGCATGGCAAAAATAAAAAAGCCGCCACCAATGAGCCAGTATTTGATGCGATATTATTGGATTCTCCTTGTACTGCGACGGGCGTGATTCGTCGTCATCCTGATATCAGTATCTTGCGTACCGAAGAAGACATCGAGCAAACGGCATTGCTGCAAGCCGATATTTTGCATAACTTATGGCCACAACTCAAAGCGGGCGGTTATCTACTGTACGTCACATGCTCTATCTTAAAGCAAGAAAACGTCGAGCAAATGCAGGACTTTATCAGTCATCATAATGATGCGGTAGCGATTGAGTTTACCGACGATTGCAATTGGGGCATCGCCCAAACCATCGGTCGTCAGTGCTTGCCGATTGATATCGAGAGCGGTGATGGTTTTTATTATGCGCTGTTGCAGAAGACTGCTGAATAAATCACTTTTAACTATTGAATAACATTATTGTAGACAGGACAATCTAATGAAATATATCAGTACTCGTGGTCAGACAGCACCGATGGACTTTAGTGATGTGCTATTAATGGGTCTTGCGCCAGATGGTGGTTTGATGTTGCCTGAGCATTATCCAACGATTGATAGCGCTGTGCTTGATGAGTGGCGTACCCTGAGCTATCCAGAGCTGGCACTCGCGATTATGCAGCGTTTTGCTACAGACATTCCTTATGCGGATCTAAAAGACATTATTGATCGCACATATACCGCTGACGTTTTTGGTAGTGACGATATCGTGCCTGTCCGCAAGCTTGAAGACAACTTATACATTTTAGGATTATCAAACGGTCCAACGTTGGCATTTAAAGACGTGGCTATGCAGTTCTTGGGCAATGCCTTTGAATATGTCCTTAAAAGAAAAGAGGCACGTATCACCATTATTGGTGCAACCAGTGGCGATACAGGTAGTGCAGCGGAATACGCCCTACGCGGTAAAGAAAACGTCGAAGTCTTTATGCTATCACCGCATGGCAAAATGAGTGAGTTTCAGCGGGCGCAAATGTACAGCTTGACTGATGATAATATCCACAATATCGCGATCG
>NZ_JBPYDE010000044.1:0-1728 GCF_051847555.1 Psychrobacter sp. 1Y4 | reverse complement strand
ATTTTCATTGGTATTTAACCCCGCGCAAACTAACGGTTGACTCTGCGCAAATACTAGAGCTCAATGAAAAGTTAGCATCGGCTGAGATTGATTTTAAATGGCTCACCGAACAAACAGCGCAAGACAGTCTAGGATTGCCTCGTGCGATGATTAAAATCTTAGAATAAAAATTAGTGTAAAAAACTGGCATAAAAAAAAGCGACTCATTAACTATAGTGAGTCGCTTTTTATGATGACAGGATGACAGTAACTAATAATAAACAACGCTAAGGCTAGGATTAGGACTTTGGTACACGCAAGCGCATCAGGCCTTCTTGCTGCACGGTGGCGACCAGTTTGCCATCTTGCCAAAACTGACCATGGTTCAACCCTTTCGCATTGGACGTGGTATCACTCCACATGTCATAGAGCAGCCAGTCATTCAAATCAAATTCACGGTGGAAGTGCATCGAGTGATCAATACTGGCCGCTTGCAACCCGCTGGTCATAAAGCTCACGCCATGCGACATCAGCCCTGTGCCCACCAAGTAAAAATCAGACGAAAATGCCAATAGTGCTTGCTGAATAGCCACTGGCTGATTGCCAAGCTTGTAGATGCGTAGCCAGTTGGCTTGCTTAGGTTTCATTGGTTCTGGATTGATTGGATTGCGCGGTTTGACAGGCTTTATCTCGACATGACGGCGACGCATAAACCGTGCTTTGAGTGCGTCTGGTACTTTACCCACGTACTCTTCTTTTAAATCTTGCTCGGTCAATAGGTCTTCTGGCGGCGGATAGACAGGCATGTCTTCTTGATACGCAAGGCCGTCCTCCATGGGAGAAAACGACGCAATCATCGAAAATATCACTTGCTCAATCGGTGGCTTCCCGCGTACTTCTTTATACTGAATAGCCGTCACTTCACGAGCAGATAGACTGCGACCATCACGCAGACGGCGCACTTGATAGATCACTGGTTGATTGATATCGCCGCCACGCAAAAAGTACCCATGCAACGAGTGGCAAGGCTTGTCTTGATCTAATGTATGCGCTGCTGCCATGATCGCTTGGGCCAATACTTGCCCACCAAATATACGACTGCCCACATAGTCATGGCTCTTACCCTCAAAGACATCGGGGGTAACCTCAATAAGCGCGATCGTAGCCAGCAGCTCATCAATCAGTTGTGAATTATCGGACATGACAATATGTTTCCTTATTTTTATCAAACACGCTCAGCATCCAAACATACGCATCTAACAATCTCGATGCCATATAGATGCTGCGCTTGAATTTAAAATAATATGAGATCGCTTGCGGAAATACACAAGGGAGACTTTAGAACAAACACACAGCCATAGCTCATCAGGCCATGACTATCTATTCATTTTCGATAGAAAAGGTAAACATCTTACCCAATATTGTTGGCTTTGACTAGTTACTGTCAGCTTACTCATAAGTATTGCTTCACTATTTGTACGAGACAAATCGCACTTAATTCACTGATTCAAGCAATCTAATTCATAAAAAAACGAGATGTCTAACAACATCTCGTTTTTGACAATTATCTAAAAGTTTATGGCTTGACGGCGACCAGTACGCGAATAGAATCCGGCACTAGCGATAAGTTACCAAGCGCTTGCTCTCCTTGAGCCTTGAGCTGTTCTAAGCGTTCAATCTCTTCAGGGCGTACGTTTGGATTAATGGTTTGCAAGTGCTTGAGACGTTTGATCTCGCGCGACCACTGCT
>NZ_JBPYDE010000043.1:0-1802 GCF_051847555.1 Psychrobacter sp. 1Y4 | reverse complement strand
CGCTAGCAGAGTTGCAACAAGAGATACTTGGTAGCAAAACGGTCATCCAGCAGTATGGCGTCCGTCAATCTCCAGTTTTTGTGTCGCATACTCAGGTCAATGGCTTTAAAGAGATTGTGCACTATATTGCGCCACCTGCTGATGACATTGCTGAAAAGCTCAAAGGGTTACAGGCATTTATGGAAAAGACCGAGGGACAATCGGCACTGATACGTAGTGCGGTTGCTTCCTTTGCTTTTGTGTATATTCATCCGCTAGCGGATGGCAATGGCCGAGTACATCGCTTCCTAATTAACGATGTACTCAGACGCGACCAGATCATTCATGAGCCGATTATCTTACCTATATCGCAAGCCATCGCTGAGCATCCCTCAGACCGTCATGCCTATGATAAAATTTTAGACCGTGTATCCGTGCCACTTATGGAGCAAATCCGTGATCATTACAGCTTTGATAAACAAGCGATTACTTACCCTGATGGTATTCGCTCAAACTTAAATTTTGAAGACAGTCACCTTATTCAACCGGCATGGCGCTTTATGGACCTGACGCCTCATGTTCAGTACTTATCAGGACTGATTGCGCATGTTATTGAAAAAGAGATGCATAACGAGTCACAGTACCTAAGACAACATGACCATGCACGACTGGCGATAAAAGAGATTATTGAGATGCCCAACAGCTATGCCGATAGAATCATTCGTAGCATGCTGCAGAATAAGGGTGCTAAAAGTAATAAGCTATTGAAAGATTATCCGTTTTTGGCAAATGATGAGGTTTGGGACGATATTTTCTCTGTGGTTGTAGAGACATTTAAAGATGAAGCAAATGGTTTGAATAGTTAGAACAAACTCTGCTATACGCAGGAAAGTCTGCCTTAATAATCAAGCTCAAGCTAGTATTTGTGTCATCGTTACGATAATGATTCGTTTATAAAAGATTCGGCTAAAATACTGTCACCTGAAACGTAATCAATATTTTTCTTACTTAAACAGAATATATTAGAGGAACTTTGATAACAGACAATTTTTATTTGACAAGGTTATTACAGATCCTCAAAATAATTTTGAGTATTTGAGTATTTGAGTATTTGAGTATTTGAGTATTTATTTAGCTATACAGCTATCAAATGACGCGAGCACTTAGCTGTAGCTTGTATTTCAGAATAACTACGCCCAGATTTCAGAAGGCTAGCGATAATCTTACGCTTCTCGGTATCTTTCCTACGTCCTGAATATTTACTTTCTACCTTAGTACGAGAAATACCTTACATCTGACGGTTACGTCGATCTTCATAGTCCTTTCTAGCAATAGCAGCGAGCATATAAAGCATCATCGAATTGATGGCCTGTAATACGCTGCTCATAAATTCAATGCTGCTATCAGATTGAGGCGTTATATAAGAGGTCGGTAGCTCTTCTGATACTACCGCCAGCTTCTTTTCTAATAGCATTCTTTTGAGAGTATCCCAATCAGCTTGGTTTAAACGTGCTAAGCGGTCAATCTGCTCAACCAAATTATATCGCCTTCATGGGCATCATTTATCAGTTACATTAACTGTGGACGTATTAAAGTTGCGTCTGACTCGTTTTCAACATAGAAGGCGGCAATTTTGTGACCATGATCAGCAGCAAGCTATATGAGCTCACTTTTGGCACGCTTGGCATCTTGATCTTTGATTGGCGCTCTATGCTCTGATAAACATAAACACCTAAAATAGTCTGTTATAAGTAGTTCCATTATTGCAGTCTATTATAAGTAGACTATTAATTGATTAAGAGACCTGTTTTGATAGTGCCCCT
>NZ_JBPYDE010000042.1:0-1815 GCF_051847555.1 Psychrobacter sp. 1Y4 | reverse complement strand
GGCCGTAACCGTGCCATGCTAATGCACCTCACTTTAGTGCCTTATATTGCCAGTGCTGGTGAGACCAAAACCAAGCCGACACAGCACTCTGTAAAAGAGCTACGCTCAATCGGTCTACAGCCTGACATCTTGATCTGCCGCTCTGACCATCATATCTCGCAAGATAACCGTCGCAAGATTGCGCTATTCACCAATGTAGAAGAGCGTGCGGTCATCATGTGTGAAGATGCGCAAAGCATCTATCAAATACCGCGCACATTACATGAGCAAGACCTTGATGATCTCATCTGTGAGCGTTTTGGTCTTGATGTGCCTGAAGCGGATTTGAGCGATTGGGATAAAGTGGTTGAAGCCCAGCTAAATCCTGAAGGGACAGTGACAGTTGCGATGGTTGGCAAATACGTTGAGCTACCAGATGCTTATAAATCGATCAACGAAGCATTGCTGCATGCAGGTATCACGCATAAAGTCGATGTGAAGATTGACTATATTGATGCTGAGCGTTTAGAAAGTGATGACACTCTATTGGCGCAGCTAAAAGATGCCAATGCTGTCTTAGTACCAGGCGGTTTTGGTGAGCGCGGTACGATGGGTAAAATAAAAGCCATTACCTATGCTCGTGAAAATAATGTGCCATATCTAGGCATTTGCCTTGGTATGCAGTTGGCCGTGATTGAGTATGCGCGTAATGTACTTAATATCAATGCAAACTCTTCTGAGTTTGATCGTAAGACAGCTGAGCCTATCATTGGGCTTATCACCGAATGGTTAGATGAGCGCGGCGAGCTACAGATTCGCAGTGATGACTCAGACCTTGGTGGCACGATGCGTCTAGGCGCACAGCAAGCCGAATTGGTTTCTGGTAGCAAGCTAAGCCAGATTTATGGTGCTAATAATATCACTGAGCGCCATCGCCATCGTTATGAGATGAACAACCGTTATATCGAGCCATTAGAGCAAGCGGGTATGACGATCTCTGGTTATTCTGCTAAACAGCACTTGGTAGAGTCAGTTGAGATTTCTGAGCATCCATGGTTCGTTGCGGTACAGTTCCATCCTGAATTTACTAGCTCACCACGCGGTGGTCATCCACTGTTCAATAGCTTTGTCAAAGCGGCGAAGAACCACAGCGAAGCAAAATAGCTCTCAGAATGTAGTGTGTATTGAAAGTGTTTGTTATAAAAAAGACTGATCTTGGGATCGGTCTTTTTTTTGGCTCAATGTTGAGCAATGCGAATAGTTGCTCAATGATTATCGATATTGGTGATATCTAATTACGCTTGCATACTTTTTTTCATCAAGCTATCCGTTACAATATGGGACAGACATATTCATAACAAGATAAGAGGTAATGGCTAAATGGAAAACCTATTAACGGCGCAATCACACATTGCACTTAACACGCCTAATAATAAGACAATCAACATTGGTAACGACCAACCCTTTGTACTATTTGGTGGGATGAACGTCTTAGAATCTAAAGAGTTGGCGTTTGAGATTGCTGAGCAATACGTTGAGATATGTGAGCGCTTGGGTATCGGCTATGTGTTTAAAGCGAGTTTTGATAAAGCCAACCGCTCAAGCCTGCATTCTTACCGAGGGCCTGGACTAGAGCAAGGTATCGACTGGCTTGGGCAGATCAAAGAAAAATTCCAAGTACCTATCATTACCGATGTGCATGAACCACATCAAGCCGCACCAGTCGCTGAAGTTGCCGATATTATTCAGCTGCCAGCCTTTTTGTCGCGTCAGACGGATTTAGTCCATGCAATGGCAAAGACAGATGCCATCATTAATATCAAAAAGGCGCAGTTT
>NZ_JBPYDE010000041.1:0-1834 GCF_051847555.1 Psychrobacter sp. 1Y4 | reverse complement strand
ATTCATACGCATCCTTTTCCGCGTCAGCTGACAGAGATGATCCGAGTATTGCCGAACCAAGGTACCGATATTCGTTATCGCATACCAGCGATTCTGCGTTATCATCAAGCGCTACTGCAATACTGGAAATACTCTACGCCTGCGTCTGTCAAAAAAATCGAGTCAGAGTGGCAGACGCTGATTGAGCATTGCACTAGTGAGCACCAAACCATGATTAGCGCTTCTGGTGCTGATGAGCTCATTACTCGTGATGGTTGGTTACAACTACATCGCTCAGAAGAGACGTTCAAAGAAGCGCAAGCATCAGCCATTGATGCTCGTAACCAAGGTGTTGAGCATAACGTGTTAAACCTTGAAGAACTAAAAGCAATGGAGCCTCGTGCCAATTTCGAAGGTTTCGTTGGTGCTATTCATTGGTTGAATTCATGGCAAGTATCAAACCCAAGCTCGCTTGTAAAAGCCTACGCGAAAAACTTCCAAGACATGCAAGGTACGATCAAAGAAAATGATGTAAAAGAAATCGTCCAAGAAGCGGACGGCTGGAAAGTTATCACTGATAAAGATACGTATTATAGTGATAAATTGGTCATCGCAGCAGGCCCTTGGTCAAACGATTTGATCAGACCACTTGGTTATAATCTGCCGTTGTTCCCAATGCGCGGCTATCATCAGCATTTCAAAGTGACAGACAAGAACACAATCCATCACAGTATGTTTGATATGGACAAAGGTTTTGTTATGGGGCCGATGCAGCAGGGTATCCGTATCACTACGGGCGCTGAGATGACCACCATGAATGCACCAAAGAACTTTGGTCAATTGCAAACCGTATTGAAGCTTGCTAAAAAAATCTTACCATTAGAAGATGCGGTTGAGAGCGAAGCATGGGCAGGGTCACGCCCTTGTATGCCTGATATGAAGCCAGTCATCGGTCCTGCTGATAAGCATGACAAGCTTTGGTTCGCATTTGGTCACAGCCATCAAGGCTTTACCTTAGGGCCAATGACAGGGCGTCTGGTTGAAGAGATGATTCATGACAAGCCTGCATTGGTCGATCTTGCACCATTTAGCGCTCAGCGTTTTTCTAACTAAGCGCGTATCTAATATATAGTTGATCCAATTTAAGAGCGGTACAAGGCAACCGAGTGCAGATGTATATGTCATACTTCAAGCGAGGTTAACGCTGTAACGCTTTTATAGTGGATTGACTATAGTTAGCACAGAATTAAATTAATAAATAAAAGGTATAGACATGATTAAGAAGCTACATAGCAATCAGCGTATGAGCAAAACCGTAATCCATAACCAGACGATCTATTTGTGTGGTCAGGTCGGTAATGCAGAAGACGATATCAAAGCGCAAACATTGACTTGCTTGGAAAAAATCCAAACGCTATTAGAAGAAGTGGGTAGTGACAAATCAAAGCTACTATCAGTAACGGTTTGGATCAAAGACATGGCTGACTTTGCTGCCATGAATGAAGTCTACGACCAGTGGTTTGAAGGTATTCAGCCACCGGCTCGCGCTTGTGGTGAGTCAGCGCTTGCACGCCCTGAGCTATTGGTTGAGATGATCGCTATCGCTGCTGAGTAATAAACGGCTCGTAGTATCTGTAGTACCGTTATTAAATAGAAATAAAAAAGGCCATGATAGCGATATCATGGCCTTTTTTATATTTGGCAATAAGCCAGTTTAATTATTAAGAGTATGTTAGCTTCCTAAACTAAAAATAATTTATGTGAAATAATTTAAGCGATATAGTGATTAGTATCGTAGGAATTAGCACCCTTTCCATACCGCTTGGCGTTTCTCAATAAAAGCATCAATACCTTC
>NZ_JBPYDE010000040.1:0-1848 GCF_051847555.1 Psychrobacter sp. 1Y4 | reverse complement strand
TTTAACCAAGCAGCACCAAAGAGATCGCTGGGAACGCAACCAGAATAACCAAGCGAATGACATCAGAGACAATAAACGGTGCCACTCCACGAAACATATCAGATAGTTTGATATGCGGGGCCATCGCCTTAATTACAAAGATATTCATCCCCATGGGCGGCGTGATAAGACCAAGCTCCACCGTCAACACTGCAATAATCCCAAACCACACCGGATCAAACCCAAGGGCCAAGATAATTGGGAACACCACGGGAATAGTGATCACCAGCATCGCAAGGGCATCCATAAACAACCCAAGTAAAAAGTACATAAACAAAATACAGATTAAAACAATCATCGGACTGACCGCAAGTCCCCCAATCCACGTCGCTAACGAATAAGACAGGCGAGAGACTGAGACAAAGTAGCCAAGTGCCTCTGCCCCAAGTAGCATAAAGAACACCACCGCAGACAACGCCAAGGTTTCAATCAATGACTGCTTTAGTCCCTCCATACGCATGCCTTTGACAGCAGCATAGGCCCAAGAAACAAACGCCCCAACTGCAGCCCCCTCTGTTGGGGTGAACAGACCAAAGAAAATACCGGCGATGATCACAATAAAGATAAAGGTGAACGGTATCAATCCTGTCAATGAGAGTAGCTTGGCCTTCCAAGAGGTTGACTCGCCGCGCTGAGCCAAGTGCGGTTTCCAGCGCACCATGATCATGACAGTGATCGAGTACATGAGCATGCCAAGCATGCCGGGCAAGAAGCCTGCGATAAACATGTCACCAACGGACTGCTGGGTTAGGATGGCATAAACCAGTAAGGCGATACTGGGCGGGATCATAATGCCAAGCGTACCGCCCGCAGCCAAGATGCCACAAGCAAAGCCTGGCTGATAGCCGTATTTCTCCATTTGCGGCAGGGCCACTTTGGTCATAGTGGAGGCAGTGGCTAAAGAAGAACCTGAAATGGAGGCAAAGATGCCGGAGGAGCCGATACCAGCGATACCAAGACTGCCTCTGACACCGCCAAAGATGGTACGGGTAGCTTCAAAGAGTTTGCCGGCCATCCCTGAGTGAGTGGCAAAGACGCCCATTAAAATAAATAAAGGTATGGCGCTAAAGTCGTACTTTGCTAAGACGTCGACGGGGATGTCTTTGAGCATCTGCAAAGCGCCACCGGCTGAGGTAACAGCGCCAAAGCCAACCAGGCCAACACCAAGCATGGCAAGAGCAACTGGGACACGTATGACAACCAATAGAATCATGACCAATAGGCCGATGGCGCCAATCATTTCTGGACTCATGCGCCTGTCTCCTCGGCGTCAAAGAATTCGCCTGTTTTAAAGATGTTGATGGATTCGATTAGGGAGCGTATGGCCAGCAGTAAACTTAAGAAGGCGCTGATGGCGTAGATGGGCATCATGGAGATGCGCAAATCTTGGGTGACTTTGCCAAATTCGATGGCGTCGATGGCGCTTTCATACAGTCCCCAAGTAAAGACGAGACCGATGACAAAAAAACCTATCATGAACACGCCCATCATGTAGCCTTTAAGGGCTTGTGACATCTTTTGGGTGAAGACGTCGACGATGATCTGTGAGCGCTCGACGAAGGCGGCAAAGGCGGCCAGTAGCGCAAATAACATGAAGTAGGAGACGATCTCGACGCTACCTTTGACAGTAAAACCAAACTCGCCGCCCGTAAGCTTGAAGACATAGCGGGCAATGACATCAAGCATAGTGGTTAAGACAATGATGATTAGGCTGATGCCGCCAATAAACTGGCACAGCCTTGAGATGAGAGTGCTGAGGTTGACTAAAAATGCCATGGGAGATTGCCTTTAATAGGTTAGACTTTACAG
>NZ_JBPYDE010000039.1:0-1930 GCF_051847555.1 Psychrobacter sp. 1Y4 | reverse complement strand
GATAAGAATATCGATCTTGCGCTGCTTTACTTTGGTGGCAATATCACGATAGTAAGGATAGTAGTTCTTGCCTGAATCAAAGTTTGTAGCGAATGTATGATTGTATTGGCCAATGTAGCGATCTAACTTGTCGCGGCTGGTCTCATCGACTTGGGCAGGAGTTTCAAAACTTGATTCTTCAATGAGCCCATTTTCTTCGAAACTGGCATCAGTGGCTTCGTTAGCAGCGTAAGAAAATATCGTAGCAATGGTGAGTGGCTTGAAGGTAGGGTCATCAGCTTGCTTTTGTGCTTGAATACGCTCGAAAGCGTCGTAGTACTGCGTGAGTATATCAACGGAGCTGACGCAAAATATAGCGTTAAACTCGCGGCGTTTGGTCTTGGTGTCGTGCTTTTCAATAATGTAGCGAGCAATATCATCAATACGCTTGGGGTCGTTATAGATTTCTTGAGTATCAATTGCGGTGACTTTTTCATCGGCTGCACCATCGCTTTTGGTGAATTTACCTACGTAGTCAATCTGAAACGGCAGTACGTTTCTGTCACGAATGGCATCCACGATGGTGTAGCGGTGCAAGCACTCATCAAATAGATAGGCGGTAGTGAGTTTTAGCCCAGCTTTGTTATGGGCGTTATCAACTAATATGGGTGTACCGGTAAAGCCGAACATCTGCGATTGTTGAAAAAAGCGTTTGATGTTTCGGTGGGTTTCCCCAAATTGGCTGCGGTGACATTCATCAAAGATAAAGACGACTTTTTTGTCTTTAAGATAGCTGATTTTTTCTTGATGCCGCTCTGATTTGATAGCGCGGTTGAGCTTTTGAATGGTGGTGACGATCAGCTTGTCGTGGTTCTCGCCCAGCTGCTTGACTAAATTTTTGGTGTTGGTTGTACTGTCTACGCTGCCGTCTTTAAAGGCGTTGAACTCATTGGCGGTTTGAGTGTCCAAATCATTTCTATCGACGACAAACACGACTTTTTCGACATCAGGTAGTTGCATGATGATTTGGCTGGCTTTAAATGAGGTCAGCGTTTTGCCTGATCCTGTGGTATGCCAAATATAGCCGTTTTTATCTGATGTGGTGGCGCGCTCAATTAGGCGCTTGGTTGCGTGGACCTGATAGGGCCTGAGTACCATCATGGTCTTTGAGGACTCATAAAGCACGATAAACTGGGCGATCATCTCGGTAAGGTGCGTGGGGGTTAGAAAAACCTCAGTAAAATCAACGATCTCATTAATCGGCTTGTTGTCACTATCTGCCCATGGAAAAGTGAAGTTAAAATGCTGTGTGCCTTTGGCATAGTAGCGCGTGTTTGCACCATTACTGATGACGAACAGCTGAATGAACTCAAATAAGCCGTGACCTGCCTTGTAGGCAGCTTTTGAGTAACGCATGGTCTGATGGAATGCCTCGGCAATCTCGATGCCGCCACGGCGCTTGAGCTCGATTTGCACTAGGGGCAAGCCGTTAACCAAGATGGTGACATCAAAGCGGCTGGTGCGCCCGTTTTGGCTGCTGTGGTCAACCATAATCTGATTGCTCAGCTGCCAGATGTTGTCATCAGCGTTTGGCCAAAAAAACTGAATATGGCGTGAGCTGCCATCATCGAATTTGACGTTGAACTTATCGCGCAGTTTTTTGGCACGCTCAAAGGCGCTGCCACTGCCAAGATGACTGATAACTTGCTTCCACTCATCGTCGGATAATGGCTTATCCAGCTTATTGGCGCGGACGATTTGCGTCTTTAGGTTGGCAAGGAGTGCCGCCTCGGTGGTAATGGTAACGCGCTCATAACCCAAATCCTGCATTTGCGTCATTAGGCTGTCTTCGAGTTGGTACTCACTTTGCTCAGTCATGTTATACCTTATACAAACATCTGCTGTAATAAGCCTTTCTTCCACGTTTTGGCATGGTCAATTTGCTCGGCGA
>NZ_JBPYDE010000038.1:0-1943 GCF_051847555.1 Psychrobacter sp. 1Y4 | reverse complement strand
TTGGTTTTTATCGGGCGTTTCCAGCCATTTCATTGTGGACACAAGGCAGTCATTGACGAAGCGCTCAAACGCTCTGATGAAGTGATTATGCTGATCGGCTCCGCCAATCTACCGCGCAGCTTACGTAATCCGTTTAGCGTCGCTGAACGCGCTGCGATGATTAAGGGCGCTTATTCAGCAGAAGACGCCGCTCGTATCCATTGCGTTGGTCTAGACGATGCGCTCTACAATGACACGCGCTGGCTACAATATGTCCAAGCAGGCGTAAAATCGGTGACGGGTGACTTGCAAACAGATATTGGCTTGATTGGTCACTCAAAAGACAGCTCATCATATTACTTATCGCTGTTCCCTAACTGGGCATCGGTGTCAGTACCTAATTATCATAACTTATCAGCCACGCCTATTCGCGACAGCTATCTGATGGGCGCTACGCCAACACCTGAGCGTACGCCTGAGTCAACACGCAACGTTCTCGATGAATTCAAAAAAACGGACGACTATCATCAATTGCATGAAGAAGCAGACTTTATTGATAAATACAAAAGACAGTGGCAATCTGCCCCCTATCCGCCGACCTTTATGACGGCTGATGCGTTGATTGTACAGTCGGGGCACATCTTGCTAGTCGAGCGACGTAGTATGCCAGGACGCGGACTGTGGGCGCTACCAGGTGGATTTTTAAACCCAAAAGAGACACTATTCGACGCTTGTATTCGTGAGCTGCGTGAAGAGACGCGCCTCAAAGTCCCTGAGCCTGTATTGCGTGGTTCTTGCCATAGTCAGCATACCTTTGACGATCCGTATCGTTCAGCGCGCGGACGCACGATTACCCAAGCCTTTTACTTCCAACTCAAAAATGACCCAAAAGGGCTGCCAAAAGTAAAAGGCGGCGATGATGCGACCAAAGCATTTTGGTTACCATTGGCAGAGCTTGATGCCAAAATGATGTTTGAAGATCATTATGCGATTATTACCAAAATGGTTGGGTTGTAGTTTTTCGTTATTGGACGGATGAGCAGGTCATGGTCAAATCAGCCCTCATTGATATCTACACAATGTATTTTTTAACTTTTTATACCAGTGCCGATAGACGGCACTCAACCGCCGCCACTGTCCTTTCAACGCAGCTGCGGCATCTCAAAGCAGAGGAGTTCTGTGATGTACACCAGTAATCTAAACAATTTAATCTTAAATAGTGACAGCTATAAAACCTCACATTGGGTGCAATACCCAAGTGGCAGTGAATATCTGTCCAGCTACATTGAAGCGCGCAAAGGCGACTATGATGTGGTGTTCTTCGGCTTACAAGCCTTTATAAAAGAGTACCTAAGCACCCCTATCACGCACCAAGATATCGACGAAGCCGAAAAAGTGGTTAGAGCACATGGCTTGACTTTTAATCGTGCGGGCTGGGAGCACTTGATTGAAAAACACAACGGCTACCTGCCACTGCGTATCCAAGCCGTTCCTGAAGGCAGCATCGTTCCGGTATCCAATGTAGTCTGCCAAGTTATCAACACTGATCCTGAGTTTTATTGGCTACCAAGTTATATCGAAACAGCGCTATTACGCGCAATTTGGTATCCATCGACGGTCGCTAGTGTTTCTCGCTATTGCAAAGAGATTATCCGTCAAGCGCTAGAAAAGTCAGCAGACAATACAGAGTCGCTGCCTTTTCGCTTACATGACTTTGGCGCGCGCGGCGCATCCAGCCAAGAAACGGTTGCCCTTGGTAGCTTGGCGCATTTGGTGAACTTTGCTGGTACCGATTCAATGACAGCACTCATTGCGGCCAGCCGCTGGTATCAGATGGCTGATGACATGCCTGCGTTTTCTATCCCAGCGGCTGAACACAGTACGATGACGGCATGGGGACGTGATGGCGAAACCGCTGCTTTTCACAATATGATTGAGCAATTTGGCGGCGAAGATAAAGCTTT
>NZ_JBPYDE010000037.1:0-1980 GCF_051847555.1 Psychrobacter sp. 1Y4 | reverse complement strand
TTCAAGGGTGCTAAGCTTCCCTATCGATTTTTTTAAAGGTAGTGACTTACCAATCATTGATGAACATAGTGTTAGTTTTAGATCTCGTTCTAGAATGACTAAGAAAGTCAAAGCCGAAGCTTTAACTTATGGCATTACTGGCTTTATGCTTAATGATTGGTTTGAAGAGGAGTTTGAACTTGTTCAATCAGAACTTCCTGATTTATCTCATCTATCTCCTGAAGAAGCGGCTAATTCGCTCCGTTACGACTGGGGCCTGGGTGATAAACCTATTGGGAACTTAATTGCTCTATTAGAGTCAAAAGGTATACGTATTTTTTCTATTTTTGTAAAATCGGAATATATTGATGCTTTTAGCGTTTGGTATGATGACACACCTTTTATCTTTCTTAATAACCAAAAAACTATGGAGAGAAGTCGTTTTGATGCATGTCACGAACTAGGTCATTTAGTTAGAGACATATACAGTATGAAAATGTCTGAAAGTTTTAGTAAATCACTTGATGAAGACTTGGATTCAAAAGTAGTCGAAAGATGTGCAGATGAGTTTGCATCTGCGTTCTTGATGCCCGAAGTTGCATTAATGGAATATAGACATGTAAATCCTACCATCAACAATCTTATTGAGCTGAAAAAAGTGTTCGGCGTATCTTTAGTAGCACTGGCATATAGAATGCATAAGCTAGGGTTCATAAGTGAGTGGGTTTATACAAGAGTGCTCTGCCCAGAAATAGCAAAATATAATTATCGTAAGTCAGAGCCTTATCCAATGGATAGAGAGACTTCCCAAGTACTCAATACAATAACTAGTGAGTTAACTTCAGAAGGAATGAGCCTAGACGATATTGCTAAAAAAATTAATCTTAGAAAAGCTGATATAACTCCATTGCTATTTCAACTTGCTGAAAGCACAAAGCCTTTTCATTTATTTCAAGTTTTAAAATAATGTGTAAAAACATGAGTAAAGTTTAGCTACTAGTTTGATCAGCTAAACTTTGCTCGTTCTTTTAATCAAGTATTTATACAGCTTCTTTAGCATTCATTAAATCAATAAACGCCGCCTCAAGCACACCAATCGCCTCATCATCAACGATTAACCCCTCATCTATCTGGCGCTGTACCCATACATGAAGCGCCTCATCATTATAGAAAATCGGATTCACGCCCAATATTTTGGCCAGCTGTGAACCTTGCTGTATTTGTAAGTTTTCAATAAGTTGCTTGGTTAAAACCTTCACATTGTGATCAAACCAAGATGACGTTGTTGGTTGCTGCGCTGACGTATACATAATAACCTCCTGTAGGTTAATTAGATTTTTTAATTAATTAAATGTCCTGCTACAGGTAAAATTATACACGCATTTTGACTCATTGCAAGATAAAATAACCTACTGTAGATTATTTTGTATTTTTAGAAGTTATATTTCTGGATTGTCAACAAGCTCATATAGGTCGCCTACCTCAATTTCAAAATAGCGGCATAGCTTTTCAATCACTTCTAAATCTACTCGAGTGGCTTCTTCATGATACATACGCGTGATTGTGCCTCTGTTGATAGAAGTTTCTCTTGCAACATCTGCAATTTTAAGGCGCTTTTCACCCATTATTGTTGATAAATGACACTTAATCATGATCGTCTCCTATTTCAAATATAGTGCTACTAGCATACAAATTATTCGCTAGACACGCATAGTGCTATTAAGCAGTGCATTTTACTACGTGTCATATCGGTTTAATAGCAAGACCTGTCCAATACTAATAAGCTCAATACTTTCAGTTGTGCTTACTAGCCCTTTGCGATAATATACTTATATGAGTACTTACTCATTTGAGTGTATGAATATATAATCATCATAAGGCCTTTACCATGAAAGTAATCGCAGTACTGAACCAAAAAGGCGGCAGCGGCAAGACCACGATAGCCACGCATTTGGCACGTGGGCTACAACTTCAGGGTCATAGTGTGCTACTCGTTGATAG
>NZ_JBPYDE010000036.1:0-1996 GCF_051847555.1 Psychrobacter sp. 1Y4 | reverse complement strand
CATATATTGCTCAAGTACTTGATAAATCGTCCAACCATTCGCATGCCAGAACACCATACCTGGTGCTTGCTCTTGCATATGAAATAGGTTCAGTGCTTTACCAATTTTACGATGGTCACGCTTTTCTGCTTCTTCAATACGCTGGATATAAGCTTTTAACTGTTTTTTATCAGCCCACGCAGTACCATAGATACGCTGTAACTGCTCGTTTTTCGCATCGCCGCGCCAATAAGCACCTGACATTTTGGTCAGTTTGAATACTTTCAAAAAGCGCGTGTTTGGTACGTGTGGACCACGGCACATATCAACATACTCTTGATGATGATACAGACCAAAGGCTTCTTCACCTGGCATATCATTAATCAGTTTTAGCTTATAGTCTTCGTTACGTGATTCAAATATCTCGATCGCTTCGGCACGTGGCGTCATTTTTTTGATAACGTCATAATCTTGCTTGATCAGCTCCATCATGCGTTTTTCAATGGCTTCCATATGCTCAGGCGTAAATGGCGTTTCACTAAAGATATCGTAGTAAAAACCATCATCAATAACAGGACCAATGACCATCTTCACATCAGGGTAGAGCTGTTTAACCGCATGACCTAATAGGTGAGCGCATGAGTGACGAATGATATCAACACCATCGTCATCTTTTGGCGTTACGATTTCAACGTTGGCATCAGCGACGATAGGATCGTGCGCATCTACTAAATGACCATTGACACGTCCAGCAACTGTCGCTTTAGCGAGCCCTGTCCCAATACTTTGCGCCACTTCCATGACTGTTGTATGACCTTCGAAGTTTTTCACGCTACCATCGGGTAAAGTAATCGCTACCATAATCTATTCGCCTGTTATTGGGTCCGTTGGCAGTGATGATTGCAACAATCAATCATATAACCGTGAGACCGCATCAATTATATCTAATCGTTGTGATATATAGTGAGAGTGACACATTACTTGCTACTACTTTGTACTGCTATATATTGTGGATTTTATTGGTTATTCAAGAGTGTCAAACAAATACCGACATCATAGACAGAACCTTGTCTTCCAGCCAATATAGATAACAAGCAAAAATAAGTAATGTAATAAAAGGATGATTATAGCAAAAATCGTCTACCAACACTAGATAGCAAGGGATAGAGCCTTAAGCTCAATAAGAGATAAACTGCGAAAGTTATTTTTGGACATTTCAAAATAGAATGTTGTCAAAACTATATAAAGTTTGTCGATTAACCTTTTATATAGTAATGTTTGTAGTAATCTCAATATTGGAGGTATGAGTAGGAGTGCCTTAAAAGAGGTAGAAGATAATAAACGGCACTACATATCTGATAAAACTATCAACCAGAGCACACTTTTATTGCCTTTTTAAAGAAGCTAACTCCAACCTATTGAAAGTATTACCAATTTCAATATCTCGCAAAATAAGTCTAAAAACATCAATAAAACAGGTTGACACAAAAAATAAACCCTCTATAATACGCCCTCATCAGACGGACTAGCGGCAACGAATATGTAAATTACATATTACTAACCCAGTTAACCTGTTGAAACGAAATTATAAAAAGCTTGACAATTCAAATCATTATGATAAGATAGTCGGCTCGCTAGATAGCTTAACCGGCAACGGAAAAGGCAAAAAGCGTAAGATTTACCCTATATATCAATGACTGGACGACAGTGATTGAGACTATTTAAAAGCATAACTAAAGAACAACTTGTGTGGATTTTTGCTGATTCAGAATGCTAAAAAATAAAGTTGACTATCTTTTCTTTTCGGAAAGATTATTAACTATAAAAATTATCATTTAAGACAGCAGAAAAACTCAAAGTTAATTCATTACGAACATAATTTTTAGCGATTTTGCCAGATTAGATGAGCCAAGTTTAGAAGCTTCTTTAAAGAGCTTCATAGCAAGATTAAACTGAAGAGTTTGATCATGGCTCAGATTGAACGCTGGCGGCAGGCTTAACACATGCAAGTCGAGCG
>NZ_JBPYDE010000035.1:0-2523 GCF_051847555.1 Psychrobacter sp. 1Y4 | reverse complement strand
GGTAGGCTTCGTGCTGTCTCAGCGGATGCTTTATACATAGCGCTATTACCTCAAAAAAAAGCCAGCATTTCAGATTTAGGTATCAAGCTCTTTGGTAATTACTATATTTGTGCTGAAATAAGAGAAAAAGGCTGGCTTCATCGGAAAAACACAATCAATAGACCTAAATCGATTAAAGTTGCTTACGATCCTTTAGATGCAAATACAATTTTTATCTTTTATGAACAAGGTAGCCTCAATTATTGGAAAGCCCATTTATCCGATAGATCAAGAGAGTTTAAGGGCTGTAGTTTTTGGGAGGTGTGGCAAATACAAGAAGAGCAGAAAAAAACAGCTGCCAATCAAGAGCTTAAAAGTAGTTTCGCATTAGAAACCCTTGAACGAGAAAATGAAAAAATCATAAAAGAAGCTATGAAGGCTAAACCAACGGCATTTAAAAGCAAGTCAGCTCAGTTAGCTAATATCAATGATAACAAAAGGTTAGCTAAAGATGAGGAGCGACAGAACAGGCAGAAAAGCAAGTTTAAAAAAGGTGAGTTAATTCAACTGCCTACGACCAAAAAAAGCACGAGAAGTCAAAGTGAACTGGATGATGAAGAGCTAGCGCTTAAGTTCCCAGTTTATCATGATATTTTATCTGAAGATGACTGATTACAGAATGTTGGAGACAGTAATGATTAATGCAGTTTATAAAGAAAGCTTTGGTTCTTACAAAGGGAACCCCTTTATTGAGGCACTGCCTGACATTCTAGAACCAGAACAAGTGGTCAAAAAACTTAAAGGTAGTATAAAGCTCAATCATTCTGACTGTCAGGCTTCCTCTTCTATTAGAGCACATTTGATATCTCAAATGATGGGTCTGTTTTTTCAGCCTATCAACCGTCATATTGATCTTGAGAAGAAGTTATCAATAATGATTCGTGAAGGGTATGTTGGACGCAATCCTAAAGACGGCTCTTTAAATACTCATCTTCAAAATGGCTATGAGCGTTTAATGTCTGGTGAGGACGATGTGATTAGGTTTCCTACAGCGACTTCTACAGCTCGTAGCTTGGCATTTATAGGCTGCTCAGGTAGTGGTAAAACGACTACCCTTAATAAAATCCTATCGACCTACCCTCAAGTCATTTATCATTCAGACTTGAACTTTACTCAAATTGTCTACCTAAGAGTAGATTGTCCACATGATGGTTCACTTAAAAGCCTATGTCTTCATTTTTTTAGAGCAATCGACCAAGCTTTAGACTCTAATTATGAAAAAAAGTATGCGCTAAAACGACATAGTATTGAAACTTTATTGAATTTGATGCGTCAGATTTCTAATCACCATGCTATCGGACTGTTAGTAATAGACGAAATACAACATCTCAGTGTTAATAAGTCTGGCGGTGCTGAGAAAATGTTGAATTTTTTTGTGACGCTAGTAAATACGGTAGGTCTTCCTGTCGTTATGGTTGGAACACCAAAAGCTAGATTTATATTTGAAGGAGACTTAAGATCAGCTCGACGTGGAGCAGGTTTTGGCTCAGTTTTTTGGGAGCAGATGGCACAAGAACCAAATATAGTTTTAGCAGATGGCAAAATATATAAATCTGAATGGAACAGGTTTACGGATAATTTGTGGAAGTATCAATGGTTGAGAAAAGCAGATATTATCTTATCTGACGATGTAAGAAGTCGTTGGTATGATCTGTCACAAGGCATTTTAGATATCGTAGTTAAGCTTTTTGTACTAGCTCAGCTCAGAGCTATAGATTCAGGGATAGAGCGTATTACGGTTAAACTACTGCAGACCACTTACGATGAAGATCTAAGACCTATACATCCTATGATAGAAGCCTTGCAATCTGGTAGATCAGATAAAATTGCCGAGTTTTCAGATCTAGTAATACCCGACATCGATAAAAAGTTACTGCAGCTCCAAAGTAAGCTACATCAAAAGAAGTCTGAGTTCGATGAGGTATCAGAATATCAGGGGTGCGAACTAAGCATTAGATTACATCGTATGTTAGTCGATATGGGGAAAGACTCCCCTGTACTAGTTCCTACAGTTAAAAAGGCAGTTTCTGAGCTACCTGAAGCCTCTATGCCCGAGTTGATGTCTATTATTTTAGAATGGTCGAAAGAGGTTAAAGTTGGAAACAGCAATTTAAAAGATGACTCTCAAACGATTATTCGTACAAAGAAATCGAATTATATCAAACCAAAGGATTGGCATACGCTTGACTCTGAAGATTTACGCTATCAGTTCACTCAAAAGGAAAGGGATGATTCATTTTATGAACACTTAAAAGATTCTACATCGCTAATATTTGATATCAATGATTGGCTACCTAAGGTAAGTTGATGTGATAAACCTCCCTATCCCGTATGCCGAAGAGCTAATTTACAGCACAGTTGCTAGGTACAAAATTAGAGCTGGATTGATTAGTCCAAAGCAGTTATTAGATGATGTTTTTGAAGATAGAGGAGTAGTTGCAACTGTTGATTTGCCATGCCATTTATCTAAAATAGCGAATCACT
>NZ_JBPYDE010000034.1:0-2777 GCF_051847555.1 Psychrobacter sp. 1Y4 | reverse complement strand
CGCAAGGCGCTATTCACTTAGCAATAGGGAGTAATGCATCAAGACTGCCCTCAGTAAAATATATCCGTTACTGCCCACAATGTTTTAATGAGCAGTTTAAAGATCATGGTGAATGGTATTGGTCACGTATGTGGCAAATTCCAGGCATAACTTGTTGTAGCAAGCATGGATCATTAGCGGATTCTTCAGTTGAATATCGTCCTAACTCCCGTCATGATTTTATTGCCCCTACTCCACATAACTGTAATATAAATCCACAAGGAAGTGTCAATGAAGATAATAGGTTCCTCATTTCTAAAATATCTGAGCTTTTATCCTTAGCTGAACAATCTTCTCCGACTTTTGAGCAGTGGACTGCTTTTTACCACGGTTTAGCTCGATCTAGTAACTGTATAAGAGGGTCTAAACATATCGATCATCTTCGTATACTAGAAAAGGTGGAAAATAGATGGTCATTAGAGTTTTTAGAAACGAACAATCTTCATAGACTTAACAGTGAAACAGGTTGGCTTCGCGGTATTTTTCGTAAACATCGTAAATCGTTCAGTTATCTTGAACATATTATCGCTATTAGTTCAATATTGGAGCAAGAATGGACTTTTGAAGAAATAATAATGCAGGTGAAAAGCCAGAAAACCACCCTATCTGGTAAAATTACAAAAGCGAAAAATACCATAAAGCCTGACAGTGAATTGGTAAAGTCAAATCGAAACCTATGGTTAGACTTGATTAAAGAACACCAATCGATTAAAGAAGCTAGAAAAGTCAATAAAGCTCTTTATGCATGGCTATATCGTAACGATAAGACATGGTTTATTAATACAAACAAAAACTACCATCAACGTCACATACCTAAAGGATTCACTGTAGATTGGCAAAAGCGAGATAGCGAGTTTGTGAGGTCTTTGATCAAAATAAACGATCACACATGTTTCGACTTAACATTACCTCGTAAATCAAAAAAGTGGTGGATGAATCAAACTGATTCAGTCTCAATGATTGAGAAGAATCAAGATAAGCTACCTTTAGTCTCAGCATTTTTGGACAGATATAGTGAAGAAGTTAGTAACTATCAAATAAGACGGTTAAGCCAGGTATTAATTGATAGTATATCGAACAATCAAACTTTACAGCGCTGGGAGATATTACGACTGGCTAAATTGAGTGATGAGCGAATTACTCCTGAGTCTAGTAGGTTTCTAGAGCATGCATACAGTATTACAAATATGCGAATAAACAAGGTGAGTATATGATCGCTAAAGGTTTTCCTGAAGACTCGAAAATAATGTACGTTGCTAATATTTTCAAGTTTAAACACTTGAAGACATGGAATCTTGAGCTATACGTAACAAGCACTAGGCAAAATCAAATATTACATACTAGACTATCAAATCTACCAGCTCTCGCGAAAAGAAGAGTCATAAACCCTTCAGATGGGCAGTCTCGTAAAGGTGGCTACCCATTTTTTTTGAGTAATGTCTCTACTGCTAATTGGCAAGTAGGCATTGATTCAGAAAGCGGCGGTAATACCTTTGTGTTTGACTATATCAGACCAGATGAGTCAACAGTAACGGTCCATATACCTCAGATTGAGTTTGCACGAGTGTTATTTTTTCATAATGCCTATCTTGCTCGAAACTGTATTGATCACGGATTACTCAATAGAGAGTTTTGGATTCAAGACATGCCAGATGATTCAGTATTGGTAAATGTTTTGCCTATAAGCTCTCTACCTTTAAAAACTTTTGATCACGAAGGACAGAGACGCTTACTGGCTTGGATACTAATAGATGGAAATGCGCGTTCTTCCTATGAAAGTATTGCCAAAAATTTTATTGAAGAAGTTCAGGAAACTGAAGACAAGAAAACATGGTGCTTTAAATTTAGTCCGCCACGGCTTGATAACCTCTCACTAGACACTAGAGGTTGGATGCACAAGGATACTGGCAATTACTATGTTCATGAAATTATAGGGATCAGTAATATTCTCTCCTCTTTGCCCAAAAAAGTGCCATTTTATAGTGAGAAATTCAAAGCTGGTACGAGAGGCGGCGGTACAAGTAACGTAGCTAAGCCAAATGGTTCAGTAAGTAGTGATACTATTGATGATCAGCAAGAAGCAGATATTGACACTAAACCGAAAACGATAGAGGTGCCAACAACCTCCTTTAGCTTTGCAACTCCAATAGAAACTCGAAAAGTTGTCAAAAAAAGAGTTTCAGGCGCACAAGGAGCAGAGACTGAAGATTATGAAGAGTTAGTAGAACTAGATCTTGGTACAGATGAGGCCACGATTGACGGCACAGCATGCCAAGCGGACTTCTCTGGGCTTGATGATGACAGCGATGTTTTAGAACTGTATATGCAACGATTTGAAGCCTTTAAGCTACTAATCAAGAGGCTATCAGAACGACCTAAGACTGACTGTACTGAAAAACTACATTTTTTACCTGCTGTTGGGCGCTCTAGGCTACATAGAACGATGGACGGCAATAGACGGTCTTTACTTGAAGTAAGAGTCAAAACTGACACTTCTCAGTTCGTCATTTTAGAGATAGATACTACTGACAACTTTAAGCCAATATCGACCTTAATAATAAAAATCAATGATTTAGATTACTGGGACGATCATATGGATGAGTTTCTGAGCTTAGTTGTTAAGAGATCACTGCGTTGGCCTAAGAGCAGTTATTTAAAAAAATTTGACGATGTGTACACCTTGAACCATCCTAAAAGTATGTTCGAACTTACTGAAAGTAGTGACGATTTTATACGAT
>NZ_JBPYDE010000033.1:0-3206 GCF_051847555.1 Psychrobacter sp. 1Y4 | reverse complement strand
ATATCTTTAAATACCTTTGCTCTTTTGGTTTCCTTGATTTCACCGCCGACCTGTTTGATTCTTAGACTGAAACTAAACTGCTCTGACAGTTTGATGTTCATCTGGTTTTGACCAATATAGTCTTGCACGAGTTGTAATTTGGACAGCAGTTCCTGATTAGGCATACGCGTTGTGTCATGGATGTCCTCATTAGCCCATCTTTGATGTGCATCAGTGAAGTCAGCCAAGGTGGAATACCATCTATTTTCTTTGATTCCCGAACTTATAGCTATATGAAGCTCCTCAATGGCTAAAGCTTCTAGTTTTTCACAAACCTCTTTGCATTTAGTATTAATACGCTTCGAAAAATTACTCAAGCTATTATGAGCATCATCTAGCTTTGATTTAAATTCTCTAACTTGGTGAGCGGTGACTCGATACTGGCCAATGAGTGTATCTTTTTTAATTTCATGCTCATTGTGTAGGTAGTCGCTAAACTTTTTAGCTTGTATGTACCAGTTTTCCTGATCAGGTATACTGAGTAAGATACTGTCAGACATTAAGCTCTCAAACATAGACCCATTGGCGGTAAAGGGCTTTCTTATGGCCTTTAGTGCATAAATACCTTTTTCCATATTCTTTTTAGTGTCGCGAACCAAAGATTTGGCATCGTTCAAGACTGCTAAGCTTGCATTATGCAAGTCTTGCAAAGAATGTCCCGTATATTTAGGCTGCAAGGTATGATCCACAACCAAAGCTTTATCAAAAGCGTTATTGGCATTGCCTAGACTTTCTTTAATGCTTATTAGGTCGATTTGTGCTCTATCAATTCGACCATTAATATCCTTGGCTCTCTCATCAAGGGATTTGACATCTTCCTGCTTAGATATCAGAGCTTTATCAAAAGCCGCTTGTTTATCTACTAGCTCAATTGATAGACCATTGCGTTTTTCAAACAGCATAGGTAAATCTCGATATTCTTCATCAATAAACTCGTAATAGTGCTTAACGCGTATTTTGGCTTTTTCAGCAACATCTAACTTTGTGGATAGGTGCTGCACTTTGGCTATAGTTTGGGCTATAACGTTATCATCGTAGCCATTTTCATCAATAGCCCTATCATGACGCTCTTGAGACTGATCAGCTTCAAGCTTCAAGCCTTCAATTTCTTCAACGTATTGTTGCTCTACCACCTGTTCTCTTTTTTTCTTATCTTCTTCTAGTTGTTCAATAGCCAATTTGTGACGGCTTACTATCTCCTGCTCAGAGATGTTCATCTGGGTATCAACAGTTTCGGAAGCTGATATTTGGTTATTAATTTGGTTATTAATTTCGTTTAATTGGTTCTCAATCTTACTCTTAGCTTCTTCAATTTCGTTTTCAGCTCTTATTTCTAGCTGTTTTTGCGTCGCTTGTTTATTTTCGATATCTTTTTCAGTGTTAACCACATTGGTATTTGCCTTATAGACATCCTCATTGGCTTTTTTCTTAGTAATCTTGGCTTGATGAATTGTTTTTTCGAGTGATGAGATATTAGTTCTACGTTCTAATATCTCATCCTCTAACACAAGTCTGTGCTCAGTAATACTTTCAAGGGTAAGTAGTTTTTTAGGATTATTAGTAGTGTCTATTTTTGATGTATCAAGATACAGCCCATACAGAGTCTCGTTGTCTAATTCTTTAGGTGCAAGCCACTGTGGTGATAGGTCAGAGCGGTTGAATAGGGATGGGTCGATACTTTTTCGTATCTGATTTATCAAAGGCGAAAGTACTTCATCGGCTTCATTTCTCAATAGGAAACTGAGTAATGTGTCATCTTTGAGCAAAGCATATAGGTCATCAATATCAGAGGTCTTATCAGCGATATCGTTTAATAAGCGTTCATGCTCTCTTTGTAGTTTTTCATACTCCTTACTGGTCTCATCTAGATATTTTTCAGCTGTTCTTTGATTTTTTATGTCCTGATTAAGTCGAGTTTTAGCATTGTCTAAATTGAGCTTTAAGCTCTCCATTTCCTTGGCAAGCTCGAGGCTACATTTAATATTTTTTAACTCTGATTCCAGGTTATTCTTATCGATAATAAGCTGGGTATGTTTTTCCTTGATGGCACTAGACTTGATTTCGTACTCTTTTTTAATAAGGCTAAGCTTAGCAGCCTTATCATCACCTAGGTTTGAAAGAGACTCGTAGTAACCCGTTTTAATCTGCTGTAGCATTAACGCTTGTTGAGAAACTAAACCATTTTTTTTAGACTCTATTTGCTTTAAGTCTTTAGCAAGTTGCTCTTTGATGTTTTCGATGATTTTAGTAGCATCCATCTCGTCTTTGCGTAGAGTTTTGAGTCGCTCATTCTCGTGCTTTATTTGCTCTTCAAGTGACGGGATCTCTCTAATCATATTTTGTAATATGGCCAATGGTTGATGATGCCCAGGTACACCCTCTTCAAAATCTCGTTTCGCTCTTTTAAGCTTTATTATCTTAGAGCTCAGATCATCTACTTCATTCTGCAATTGGCCTTTTTCTTTATCCCAAGCAATTTTAATCTGGGTAATTGCTTGCTCTATAGCTTCAACTTTTAATTTGAGATCATCTTCAATGGTTTTATTTTCTACAATCTTTATATCAAAGGCTTTGACTAAGCCTCTGAGCGTCTTAACTGTTATCGATAGGGTATTTTGATTAGAAGCATTTTGCTCAACATATTGGCCTAGTTCGTTAAACTTACTTCTAAGTTGCTCAACCTCATTCCATGAGTTACGATCTGAAAGCCACTTATTGGTATCAACCCCTTGTGAGTCTATAGAAATCTCATTATTCTGAACTTTATTTTCTGTCTTCATTGCTTCAACCAAAAACTCACATATTTGATCAAACTCAATTTTACTTTTTAGAATATTGCTAGCGATTAAGGAAAACCCGTAGAAACTACCTCTACCGACAGCCAGTGAGTAATCAGGACGAAGCTCATTGATGGTTTGTAGAGCCTTGGATGAACGAATAGAGGCTTTTAAGCGCCTATTAGGACAATTAGATATGATGGCCTCGTAAGCCAGTTGCTTGATATTATTTGAGACGTTAAAACCTTGAGATTCGATTGTGCTTTTAACTTCTTCAAACTGCCTAAACCTTCGCTGATTGGTAGCATCTTTTGTGACAAACCAGGTTTCATTGTATCCAGCATTGATAAAGTTGAAAATTTGTTGCCCCTCACTGCTCCGCCTGAGGAT